>CAMRDM010000014.1 GCA_947041225.1 uncultured Deferribacteraceae bacterium | reverse complement strand
CACAAACCTAAATTTGAAACAGTAACTCATAATCCAATCACAAGCCCAAAGTTGAGACATTAGCACATAAACCAACCCCAAGCATAAGTATAAACCATAAACTTGAAACAGTAACCCAAACCCAAAGCTTGAAGCATTAACCCAAACTACAACTATAAACACAAACCTAAAGTTAAAACATTAGCACATAAACCAGCCCCAAGCATAAGTATAACCTAAGCATTAATCCAAACCATAAACCAACCCCAAGCATAAGTATATGCTAAGTATTGACACAAACCTAAATTTGAAACAGTAACTCATAATCCAATCACAAGCCCAAAGTTGAAACATTAGCACACAAACCAATCACAATCCTAAGTACAAACAAAGCATTAATCCAAACCCCAAACCATAAACCAATCGCAAGTATAAGTACAACCTAAGCATTAACCACAAACCACAAAACTAAGCTGAAAACATTAGCACATAAACCAATCGCAAGCATAAGTATAACCGAAGCATTAATCCAAACCACAATCACAAACCTAAAGTTAAAACATTAGCACACAAACAATCACAACCCTAAGTACAAACCATAAACCTAGACAAAAAAAGACAGATCAATAATTTCTCAATTGTTGTCTGTTATCTGTTTTTATATTCAGTTTTATTATATAATTAATATGAACTAATTTTCATGTGAAACTAAAATTATTTCTTTATTTGTATCGAAATAAATAACCATTAATTGATCGGTATATTCAGGGTTGAATGATAGATATATAACGAACATCTATTTAATTAGTTTTGTGATCAAGATAACTATCAAGTAGAAACTTATTGTTTAAGAAATAACCAATACTATAAGATATCTAAGAGACTATTCTTATTGTATTGTCGATCAATTTCTAAGTTGATTTTAACATCGGTTAGCGAGAAGTGTTTTGTGTGATAGTTATAGGTATGTAAAAATTACTCATCATCACTTTCACAATTGAAGTATGGATTATCTTTTAATATTTTTTTAACATCATCATTTTCTTTTTCGTAATACTCTAGATCGTAATAGAATATAGTTGCACAAAATTCTTCAGCTTTAGGGATAGATTTAAAAACGTCACTACGTGTAAAATTGTTGATAGCGTTTACAGAAGCTAGAACAACTTTTCTTTCTTCCTCATCGTCTAAAGGGCGATCGATTAAATCTAATGAGCAGACAATTTCGTAAGTAAAATCTGCAGGGTTTAGGTATTCTTCAAACTCATCTGTGTGCATAGATATATAGAAACAGTTATGCGCTGGTTGACATGTAAAACCAACCACAGTAATATCGTCATCAGTATAGTTGCTTATAAATTTTTTTATAGATGAAGTGAGTTCTGTCTCCAGCCGTTCAGTCAAATTTTTATAATTTATTTTTTTAGTGCTATAAAGTGTTGTCAGATAGTCATTACTATGTCTCTTTATGATACATTCTAGGTTATATTTTTTATCGTAGTGAAACTGTTCTGTAGAGCAGTGTTCAGAAGTAGCACTATGTTCTTTATTATAAATTATAATCTGTTGAAGCTGGTTATCACTATATTCATATAGATTTATACTCACTCCATATTGAGCAAATCCTATAGATTTTATAACTTGTCCATTAATGAGAGTACAGATGTTAATACTATTTATATCAGTGCCAACTAGTCTAATTATTAACAAGCAATTCTCTTCATGTAAGTAGATAGTTCTATTATGAAATTCTTTAAGAAAGGCAGACATGTTTTCTTCTAAAATAATATTATCTTGTTCATCAAAATAATATTTAATACAGCTGTTTTTAACAATCTCCTTAGCGATTGTTTTACCGTTTGTTTTAAATCCATATCGTTCATTTTGAAAAGGGGTGATATTATATCTATACCCATCAGTTATCTCTGTTCTAACACTTTGTTTAATCGTATCTTGTAGAAGTTTTTTTGTACACTTTTCAAATTCATGATATTTAGCTTCTGCAAGTTCCAATTCTTTTTTATACTTTTTATACATAGATGCTCCAAGTAGTTTTTTATTTATGTATTGATAGCTATAAAATCTATTAGAAGTTATAGTTCATAATTAATCGATTAACTGATTGATGAGAGATAATCGTTCAAGTTCGCAGGCAAGTACAGGTTCGCAGGCAAGTACAGGTTCGCAAGTAGGCACAGGTTCGCAAGTAGGCATAAGTTTGTAAGTTATATAAGTTCACAAGCAAGTACAGGTTCGCAAGTAGGCGCAAGTTTGCAGGCAAGTAGAGGTCTGTAGATAGGCACAGGTTTGTAAGCAAGCACAAGTTCGCAAGTAGGCACAAGTTCGTAAGTTATACAGGTTCACAAGCAAGTGCAGGTTTGCAAGCAAGCACAAGTTTGCAAGTAGGCACAAGTTCGCAAGTAGGCACAGGTTTGCAAGCAAGCACAAGTTCGCAAGTAGGCACAAGTTCGTAAGTTATACAAGTTCACAAGCAAACACAAGTTTGTAAGTAAGTACAAGTTTGCAAGTAAGTACAAGTTCGTAAGTAGGCACAAGTTCGTAAGTAGGCACAAGTTCGTAAGTTATACAAGTTCACAAACAAACACAGGTTCGTAAGTAGGTACAGGTTCACAAGCAAACACAGGTTCGCAAGTAAGTACAACTTACAAAATAAGAAAGTGTATAATCAAAAAAACATAAACACGCATGAATTAAATTTACAAATATCGTTAGGATAGATTATAACTATAAAATATCTCTAAGTATGAGCAGAAACCGTATCCCAATTTTCTGCATCAAATGCATTCATGAGCCAGTTAAATCCTCTATGTCTTTCAACAACGACACTGTTATCCATTCCAGCAGGGATAGTCTCACCTTTAACACGAGCATTAGTACAAGCCCAGCTAAGTCTAAAAATCAAATCTGCTTCATCTAGTAAGTACTCTATATTTACAGGTTGTATATCACTTAAAAAATCATCAATTGATCTATATTTATCTGTACCGAACAAGAGTTTAGTAAGTGCAGTTGAATCGCAGATTTTATTTGGAAACTCTAAACAAGAAATAAATCCTAACGCCCAAAAAAGAGGCCATATAGATTCATAACGCCAAACAATATTTACTACCTCTTGATCTGTTGCATCAAGGTTTAGAATTTTTTGTTCTTTCTCTGTAAGCTCATTTTCAAGCCCATAAGTTTTTAATATATTTTTTACTAGCTCTACATTTTCAGGTGTTGCTTTTTTATTTGCTATATCGCAAGCTAGTTGGATTATAATCAGAGATGTAAGCGCTCTTTTCAACACTTCATTAGGTTTACGAAGATCAATATTTTCAGATGTTTCAATCGCGGGGAGATGTTCATTGTAAGGTATGTTTCTAGCCTTTAATTGTTCTATCGTATAAGCTTTTCTTTCATCAGCTGTGAGAGGAGTATTAATATCTTTATGAGGCTCAAGAGGGAACGCTAATTTACACTCATCAAAGGTTGCATCATCTTTTTCAGAGGTATAAATATATGCAGATCTATTAAGATTGTTACCGATAATTTTGTAGCCTTTAAAAAGAGTTGTAATCTGCTCAACGGCTTCGTTGATAGGCAGTTCCGTCTTAAAATATATAACCATATTGTTTGTTTCATCTTCAAGAAATTCATGATTATATTTTATGATTTTTTCATTTGATATCCCACTTACATAACTTGGAATTGCTTCAACTAATTGAGATGTTGGATTATCAAGTTGACGTGGACTTGCAGTAATAATAATTGTGCTCATAAGTGTGTGTTCTCCTATTTTATACTACTATAATATTATAGATAAGTATTTGTTTGTCAATATATATAAGTTGTTTTAATGCAGTGATAATTTTATAAGATAGATATCTGTTTAGATGAAAAATATTACGATTGATCTCTAGTTCTTAGCAAGAATAGTGAATGCTTAGATAGTAAGTTGATAATGATATCTAAATTCTGATTACAACTATTTGAAAGCAGTATAAATCCATAATCATCATGTCCGATGAGTACTATTTGCCAATCGGGGATAAATATATTCATTCCACATTTTTCAGTAAGAAGTATAATATCATCGGTGCTTACGATATCTATGATACTTATCTGTTTTGATTTTTCTATACTTTTATATATTGTAGTTGTTTGCATAATATCAAGTAAAAAGTGGTGAAAATACTCTCTATACAAAGCTCTTGTATCAAGGTTTATATTATCAACGTTCTCAACTAATTCTTGATATGTTGTGAAAGTGTTAGGAAATACACTACATCTTCCTAAGTCGATTTTATTTTTCTCCCATGTGTCGCTATCGTTAATATTTAATAGATCAAAACTTATAGGATATTTGTTTGATAGATTTTCTATGTTCATAAATATATTTTTATTTCTCCGTAATATAAGTGTCTATTTGTTCCAAGTAGTATCTAAAGGATATATATATTAAGTTTTCAGATTACACAATATTTGTTTGATCTAATATTTTTGTTTGAAGTGCGAACATCTCTTTTTCATCTTCATCTGATATTTCATGATCGTATCCGAGCAGATGTAGAATACCATGAATAAATAGAAATGCGATCTCACGGTTCAGCGATATATTATACTCTACTGCCATTTTTTTTGCAGTCTCAACAGATATGATAATATCGCCTAGCATAGTATCGCTCTCTATTTCAAACGATAGAACGTCTGTTGGTTTATCGATATTTCTGTACGATTTATTTAACTCTTGAATAGTTTCATCATCTGCTAGAAGTAATGAGATTTCACGTTTTTCTAATCTATTATCATTCAACTCTTTAAATATTACATCTAAAACAGTTTTGAAAAAATCATGATCTAAACCTAGTTCAGCCTCATCGGTTATATACAACTTCATTATCAACTCTTATTAATTATTTATCTTGTTTTTGTTTTAGTCATAGCACTTTCATATGCTTTAACAATTTTTGAAACGAGTGGATGTCTCACTATATCTCTATCAGTAAATTTTATAAATTTTATCCCTGATATCGGTGTTAAAATATCAATCGCAGTTACAAGTCCTGATTGCTTACCAGTTGGTAGATCTATCTGTGTGATATCTCCCGTTATAACAGCCTTAGAATTAAACCCTAATCTAGTTAGAAACATTTTCATCTGTTCTTCAGTAGTGTTTTGTGCTTCATCAAGTATCACAAAAGAGTCGTTTAATGTTCTTCCTCTCATGAAGGCGAGGGGAGCTACTTCGATAACATTTTTATCTATCAATTTTGTTGCGTACTCGATATCCATCATAGAGTATAGAGCGTCGTATAACGGTCTAAGATATGGATTGATTTTATCCGCTAAGTCGCCGGGTAGAAATCCTAATTTTTCTCCAGCCTCAACAGCAGGACGAGCTAAAATTATTCTATTAACTTTTTTCTCGATAAAATGATTGATAGCCATCGCCATAGCAAGATATGTTTTACCAGTTCCAGCAGGACCGACACCGAACACCATATCCGATCCACGCATAGCCTCAACATACTGCTTCTGTGATGGAGATTTTGCGATAACTGTTTTTACAAATCCAGATACTTTTATTTTCTCAGATAGTACAGAGTGTATATGTGTGCTTTCATTAGAGTTCACCATTTTAATAGCAAGTACGATATCCTCACTAGTTAGTTCACGCCCTTTAGCAAGCGATACTAGATTGTCGATTAAAAAAGATACAGAGTTTGCTTCATCGCTACTTTCAGCTTCGATCGTAACTTTTTCACCGATCACAGATATACTAATATTAAATGCAGCTTTAATCATTTTTAGGTTGTTATCATTTCTTCCTAAAAGTGTTGGAATAATATTTTGCGGAATTAGAATTTCTTTCACAAAGCTCAAATATCGCCTCCTTAGAGTATGGTATTAAATTATAAACGTGTGTTCAGTTTATAGTTGTACTCACTTATATGTACTAGTTAGAAATGTGTGTTCAGTTTATAACTGTATCGACACTAACTCTTATTTTTTAATTATATCTGAATATGTTTTTTTTGCAAAATCTATTTCTTCTTGATATCCGTTTACGATTGAGTCAAGTTTAGCATTTTTAACTTCCTCTAATATCTCTGCGTATATTTTTCCTTTAGGAATATCAAGTTTAATCAGATCGTTACCGTTAATTTCTGTAGTTATATTTCTATAAGTTCCTAGATACTCTTTAGCGATATCGACGTTACCATTAGTAGACATTACAGATATAAGTATCGTTGCCTCAATAGATATTTGACTACATACTTCGACTATTTTAGATGGTTTTATGTTATCTGTTTTATTAAACAATTTTACTGCATGGTTAATATTGTTAAAATCTTTTTTCATATGTTCAATAGTTTTATCAGATAATGAGAGTTTAACTAACAGCTCTTCAAACTCTTTAGCGTTCAAGTTTGATAAAAGTATGTAGAACCTCATCTTCCAGATTTCTAAATAATCAACATGTTCGATACTATGCCATGATACAAACTTTGTTAATCGTGTAAATCTATCTAATTTGATTTGATCGAGTGCAATTTTTTTACTAAAAAAAGATAGTAGGTTGTATGTTTTAAGCATATCAAGTGCACGCATAAAAGAGTTTTCTTTTAAGATTAATTTAAGTTCTGTGTATAATCTAAGTCCGACAACTCTATCAAACACTTTGATACTTACAGCATGTTTCATTAATTTTTTAGTATGTGAACCTATATCGAAATCAAACCTTACAGCGAATCTAATCGCTCTAAAAGCTCTTGTTGGATCATCTATAAAACTTAGAGAGTGCAACACTCTTATTTTTTTACCGATGATATCTTCTTGTCCTCTAAAATAATCTATTAGCTCTCCGTAATGATCTCCGTCTAACCTTATAGCCATTGCATTGATAGTAAAATCTCTTCTGAAAAGATCGTTACGAATAGATGCTTCTTCAACTGTAGGTAACGCACCAGGTTTTATATAATGTTCAATTCTTGCAGTTGCGAAATCTAATTTAGTTCCGTCGTTCAGTATAACCGATGCTGTTTTATAATCGTTATGAATAGAAGTTCTTGCATCTAATTTTTTTGCAAGTTCTGTTGCAAATATAGTTGCATCATCGCCTTCTATTACGAAATCTAAATCGAAGTTTTCTTTTTTAATAAATATATCACGAACAAATCCACCGACTAAATATATTTTTGTAGAGTTTTGATCTGCTAACTCTTTAATCACTTTTATCATATCTTGTATTATAGGAGGGGTTGAACTTTTTAATAATGATTTTATATTTTTTATTTTTGGATAATTTTCATACTCAATATTTGTGATCTCAGAACCGTTATTAATTGATAAGTTATCACTTAGAATTCTTAAAATATCTGTTCTTGTTATAACTCCAACTAGCTCTCCATTCTCTTCGACAGGTAGAAGCTTATATCCTTTAGAGACGATTAATCGTTGAGCATCAGAGTATAGAGTATCAGGAGTAACTGTATCGAACTCACTATTCATCATCACATTTATAGGCTCTAACTGTAAGCCGTGTTTAACGCCGTATAGGAGATCTTTCCTTGATACGATACCGACAGTTTTATTGTTTATATCAACAACAGGCATATTAGTTAGATTGTACTTCATAGTTATATCAAGAGCGTCGTGTAAAGTTGTATCAGTAGAGACGAATTTAACAGGAGAAGTCATAACTTCATTAGCAAGTTTAACAGAGTGAACATTTTCTTGAATAGCAAGTTTCAATATATCTAACGCCTCTTGTAGAAGAAGATCTTTAATTGTTGCAGATCCAGCAGATGCGTGTCCACCACCACCGAATGATTTAACAATAGATGATACATCGACAAGTTTTGTATTGCTTCTACCAACAATTACAACTCTTCCTCCAGTTGATATGAGTATGAATAGAGAGTCGAGTGATTCTATCTGCATTAATTTCTGTGCAATAGATGAAACATCATCGTAATATTCATCAACCGTTGCGTGCGCTACAGCGATATTTATACCAGATGTTGTGATAAAAGATAGAGTACTCAATAGATCGTTTAAAATAAATACCTGTAACTTACTAAGATCACGTTTTACAGAGTCGCTAACGACTTCAAGGTTTGCGTCTTGCGATAGTAGATATGCAACAGCTAGAGCATCATCAGGAGTAGTGTTACTAAATGTAAGTAGTCCCGTGTCTTCGTATATACCTATAGCGAATAGAGTTGCTTGTTCGCTACTTAGTGAGATATTATTTTCTTCTATGATTTTAGTTAATATAGTTGTAGTTGAACCGATAGTTTTAACGATTTCAAAATCACCGTTTATATCAGCTTGATGTGTAGGGTGATGATCGTATATCACTACACGTTTAGCTATATCTAAAAATTTAGCGAATTTACCTATACGTTTAAGTTGTTTACAATCGGTGATGATAAGTTCATCAATAGATGTAACAAGATCAATATCTTTTTCAGCATACTGTATGATAGGTATTTTGAGTTCAGTTTTTTTAAGATATTCAGTTACATTAGCGTCGTAACTAGTTATAGTAGCTATATGATCAGCGTTATGTATAAGTAACGCTGCGTACGCTGATGAAATTGCATCAAAATCAGGATTGGCATGTGTTATAACTATCTTCATAAAACTATTATCCATTTTATTTTATTTAAGAACTACTGTATGTTACCATTTTAATTTATTTATATCTAGGATGAAAATTTGCAAGTATATTTCTTTTATCATCATCAGCAAGATGAGTGTATATTTCGGTTGTAGATATATTTTCGTGTCCTAAAAATATCTGTATAGTTCTAAGATCAGCTCCACCTGAAAGAAGATGAGTTGCGAAGCAGTGTCTTAATGTATGAGGAGAGATATTTTTCTTTATACCAACACTCATACATACAGATTTTAACCATTGCCATACATATTGACGCGTCAAACTATCTCCATATCTATTTAGAAACAGATACCCATTATCAGGTTGTTTAACAAACCTCTCTAACCGTATAGATAGATAGTTTTTGATATCAATAAGCAGTTTATCGTATATAGGCACAATACGCATCTTAGAACCTTTACCCATCACGGTAACTATTCCACGTTTAAAATCTATATCGGTTGTTTTGATAGATATAAGTTCAGATACTCTCATTCCTGATGAGTAGAGCAGTTCTATCATAAGTGAATTTCTAAGTCCTATATCAACATTTTTATCTCTATAGTTTAATAGTTGCTCAACTTCTTCAAAGGTTAGAAAGATCGGTAATTTCCCCCATTTTTTAGGTTTAACGATAAATTCTATCGGATTTACCTTAATTAGTTTCTCTAATAGCAGATAGTTGAAAAATTGAGATATACCTGATAATCTTCTAAGAATTGTTTCGATAGATAATCCATCTTTTCGCATTTTCGCCATTAATGAGACGATATTGTTACTATCGATTTTGATGAGTGGAGAAAGATCTATATTTTTATCTTCTTTAATATATGATACAATATTTTCATCATCTATTATACAGTTAGGGGTTGTACTGTTATAGAATAGTAGTAGTGACAATATATCATTTTTATAAGCGTTAACAGTGTTATTTGCTAATCCTAACTCCATCTGTAAATATTGTCTGTAGAGCGTTAATGTTAATGTCATAGGGGAGATTTTAGCATACTCTTTTTCAAAATAGAACACTTTTCTATTATAATTATAAAAATACTATTGATTAGTTGTCTAAAAAATCTTGCATAAAATAATTTTAAGATATACTATGAGGTAGAATTTTTTATAAGTATTGTATTTAAATAGGAGGAGTTTATGTCAAAAAGTGACTTAGCGAAGCGTGCATGTGATTATCATAGTATTGGAAGACCGGGTAAAATAGAAGTTGTTTCTACAAAACCAGCAGAAACTCAACAAGATCTAACATTAGCATATTCTCCGGGTGTTGCATATCCTTGTTTAGAGATAGAGAAAAATCCAGCAGCAGCAGGACTTTATACATCTAAGAACAATCTTGTAGCTGTTATAAGTAACGGTACAGCTGTTTTAGGATTAGGTGATATAGGGGCTTTAGCTAGTAAGCCTGTTATGGAAGGTAAAGGTATTTTATTTAAAAGGTTTGCTGATATTGATGTATTTGATATCGAGCTTAACAGTAAAAGTGTTGATGAAATAATTAAGACTGTTGAAATGCTTGAGCCTACATTTGGTGGTATAAATCTTGAAGATATTAAAGCTCCTGAGTGCTTTGATATCGAGCAGACTTTAAAGAAAACGATGAAAATCCCAGTTTTTCATGATGATCAACATGGAACAGCTATTGTTGCATCAGGTGCAGTTCTAAGTGCATTAGAGATCGTTGGTAAGAAGATCGGTGATGTTAAAGTTGTAATTAATGGTGCAGGTGCATCAGGGCTTGCTATTGCAAATCTACTTAAATTATTAGGCGTTAAGAAAAGTAATCTTATTATGTGTGATACTAAAGGTGTTATCTATGAAGGTAGAACTGATGGTATGAATAAATATAAAGATCCATTTAAAACAGCAACAAACGCTCGTTCGTTAGCAGATGCTTGTAAAGGAGCAGATATTCTTCTTGGTTTATCTGTAAAAGATGCGTTTACTGCAGATATGGTTAAATCATTAGCTCCAGATCCGATTATTATGGCTATGGCTAATCCAGATCCAGAAATCTTACCTGAGAACATTAAAAAAGTAAGAAAAGATGCGATTATCGCAACTGGTAGATCAGATTATGCTAACCAAGTTAATAATGTTCTTTGTTTCCCATTCTTATTCCGTGGAGCATTAGATACAGGATCGGTTGAAATTAATGATGAGATGAAGTTAGCTGCTGCAAAAGCGTTAGCTGAATTAACTAAATTAGATGTTCCTGAGTATGTATGTCGTGCTTACGGTGTTGAGTCGTTAAGTTTCGGTAGAGAGTATATTATACCTAAACCAGTTGATGCTCGTGTGCTTCCATTTGTTGCGATGGCTGTTGCTAAGGCTGCTATGGACACTAAAGTAGCTAAACACCCTATAAAAGATTGGGATGAGTATAAAACTAAATTAGAGTCAAGATTATATCCTGAAAAAAGATTAGTTAATTTTATCGTTAAAAAAGCTAAATCTAAAAAAGCTAAAATAGTTTTCGCTCAAGGCGATAATGCAAGAGTTTTAGCTACTGCTAGATATATGGTAGAGTTCGGTATCGCAACTCCGATAGTTATAGGACACGAACCATGTGTTAAAGGTATTGCAGAGCAGAAATCAATCAATCTTAAAGGTATTGAAATTGTCGATCCATACAACTCTAAAGTAGTTGATAAATACGTTGAAGAGTATCTTAAAGCAAATGAACGTAACGGTATGACATTGGCAAAAGCTGAAAGAGATATTAGAGGGTGTCATAACCGATTAGCGGCGATGTTACTATCTAAAGGTGTTGCAGATGCTATGCTTGGTGTTACTAAGCTTACGATCGAAGAGGCGGCTTATATCGTCGATAGTATTATCCCTGCTGATGAGATTACAACATCTACAATCGTTGCAAATAGAGAGATGGATCTAGTAATAACAGATAGATTATCAATAAGTTACTCAGAAGATTTAGCAGACACTGTTTTTGGTGCTGTAGATACTGCTGAGTTATTTGGTATGTCTGCGAAAGTTGCTATGATAAACAACTCTAATTTTGGAGATACTTTCTCTGAAGGACAAGAAGATGTTCTATTAGCGTTAGAAGATGTTAAAGAGCTTAAACCGAAACTTGTTATTGATGGCGAGATGACTATTGATGTAGCACTTAATGCAAGAGCTGCAGCAAAATATCCATTTAGCAAAATTCAAGGTGATGCGAATGTACTTGTTTATCCAACGGCTGCATCAGCAGATGCTGCTTACTCATCATTAATGACGTTCGGCAAGTTTGTTAAAGTTGGAATGGTTATTCAAGGTTTTGAGAAACCAGTTCAGATTATAGAAATTGATGCAGATATGGAAGCTATGATCGTATCGGCTGCTGTTGCGATAGCTTCGATTAAATCGACAGCTAAACCAGCTGGTAAAACTCCTGCTAAATCTTCTGCTAAAACTCCTGCTAAGAAGAAAAAGTAGGTTATATTTAGTTGTTTGATTGTTTAAGTTTGATTAATTTTATATAGCAATATTTAGTATATTGCTTGAAATATGTTTACTTTATGTCTTGTAAATAGTATAAAACTGTTTACAAGACTTTTTTTATATTTTACAAAATTAGATTATAGTTATATATATATGTATCGTTAATTATGTATATATATATTGTTAGACTTTATATAAGTATCGTTAACTTGTATAGAGTATGCTAGAGTATATGTATTAATTAAATGTAAGTGGATAAATTTACGGTGATAAGTTTATGAACTTGCAGATAGTATGCAGAACTTAAATATCAGTTACATAGAGTTATAATTTAAGAAGTTTTTATATAGTTTGAGGGTAGTTATATTTTAGAGAATAAATTAAATAATGAAAGATCATCGTATTTATTAATGCATTCTAAGAATCCAGTTGCGTGGCAATCTTGGTCTGTTGAGACGATTGAACTTGCTAGAAAACTTGATAGACCTATCTTTTTATCATCAGGCTACTCTTCTTGTCATTGGTGTAAAGTGATGGAGCGAGAATCTTTTGAAGATGAAGAGATTGCAAAAATATTAAATGAAAAATTTATCCCTATAAAGTTAGATAAAGATGAGTATCCAGATGTAGATAAAGCGTATCAATTTTATTTACAGTCAACAGGACTTCAAGGTGGATGGCCTTTATCGGTGTTTTTAAACCAAGATTTGAAACCGTTTTATGGAGGCACATATTTTCCTCCTGAACAGAAAGGTGAAGAGTTCACATCATTCAAAGAAGTTCTAAATAATGTTGTGATGATCTATAGTAAGAAAAGATACGAAGTCGATAAAGTTATTAGAGTACGAGATAAGTTCTTAGATGATTTCTATGCCGTACCTGCTCAAGTTGAAAGCAATAGAGATAAGTTAGCACTTTTAGGTATCAACGAATTTAAGAAAATAATGGATAAAAAATATGGTGGATTTAGAGAGTCTGCAAAATTTCCATATATATCATCACTAATGTTTTTAGCTGATTACGCTGAAGAAAGTCAAGATGTCTTAGAGTTTTTATGTTTAACAGCTAATAACATGGTATCTAAAGGGCTGTATGATCATATTAACGGTGGGTTTTTTAGATATACTATGGATAGACAGTGGTTAAGACCACACTTTGAAAAGATGTTACTTGATAACGCATTAATACCAAGATTTCTTTTTAAAATGTTTGAACTAACTGAGGATCGTATCTATCTATATATCGGTAAGCAGGTGATAGATTTTGTTATTTCAAATATGATAACAGATTACGGAATATTAAACTCTATCGATGCAGATAGCTTAGATGGTAATAAAAATATCGTTGAAGGATATTACTATAAAGTCAATGATGTGGTGTTCTCTATACTTTCAGAAGATGAATTAAAATTTTTAATTGAAGAGATACATGTTGATAACGGTTTAGTCACATTGAAGAAATTAGATTTTGTGAAACGAGTTGCGATACAGCCGATCTTTGATAAAGTGTCTGAAAAGATAAGCTCATCAAGATCGAAACCTATAGTTGATAATAAAGTTGTTACTTCAAATAATTATATTTTCTGCACAACTCTATTAGATGCTTTTGAGGCAACAGCTGATGAATATTATTTAGAGTATGCTAAGTTATTATATGTGAAGATAGGCGACTATATGCTTGATGGTAAAGAGTTATTTAGAGGTAGTTACGGCGATAGGAGAGTAGAAAATCAAACATTAGAGGATTATGTTTTCTATATGGAGGCATCATTAAGATTTTTTGAAATCACAAAAGATAAAGCGTTTATAGGTATAGCAAGCGATACTTTAGCAGAGTTAAAGCGTAAGTTTATGAGAAAAGATGGCTTATTAAAAGTCGGCATAAATACTGATTTTGTAGAGACGTTTGATGATGATAAACCTAATCCTTTATTAACATTATACTATCTTTCACTTAAGTATGCAGATATTATGGATTTTGATATATCGGAAATATTAGAGAGGTTTATTTTAGATAAATCATACTCATTTCCAACAGGACACTCAACAGTTTTTAAAAAGGCATAAGAGTTATAAATGATAGATTTTGGTAGAAAAATAAAATATTAATTGAAATAGTTACTACTTTTTGTTACTATATATAACGATGAATAATATACGGAAGAAAAACGTCTAATGGATTCAGATAGGATATCTAAAATAAATGGTAGGCATATTATGCACATATCTTTAACGAGAGTTGATGATAGTGTTAGTGCGTCTATATCTAACAACAAAAACCTTTTAAAATATATAAAAAATAATTTACGATTTACTTATGATGATTTGTTTCGTCATATTTTACTTTTTTGATTTATATTAATTATTTTTATGTTGGCTTTGAGTACTGATTTACCAGAGGAGCTATTATGAAATTGTCTGGCGTGAAATTTAGATTTGTTTTTTTATTTCTGTTTTTCTTTATGTTAGTTTGTACATATAATGTTGATGCTACTGTAAAGATTAAGTCTGCAACTGTAGAGGAGTTTGTTGATAGCTTAGGTAGTATTTCTGAGATGTTGTCAATTCAAGAGATGCAAGAGTTTATGGTTTCTGTTAATGTTGTTTTGTTTATGGAAGGGTTAGAAGGTGGTTATGTTAAAAACGGTGGTTCGATTAAAGAATTGAATAAGTCTCTCGATACAAACGAAGCTTTTTTTGATTTAATTAGATCTACTATTGTTGTTGTAATGCAAGAGGTTACAGTATCGTTTGCAAGCAAAGAAGCAATGCAAAAGACGATAGATGAGACGATACCTTTGTTAGATAAAGTAAAAGAGAACTCTAAAATTGAGTACGATGTTATGGTTGATGGGATAAAATCGTTAGATGGAAAGAGTATGAGAAATGTAATGAAAGAAGCTAATTCTATTCTTAAAAGGTTTGATCTTAAACACTCGTTTTAAGCGTTGAGTATAGGTAGTTAGGTTTGTTTTATATCATTGAATTTGTTTGAGTTTATTAAAATTATATATAAATTATGAAGTTTGTTTTTAAAAGGGGTTTTTATGAAATTTTTTAATGTTAAGTTTAGAATAGTTCTTTCATTTCTGTTCTTTTTTATGTTAGCATTTTCGTTCAACGCTGAGGCTGTTAATAGAATTGATGCAACTACAGTTGATAGTTATATGAAAAGCATGGGCGAGATATATAAAGGTATGTCAAAGAAAGAGACAGAAAAATTTATGATCTCAGTTAACACTTTATTATTTTGGGAAGCATTAAGAAGTGGAGTTGTTGCAAACGGTGGTACACTTAAAGAGTTAGATAAAAGTTTAAAGGATGATGCAGAGTTTCGTGATTTAATTAAATCAACATTAACATTTTTAAGTCAGGGCGTTAAAACGATGTTTTCGAAAACTGATTTTAGTGAAAAAACTGTACAAAAAACATTAAGTGATATGAGTACAGAGTTAAAAAAATTAAAAACATCATCTAGAGAAAAATATGATATTACAGTAACTGCAATTAAATCGTTAAATGGCAAGAGTGTAAAAAAAGTAATTAAAGAAGCTGATACTATTTTTAAAAGGTTTGACATTAAGAACTAGTTTTATTTAACAGATACGTTGTTTGGTAAAGATTATTACACTGTATTATGTTGAATTAGTTTATGCTATTACTTTTCGTAGTTAATAAAGGTGTTATGTAGTATATTTATAGATACCAAAGATTGTATGATTGTGCTTACAATTATTTTGATATGTTGTTAAAATTAATAGATACCGGAATTAACTTGTATGTAGATGTTATAAGTGTTAAGAGTATGGATATAGTTGTATCGGTGATTATATAATAATATTAAAGATTATAGAGTTCGTTGTAGATTATAAAATTATTAGAGAGGGTTTTTATGAAATTATTTAGTACAAAGTTTAGAGTAGTATTCTCATTTTTTATGTTTTTCATATTAGTTGCAACATATAATGCAGAGGCTGCAACTAAGATTAAAGCAGGGAATGTTAAAGAGTATGTAAAGAGTATTGGTAAGATATATGAAGGTATGTCAGTTAAGGAAACTAAAGAGTTCATGGTAGCGGTGAATACTGTATTGTTTTGGGAAGCGTTACAGATCAGTGCTATTGAGAGTGGTGGCACGATTAAAGAGTTGAATGAGAAACTAAAATCAGATAAATCGGTTTATGATTTTGTTAGATCATCGCTTTCATTTGTTGTCTCTCAAGTAACTGATTTATTTGCATCACCAGAGTTTAGTGAAGCAGTGTTACAACAATCGTTAACAGAGATGGATACAGCGTTAGATGCATTAAAAGAAAGTTCTAAAGAAGGTTATGAGATCACTTTAAAATCGATCAAAACTTTAGATGGCAAAACTGTTAAGAAGGTAAAGAAAGAAGCAGATGTTATTCTTAAAAGATTTGAGATTAGTAGATAATAGATAAGTGTAACTAATCGAAGTGATTTTGATTAATTTATTTATTTTATAATATATAATTATCTCTTACAATTAGGAGATAATTATAATGTTTTGAATTGTTCATTAGGTTTGTTTAAGCTAAGTGTTAATTAAGTTTATTTGAGTTTG
Organism: uncultured Deferribacteraceae bacterium; assembly: GCA_947041225.1. Taxonomy (GTDB): domain Bacteria; phylum Chrysiogenota; class Deferribacteres; order Deferribacterales; family Mucispirillaceae; genus CAMQYB01. The sequence goes on along the minus strand of CAMRDM010000014.1, from coordinate 21,184 downwards.
TTTAAGTTTAAAGTTTAGATTAATTTAATTGTTACAAGGTTGATTATAGGTTTGGCATATGCTTGGCTTATAGTTAGTTATAGATTTAAGTTGTGATTAATACGGCTTAGTTTATTGTGAACGTAGAAGTGATCTATTTTTGCGTTGGTTAATTTTTTGTATAGTATAAATGTAACTAAAAATAGGAGTATGAGTTGGAAACATCGTTAGGGATTGAAATAGGGGTTATCGTTATTTCAATAATATTATCTGCATTCTTTTCAGCAACAGAAACAGCATTAACATCTCTTTCACCATTGAAAATAAGGCATATAATGGAAGAAAAAGGAGATTCCGCAAGTTCTTTATCTTTGTGGCTTCATTATCCTGGAAATGTTTTAAATACGATACTTTTTGCTAATAACTTAGTAAATATTTTAGCATCGGTTTTAGCAGCAAGAATTATGGAGCAGGTTTTTGCTTCAGCATCAATAGGATTAACAACAGGTATAATGACTTTTATTATACTTATTTTTGGTGAAATAACTCCTAAAACATTTGCAAAAAATAATGCTCAAACTGTAGCAATATTTAATATGAAGATATTGAGGATTTTTTACTATATTTCATACCCAATCACTTATATTATGTCATTTTTTGTTACTGCAATTCTAAAATTAACTGGTGGAAGTGCTGATAACAACAGTAAGATGACAGAAGATGAATTAGAGTTTTTGATAAATGTTGGTGAAAAAGAAGGCGTTTTAGGTGTTTCAAAAGGTGAGATGTTAGCTAATATTTTTGACATATCTGATATGCATGTAAAAGAAGTTATGGTTCCACGAATTGATATTAAGGCGCTTAATGAAAAATCAACTAGAGAAGAGTTTCTAGAACTATTCAAAAAAACTGAATTTTCACGTATACCTGTTTACAGAGAATCATTAGATAATATTATCGGTATCTTATATATAAAAGATGTTATTAAACTATTTGATACAGAGTTTACAATGGAAGATGTATTAAGGTTTATGAGAGAGCCGTTGTTCTCACCTGAGACTAAAAATATCGATGTAATGTTAAAAGAGTTTCAGAAAAACCGTTCACATCTTGCTGTTGTGATAGATGAGTATGGCGGGACAGCTGGTATCGTTACAATGGAAGATATTTTAGAAGAGATCGTTGGCGATATTATAGATGAGTTTGATGAAGTTGATGATGAGATAACTAAAGTTAATGACAACATGTTTCTTGTAGATGCAAGAATGGATATTGATGATTTCTGTGAAGAGTTTGTGCTTAAAAAAACTGAAGAGATGAGTGAGTATGAAACTTTAGGTGGATTTGTGTACGATACATTTGGAGAGATTCCGAACGTTGGTGATGATTTTGAATGGGGTGGTTATAAGTTTACTGTTAGAACTATGCAGGACAGAAAACTTGGTAAGATAGAAATTTTAAAAAATACTGTCGAAACGGATACGGAAGAAGAGAGTAAAAGAAAGTAGATATGGAAGAATTAAATACAAACTTTAAAGCAGGTTATATATCAATCATAGGCTTACCAAATGCAGGTAAATCTACATTAATTAATAGGTTGATAGGCGAAAAGATTTCGATCATATCTCCACGTAAGCAAACAACAAGAAATGTTATTCATGGTATAAAAACAACTGAAGAGTATCAAGCTATATTTGTCGATACACCGGGATTTCACACCCCTAAATCGGCACTTAATAAGGCTATTGTAAATGAAGTATCATCAGTTATTCCAACGGCTGATGTTATTACTTTATTAGTTGATTATAATGAAAATTTCGGTACAGATTTTATGCGTCTAATAGAGATATTGAAAGGTACAGACCAGCCTAAAATCGCTCTTATAACTAAGATTGATATGACTAAAGAGAATAACCTTTTCAAACCTGTATCTATATTGAATGAGCTGTTAAGGTTTGAGCATATAATTCCTATATCAACTATTAAAGATATCAACATCGATAAATATTTAGAGTTAGCAGTAAGTGAGTTGCCTAACAACTACAAGCTTTTTGATGAAGATATGGTAACAACTCAATCGGAACAATTTCTTATTTCTGAGTATGTTAGAGAACAGATATTTTTAAATGTTAGAAATGAAGTTCCCTACGATGCTTATGTTAGAATTGAGACTATTGAAACAAAGAGAGGTAAGCTTACCGTTTCAGCTATTATCTATGTTCAAAGAGAGTCTCAGAAGGCGATCTTGATAGGTAAAAACGGTGAGATGATGAAGAAGATCGGAGAGTCTGCAAGAAAATCTATAGAAGATTTTTTCGGTATACAAGTCAACTTAAAACTTTGGACATCAGCGAAGCAGAATGCTTTCTTAGATGATGAGTTTTTGTCGTTAAACAAATAAATAATAACTTAGGATAATAAAATGAACCTAAGAATTACCTTGCCTATAATTATTTTTCTATATACTTTATCTCAAGCTACATTTTCAGTAGCGGATGTTAGATATAAATTTAATAGTATTAATAATATAAATAGTGGATTAGAGTTTGGCATATTAAATGTCGATGATAACGGAGTTAAATTCTCTGTTTTTGCAGTAGCAGATGATAACAGTATCTATGCTTTTTATCTAAACGATGATGGAATTATTACAGACAAAATCAACTTAGAAGGGATTGCAAAATCTGATGATAAGTATGTGATGCTTTTCACTATAAATAATCATGTCTACGATCAAATAATTTTACTTACTAAATTAAATAAAAAAAATGAATTAATTATGTTAGATCAAATATCGGCAACTACGATAGATAATACTACATATAATTTTTTAACAGATGCATCAATTTTATCAGAAGGTTCAACTCTGAAGGATTTAGATAATGATAACTATGATGAGATAGAGTTAGATTTTATAAGTAATCAGCTAAGGCTTTTAGTTACAATTATTGATGACAAGTTGAATTTAGATTTAACATCAAGTTACTATAAAAACAGTTACAATTATTTAGCATCATTAGATAAATTAGATGAGTATCTATACAAGGAGTATATTCTGTACGGATATTTATCAGGCACGTTATCAAGAAAAAAAATAGCAGAAATGCTTGAGGAACATAACGTTAAAACTTCAAGAATTTTGCCTAAAATAATTGATAAAACTATTGAGCTAAAGAATTATATAAACGATTTTAACATAGGTGGAGATCTTTTAATTTCGTATTTTACAAACCAAGCAACGATGAATAATATTCTAGATATTTTGGCTCATGAGGATAAAGATAAGTTGAATGAATTTGTTCAGCGTATCGTGGAGTTTGAAACTTTACTTTCATATGTACAACTCAATGAGGTTATTTTCAGTGATTTCTTAGGTTACCTTAACGGCAGTGTAGATAGAGAGAGTTTTGAAAAGTATGTTTATAAGTCGTTAGGCGCTACAGATAATAGTATCTTGTTTTTTATAGATAATATAAAAGAGTTAAATAAAGCTTTACATAGCTCAAATAGAGAGGTTCTGATTAAGAGGTATGAAAGAAAAAAATAGTTCTGTTGAAAAGATAGGTAAGAGATCATATCCAGTGAATAAAAAAGAGAAGGGTACTTCTTTGGAGATAAAAGAAAAGATTAATCCTGTAGAGAAGATGAAGTTAAAAATACCATACTATCTTATTTTTATTTTTGCATCATTTGCCACAATCCCTGCTCTCTACTATAATATATCAACAGAAGAGGCTAGTTACTTATATTTTTTTAATCAGAGTATTTATGGTAGCATGTTGATCTCATTTATCAATTCTACACAGTTAGTTGAGAGTAAAGATTTAGCTATAGTGTTTAGGTTTATATCGATTATATTCACAACATTATCTGCGGTATTTTTCTATCGATTAGTTAGAAAAATGGGGAGTAATTTAGTAACATCAATGATTGCACTCATATCGTTTCTAATTAATCCTATCATACAGATTGTATATATTTCTAGCACACCTTTATCATTAATCACGTTATTTGCAATTTTTGTATTATCTATATATGTCTCTGGTTTGAAGGGTAGTATTGCAAGAGTTACAATCCTTTCTGTTGCGATTTTAGGGTTAGTTATAATTTTGAGTTTCATATCAATCTACTATTTTGTATTTTTTATATTGATACTTTTATCGATTATGATTTCTTACGCTGTTGCAAAATATTATAATCGTATAAGGTTTAGAAATCTGATTTACGTATTGATAGGTATATTTGTTCTCTCTAATCTTTATATGCGAGTATTTATGAATGATATAATTTTCATATCAGATGAGCGAAATTTTTCATCAGTTGAAGAGTTTATAGCACCGATGATTATTAACGATGATATGGTAGCTATGAAAAGTTTAGATGATTCATCGCTTATAAATTACTATTTAGGATTTAGGTTAAAGAGTATATCTATTGATGAAATAAATAGTAAAGTTGGCAGAAAGTTTATTATCTTAGAAGAACCGATTGATGATATAGAAGAAAGTATGATAGGTATTGTGTCAAGATCAACAAAAGGTGTTCGGTCTAAATTTTACGTTTATTTTATGTAATTTATGTGCCTAAAGTTATTGCTTCTATTAGTTGCTTATAGCTGTAATATGTTATTGGTTTATAGTAGAGAGGGTATCGTGATTTTGCCTCTAATTAGTTATCAAGTATATTTATGATGAGGTTTGATTATGTATTATTACTTGCATGGGTATGGTAGTAGTTCTAACTCTATTAAGGCGAATATTATGAAAGATATTGTTGGAGAGGATAATTTTTACGCTCCAGATTTTTCAAGTGATAATATTGATCTTGCAAAGGATCAGATTGATGCAGTTATTGATAAGATCAAGAGATCTGATAATCAGAAAAATATCACAGTTGTAGGTAGTTCGCTAGGTGGTTTATACGCATTATATATATCATGTTTTACAGATGTAAATGTGATATTGCTTAATCCATGTTTAGTTCCTCATCTTCTGAAGAAAGATTTAGATGTTGATGTTGATCATATTTTAGAAGCAACAAAACTATCTTTATATGGATATAAACATTACGATCCAAGCAGGATTAGAGTATGGGTAACAAGTGATGATGAGATTATAAATCATGAATTTTTAACAGCTCCATTCTTTTACGTTGATCCGTTAGAGTATAGAGAGTTTGAAATGAACGAAGCATGCGCACATGCGTTTGAAGGGTTTAGAGAGATTTTTAAAAGCTTTGTGGATAAGTAGAAAAGTTTTATATTCAAACAATTTATAGTTATCATAAGATAGAGCGGTATGACTTGTGTTGTTAGATGTCTTAAGATAGAAATTCAAAATTCAATTTCAGTAACAAAATCAAAATTAATAAATAATTGACAAAAAGCATAGTTTCATGTGATAGTAACACGAATTTAATTATTAGTGTTACGCTGATTACTGTTACGATTATAACGGTTATGGTGTTGCTCTGATCGTTATAATGATTGTGAGGTGTATATGGTATCAGATGCGACAGATCTATTGATGAAAGATTTATGGGTTAAGAATATAGAGTTTCATGGGCATTCATGTCCAGGTTTAGCGATCGGTTTTAGAGTTGCGTTATATGCAAAAAAACTTTTAGAGTTAGGTAATATTAATGATGGTGGTGATGCTGGTAGTATCGGTGAAATTGGTGATGAGAATATAGTATGTATCGCAGAAACCGATGCGTGTGGAATTGATGCGATACAATATATTTTAAAAGCAACATACGGTTCAGGATCGTTGCGTGTTCATTATAAAGGTAAGCAGGCGTTCTCATTTTACAATAGATTAAATGGCAGATCGTTTAGGATTGTTTATAAAGGAGTCGGTTACGATCTTGATAGAGATGAGAGAATGAAATTAATTCTTTCATTAAATGATAATGAGTTATTTGATATTAAGAAAGTAAAAGAGGATCTACCTGAGCGAGCTGAAATATATAAATCTGTAGAGTGTTCTAGCTGTTTAGAGAAGACAGCAACAAACGCTATAAAAGTGATTGATGGAAAAGATTTCTGTATTGATTGTGCAGAGATAAATTAATATTTATAAGTTGTGAGCTCTCAAATATGAGCCGTTATAAGTTTTGATATAAGTGCAATTGCTGTTAATATTGCATATGGGGTTTAGATTGAAAAAGTTAAGTTTTACTATTTTTATTCTGTTTATAATATCTTTATCTAGCTATGCGAAAGAAGTTGATAGAGGATATTACCTTGTTAAAGATATGCGAGGCGTTGATGTTAAGATAGTGAACAATTTAAAACGTATTACAACTATAGATGATGGATTAGTTGAAAGTGTGATGACATATTTAGGTGTAGCAGATAAAATTATAGCTATCGGATCATGGTCGATGAAACGAAGATATAAGTATGAGAGTTATACATCTGATAAAGATAAACCTACATATCTTTACGGCTTAAATACAGCGTTAACTTTAAATCCTAACCTTGAAAATTTATCGTGTGTTAACTCTCCTCAAGGTGATATTATAAATTATGAAACGCTTGTAAAATCTGAACCAGAGTTAGTAATACTCAGAGTTGGAGATTGTACAGTTAGAGGTGGTAATCAAGAACATATAGATAAAACTATCGCAACGATTGAGAAGTTAGGGTTACCTTTATTTGTACTATATTCACCGAGCTACTTAAAATCTAACGGTACGAAATCGTTGAAAGATGAGATCTATGCGTTAGGTAAAGTGTTCAATAAGTCTAAAGAGACAGAGAGGCTATATAAGTATCTTGTTTCAATAGAGGAGTTAGTACGGGATAGAACGAAAGATGTTAAATCACAAGATAAAAGCAAGGTGTTATATTTAGGTTTAAGTTCATCGGCTATATCTGATGGTGGTGTTGGGCTTGTATCGGGCGATACTGCAGATACTTATATAGTTGAAGATATAGTGAACGCAGATAATGTTTATAACGGTAGCACGGCTAGAGTTCTGTTTAGTGCAGAGCAGTTATATTCAATTGATCCAGAGGTGATAATACTTTTCACATCTAACGGATTTCATACAAAAGATAAATTGTATAATAAGAAAGATTATAAGAAACTTTCTAAACTAAAAGCTATTAAAGAGAAGAGGGTGTACTCATTAGCATTTAATCCTATGTACTGTTCGATCAGATTAGAGTATCCGATAGATATGTTGATTGTTGCAAAAGCATCATATCCAGAATTATTTAGAGATATTAAAGTTCATGAGTGGATATTAGATTTTTATAAGAATGTGTACTCAGTTGATGATGCGACTGCTATTAAGTTACGATCTAATCAGATGCTCGGTTGGACGGTAGATGATGATTTTTAAAAATAATATTTTGAAGAAGTTTTTTATATATTTTTTACTTATTTTACTTTTTATAACGGTTTCAGTATCTCTGATGATAGGAAGTTATACTGTATCATTTGTTGATACGTTGTCTATTGTTATAAATAAATTATTTTCATTTACACTTTCAAATTATTCAGATACATATGAAGTAATCGTATGGGATATTAGAGCACCTAGAATTTTGATGGCTGTTTTTACAGGTATCGCTTTATCAATCGCTGGTGTTATTTATCAGAGTATATTTCGTAACCCTATAGTTGAGCCGTATATTTTAGGTGTATCATCAGGAGCAGCGTTTGGAGCATCGCTTGGAATTATCTATCCATTTTTCTCAGTAGGCGTAAAATTGTTTGCATTCATGTTCGCTATGTTCTCCTTAATTATATCTTACTCATTAGCGTATAGAAGGGATAGAACGCCTATTGTGTCGTTGGTTTTATCAGGTATAATTATCGGTTCAATTTTTACAGCTTTAGTTTCGATATTAAAATATCTATCAGATGATACGCAGTTAAGAGAGATTGTTTTTTGGATGATGGGAGGAATGTATTACTCATCATGGAACGATGTTTTTGTGAACGGAGTCGCTGTTGGTGCAGTATTTTTATTAATATGGATACTCTCATGGAAGTTAAATATTTTATCTATGGGTGATGATACTGCAAGATCATTAGGTGTACACCCAGAGTTATATAAAGCTATTTTTATTACATCGGCAACTTTTATAACTGCGATGATTGTATCAACAGTTGGTATAATAGCATGGGTAGGTTTAATGGTTCCACATATGGCAAGAATGTTAGTTGGTGCAGATAATAGGTATCTTATACCAACAGCTTCATTACTTGGTGCTGTGTATATTGTTATCTGTGATACTCTTGCAAGAATGGTTATCGAGTCAGAAATCCCTATCGGAATTATAACATCAATTATCGGTGCACCGTTTCTATTATGGTTATTAAGATCAAGATCTGAGAAGGTGTATTGATATGATTGAGATCAAAAACTTATCGTTTAGTTACACAGAAAAGAAAGTTTTAGATAATATAACTTTATCTATGTATAAAGGTAAACTACATGGATTGGTTGGAAGAAACGGTAGTGGAAAAAGTACGTTATTAAAATGTTGTTTAAAATTTTTAAAAGTTAGTGATGATACTATTTTGATATCTGATAAAGATATTAATAATATATCTATAAAGGATCTATCAAAGTTGATAGCGTATCTTCCTCAAGATCATGAGCAATCATTTTCATGGAAAGTTAAAGAGATAGTTTTAATGGGTAGAACACCATATATGAAAGGCATGTTCGGTTTAGATAAAGATGATTATAATATTATTTATTCTAAGCTAGAGTTATTAGATATTTTAGATCTTGCAGAGTTTTCGTTCAATGAGCTATCAGGTGGACAGAAACAGTTAGTGATGATAGCAAGAGCGCTTGCACAAGAGACTCCTATAATTTTTCTTGATGAGCCAACATCATCTTTAGATTTCAGTAATCAGCTTATGATATGGAGAATGTTAAAACGTATATCAGATATAGGCATAACTGTTGTTGTGTGTACCCATGATCCTAATCATATCTTATGGTACTGCGATAATGTGATCGCTATTGATGATGGTAAGATTTTAGCAACAGGCGATACGGCTACAGTTTTAAACGAAGAGTTACTATATAATATATATAAAAATAGATATAGAATTGAAACGATTGGTGATCAAAAAATAATCTATCCAGAGTCGTTTCATTAATAATTATCGATATATATTGTAAGATATAATATCAAAAACTTTTATTGCAATATAATTATATCTGTTTATAATACCTACAATCATTTTGTGAAACTAGTGGAGGAGGCGAGGTATTATGAGTGATAAAATAATATCTATTGACGATGCAGTTAAGAAGATAGTATCAGGCATGACTTTAATGATCGGTGGATTTTTAGCAGTTGGTGCACCAAACACGATAATGGATGCGCTACTTGATTGTGATATCAAAGATTTAACAGTTATTGCTACAACATCAGCATTTGCAGATAAAGGTTGGGGAAAACTTATATCACAACGTAAAGTCAAAAAAGCTATCGTTAGCCATATCGGCACAAACACAGAGACAATTAAACAGTTTAATGCAGGCGAGATTGAAGTTGAGTTTGCTTCACTTGGATCATTAAGCGATCGTATCAGAGCAGGCGGAACGGGACTTGGTGGAATTCTTACAAGGGTAGGGCTTGGAACATTACTAGAGAAAGATAAGCAGAAAGTTACAGTTGATGGCGTAGAGTATCTAATAGAAACGCCACTTAGAGCAGATGTATCGATAGTAAGAGCTAGTACATCTGATGAGTACGGCAATTTAATTTGTAGACGTTCAACAAGAAATTTTAATACTTTGATGCCTTATGCGAGTGATCTATGTATCGCAGAAGTTGGTGAGATTATTAAAGTTGGTGAGATGGATACAGATTTCATTCATGTACAGCATACGTTAGTTGACTATATCGTAAAAGTTTAATTGTGTGAGGATGATTATGATAGATAAAAGAGGTAGAATAGCTAGTCGCATAGCTCGTGAGATAAAAAAAGGTAGCGTAGTTAATTTAGGTATAGGAATTCCGTTAGATGTTGCAAAATATGTATCACCAGAGTTAGGTATTATATTTCATTCAGAGAATGGGTTTGTTAATTTAGAGAAAGCACCAGATGATATGAGTAGATGGGATAAAGATGTAACTAACGCAGGAGCAGCACCTGCATCAATAGGATTAGGTGGAGCGTTTTTTGATTTAGAGAGATCTTTATGTATGATGCGTGGTGGACACGTTAACGTATGCGTTCTAGGTGGATTACAAGTTGATAGTACAGGATCAGTTGCGAACTGGATGATCCCAGGTAAATTTACTCCAGGACCCGGTGGATCTATGGAAGTTATGCACGGTGCTGAAAAGGTTATTATTGCTATGGAACACACATCTAAGGGCGACCTTAAAGTATTAGATAAATGTACATTTCCAGTAAGTGCAGTAGGTGCTGTTAATGTGCTTGTAACAGAGTACGCACTCTTTGAATTTATTGATGGTAAGATGATATTGAGAGAGATAACATCAGATATAAGTTTAGAAGAACTTAAAAAAATCACACCTGCCGATTATATTGTTGCAGATAATTTAAAAATTAATGATGTAGCAGTTTCATAATTTTTGTAGTTATGATATAGTAATGATTGAAAGTTAATATTGATGCTTTAAGGTGTGTATGTATATACGATTAAAGCTTTTTTAATTTATGTTTAAAGTTAAGTATAATATATCTATTTAGTTTAAGTACGTTTTGAACGATACTCTATATAATGTATATTATACAGTTGTTTTTAAGTTAATAGATTAGAGAAAATATATTTTTATATAATTAAATTGTTGTGGAGGAAGTTGATAAAATGTTAGAGGTTATTCAAAAGGGTGGGATCACGATGTATCCTATTATCCTATTATCAATAATGTCGGTAGCTATATTTTTGGAAAGATTATTTATGTTAAATAAGAATAGATATGTTCCAAAAGCTTTAGAAGCACAGTTGGTATTACTTTTAAAGAAGGGTTCAATAGATGAAGCGAAAGCTATTGTTATGAATGATGATTCATCACTTGCAAAAGTTACAAATGTGATAATAGACAATATGAATTTACCGCTAAGTAGATTATTAGAGATGGCTGAAGAAGCAGGACGTTTAGAAGTTGCTAAATTAGATAGATTTCAACAATCATTATTGACGATAGTTGCAATAGCTCCATTACTAGGATTACTTGGAACAGTTTTTGGTATGATAGGTATTTTTGATGTTATAGCTTTACAAGGCACAGGTAATGCACAAGAGTTATCAGTTGGTATTGCAGAGGCGTTAGTTACTACAGCTGCGGGATTAGTTGTTGCTATTCCTACACAGTTTTTCTATCACATAGTTCATTCTCGTTCAGAGGTATGTATTAGAGCTCTTGAGGAGGCAGTGTCAAGAATAGTTAATACTGTTATACAAGAGGAGAGAAAATGAAATTTAAAGATAGAGCAAAAAACTCTAGTTTAGGTATTAATATTACTCCTTTGATAGATATTGTATTTATTCTGCTTATATTTTTTGCTGTAACCACATCTTTTATTGCAAGTAACGCTATTAAGGTTGATCTACCACAAGCTAAAGGAGAGGCTGTTGAGCAGAATACGAATATCCGTGTAGCTATCAATAGCGAGGGTGTTATATATGTAGATGGTCAACCGTTTGATGATCCAGACCTAAAAACACGTTTACAGATAATGAAAGAGTCAAATCCAGAGGCGATTGTTATTATAGAGGCAGATGAGTTATCAACTCATGGCAAGCTAGTTTTTGTTATTGATACGGCAAGAAGCGTTGATTTTATGCGTTTTGCGATAGCTACTGAGGAGCGTTAGAAATAAAGTGAGATATTTTTCATTATTTATTCTAATATCTATAACAATCCATTTAATGATGATTGTGTTTATACCTGTGCTTAATACTTTGCATCAAGTAGAGAGTGTTATACCTATTGATGTTGTGATTTTAGATATTAAAAAAGAACAGATTTTTTCAGCAGCACCTAAAGAAAGGATTACTGTTCCAGTTACAACGACAGCTCCAGTTGTTAAAGATGCAGAACCGTTAAATACAGTTCCTAAGGTAGAGACGAATATTGTTGAACCAGCAGGTGCAGTAAAACCTCTTATCTTACCAGATATAGATATCCCTAAATCATTGGTAGATAGTGATAAAACTGTTGCATTGCCAGATATAGAGGATATCCCATCTGTAGAAAACCCTGATACATTTAAAGGTCCAGATGTTGATAGCGAGTTAAAAAGTCAAGATAGCAATAAGGTTGCATCAAAGAATGATGGTGCAAAGCCACAAGGATCATCTGATACAAGTGGTGCTGATATCGGTACGGATTTCTTCAATTTTGATCAAAAACCGACTAATAATAGATCGATTGTACAAGCTCCACCTATACCAACTTTTTCGCTTAGTAATGATGCGACGATTAAGGTGAAGTTTATAATTGATAAGCTTGGTAATACGAAAAATATTCAGTATGTTACACGCAGTTCGGCTATTGTTGAAGAGCTTGCTAGAGATTATGTGTCTAAGTTAAAATTCAATTCTGTGGTGTACGATAATCCAGACTCAGCACAGATAACGATACAGTTTAAAGTGAGAATAAAGTAGCGATATGACTTGTCGGATAAGTAAAGTTGTAATTGGTAGTAAGTTACGATAGGTAGAGTAAAGTTGTAATTGGTAGTAAGTTACTATAGGTAGAGTAAAGTTGTAATTGGCAGTAAGTTACTATAGGTAGAGTAAGGTTGTAATTGGCAGTAAGTTACGATAGGTAGTAAGATAATCTCTAACTGGCTATCACCAATTAATAAACGCCAATTAACTAACTTAAATCATCGTTATCTATCTTATTATATAAAACTAATCAAAATCAAAATCCATAAAATTTACGAAAAATATTTAAACAGATGAATGATTATTTTTGTCTACATATTCAATTTATTTAAAAATTATTAAGAATATGTTGAATGATATTAATTTATTATAGTAATGATTTTGAACTAACTAACTAACTAACTAACTAACTAACTAACTAACTAACTAACTAACTAACTAGTATATGCTTATTACATCTACATATACTAGTTAATTAATGCTTACTACAATTAATTTTACTATATCTTACGGGTTTGTAATTTGCAGTACTTTAATAGTACTACCGTCGATTCCGATTATAGTATTTTTATCTAGCTTAATAAACTGGTTATCACCATTGATTGCATTTGGAGGTATATTTAATGGACCAACCTCTACCCAGCCAACTATGTTCACTCCTGCCGAAGGACTTTCATCAAGCACATAAATTTTATCATTATCAGCTGGGGTATTTCCTTCTCCGCCTATAAGGTATAATTTGTTATCTAACTCAACAAGTGAGTGATTAATGTAAGCTGGTGCCTTGTGCACCATTTTATCATCTAAATTTTCCCAATCTCTTGCATACTCTCCTGGTGGTGGTGGAGCAAGATTTAATCTCCGTGTATCAGATAACTTCCCGTCTTCATCATTTCCACCTTGAATATACAGGTGGTTATCAAATACTGCCATGGCTCCATTTGTTCTTGGGGGTGGAGGCTCATAATCTAGAATATATCTTTTTGTTATAGTTCCTGTTCCAGTTAAATCATATGTGTAGGATATTCTTTGGTTGCGATAATGTTCAAATGAATACACAGTATTATTATCAATTGCTAATGTCATATTGCCATATAAAGCGATATTGCTGTCGGTATCAGGATCTATCGCTCTCTTATACCATGAGTTATTATCTAAATTATAAACATTTATTTTACCACTATCTGATGCTTGAAAAAGATATATATTTCTATCATAGTATATAACCCTTGCTCCATCAGACACATCATCAGCTAACGGAACGTTAGGCTCGATAAACTTTAATATGTTTATTGATATATCATAACAGAATAAAAATCCATTAATACTAGGGGTTTCAGTATCTAATGTACATACTTTATTGTTATCAACAAGCACAGGTGGAGTTTTATGTGATACACTATCAAGATCATTATTATCCATCAATTTTATCCATCGATAGTTTTTAACCTCATACTTCCATAGATCGTTTAACATAGTTTTATTATCAGCTGCAATGCCTCCAAATAAATATATATTATCACCTATAGCTTGCATATCAGCACCATACCTAGCTTCAGGTAAAGGATCTGTTTTATTATCAAACTGTGCCCAAGCAAACGCTTTAGGTGAATTTGGTTCACAAGTGTTTGAACAATCTTTATCTCTAGCGAATGAACAACATTTACTTAATGCGATCTTTGGATTTATATTAATTGGTATGAGTTCATGATTTGCTTGAGCATAGATATACATATCATTAGTTGCACCAGTTGATGTTTTACCACCAAACACAAATATTGAGTTATTAGCTGTAACTATTGAAGCATTATCTCTTACAACGAAGTCTAGTTCTTGTATCCGAGAAGGTGCTCTAACAGATACATCTTGTCCAAAAAAAATGTGAGTTATATTATCTCCAGCAGTTATATCTCTGTATATGTTACTACTACTATTATCAAGAACATGAAAACGCATTAAATCTGATCCATCTGTTGTGTTATCAGATAAGATATATAGTTTATCATTCAATGATGCCATCAGAAGAGCTCTATCTACATCACCTTTATTAGCGATAGTAACATCTTCAAAAGAGTTATTTATTGTATGAAACTTTTTAAGTGTGTCATTATCTATTACGTTACTTATATCTGTCCCACCTAGTAGATATATATATTTATCTAATAAAGCATGTGCAAATGAGTGTTTTGCAGGAAACGTACCTGAACTTCCTACAGGGTTAGTAATATTAAGGTTCTTTAATGCAATAACATTGTCTGTAGGATTCCCAGCGTTTATTCTACCACCGACAAGAAATGTAGTGTTATTTATAAAAACAGAACCAGCGTCAGAAATATTAGGAAGAGAGTCCCCTTGATACTTAGTGGTAATATTATCCCAGCTTAACCCGTTATATTTCCATATATCATCTAATCTTTGTATACCTAAGCTACCACGATCGTAAGCTCCACCAATAAGGAGTAATTTTTTATCATGTATTGATAGCGTAGGTGCACTTCTTCTATTTGGTGCAGTAGGAGTATACTCAGTCATTTTATTTTTTTCAATAGCTATACCAGTTACATATATAATATCTGTATAACTATCTTGTTTTAATATTATTGATGAATATGCAAATTTATTGACGTGTGCACTGTTATTTTTAGTAGTTATCTTGAAGTTTAATGTACAACTTTTACCTTGTTTAAGCATGCCTTTTAACACATCATCATCATCTCTAGTATCGCTGTCTCTATCGTTATCATCATCATCATCGTCGTCGTCGTCAGAAAGTATACAGCTATTATCATCTCTAGTAGCAGGAGGCGAGTATACAACCTTTAGTATATCGTTACTTTCTACTAAATTTCCTTTAAGTATTAGTTTAAACGTTATCGGTTCTAATGTTTTTCCATTATGAGTTAATGTAATTTTTTTATTAAATACTTCATTTTTTTCGATAAAACCAAGTTTTAATTCTCCTCTATCAGGAATTTCTAAAGCAGTATTATTGAGTCCTTCTCCAGCAAGTTTAATCAGTTCAAAGCTGTAATCAGGCACAGAGATATTAATTGTACCTGTAAAATTATCTTTTGCATTTGGTTGAAATCTGATACTTATTCTACAAATTTCTTTAGGATCAAGGAATTCTTTCTCAGTACATGAGATAATTTCGCTATCGATATTAGGGTTGTCAAATTTATCTTCATCACGAAATCCAAATGGTAGTTCGTACTTAAATTTATTTATATTTTGACTAGATTCATTTCTTATAAATATATTTCTTATATCTATATTTTCTATATTAACTTCGTCTATAATAGTATCATTAAACTGTATTAAATCTATTATTTGATCAGAACCATCTGCATTTTTATATACAGCAAATGGAGAGCCTGATCCACCTGTAATTATAGTATCAGGAGATGCACAACTTGCTATAATTAAAATTACAAGAAGAAGAAATAATTTTGATATCTTCTCTTTATGGTTTATTAATGTTTTATATTGTGGAGTTGTGAAACTATTTTTATCCATACTATAAACCCCCTTTTATAATCTTTATGTGTAAAAACTCTATGCTGGTACTTACACACCTTCATTGATTTAATTTACACTGCTATTCACTACTAGTTTGCATAGTTAAGCTTATACTATTAATATATAACTTACTTGCATAAATGCTATACATAATTATTTAATCTTTATTTGCATTAATATATATCGCTTAGTCATTCATATTAATATATATATCGTCAATTTGCATTATTTACTAACATAAATTTATAAGTTTATCAATTTTTTTGCATAGTATTAGGTGTTTATATCGCCTAAACATGCAACGCCTATCTATTTTTCAATGTTCTTACAATGCTTTAATTACACCTTAACATTTTTTATGGATAGATAATAGATAGAACATTTCCACCAAAGTTTATAAATGCACCGTTTGCTTTTACAAAATATGTTTTCCCTGCTTCAAACTTTGCACTACCTTGTATACCATTAGAGGGTGTATCTCCTATTGTAACTTCATTCCATGTCATATTGGGAATGTCAAGTTTATATACTTTATTTATCTTATAATCAAGGTTATTTATCCCACCTATAAGATAAAGCGTTGTGCTATCTGCTACGAGTGAAGAGTCACGAAAACCATTACTAAACTCTGTTGTATTGACGGAAATCCCATTACTCCATGTTTGAGTAGTTAAGTTAAATTTCTCTACACTGTTTGTTGTAGAACTACTATTAGTACGTCCTCCAGCAACATATATCTCATCACCTAGAACCGTTGCAGAGTGTTTATATCTTGCAGTTGTCATCGATTTATTAATATTTGTAACAACAGGTTGAGTAGCTGTTTCATTATCAGCAAAGGTTATAGTAACTACTTTGTTTAATGCAGTGCCAGTTGCAAGATCTGAACTTCTTCCACCGATTATATATATAGTGCCATCTTTATTAACAGCTGTATGATCTGCTATTTTGAGATCAGCTGTATTTCCTCCAGTTGGAGTAATTAATGTCCATTTATTCTCTTTAATATCATATTGATAATGCTTATCAACAGGAGCACCAACTAAAGTTTCAGAACCACCTAAAAGTAGTATAGCATTACCATCTTTTGCATATACTAACTGATGTCCAAATCTATGAAATTCTGTACCTGTACCGATTGGTGCAAGTTCTTTAAAATAATTTAGTTCAGTATCATACACCATAAATTTTGTTGATGCGACACCATCTGCTGTTTGACCACCATAGATATAGATATATCTACCATCTTCAGATGTTGTAACAGCATGATCAGTTATGTTTTGATCTATAAGAGGAAAATTAATTTTTTCCCACTCGCTTGTTGTAGAGTCAAAAACCCATAGATCATTTGTAGATTGATTATCAGAATTTAATCCACCAAAAAGATATATATATCTATTCATAAATGGCACTAAATTATGTTTCGTTCTACTAGAAGGCATAACAGAAGTAGTTATTTTACTCCATGTTTTTGTATTTAATAGAAATTTATATAATGAAGATTTATTTTTCTCACTCACATCATTTTCAAAATTTCCACCAAAAACATATAAAGCTTTATCACCATTATTTAAATAAACCATTTCAGCGCTATTACTAATTGGTATGTCGTCAGACTCTAGAGAGATATTATTAACCTCAACCCATGTTTTATTATCAATATGGTACTCAAATAAATTTTTTGACATAATAGTAGTCATGTTATCCTTTGTGCTTCCTCCAAAAAGATAAAGCTTATTATCAGATGATGTAAATGCAGCAAGATGTCTATCTGGATTATTTACTGTAGTGATATTATCGAAACTACCATTATTAAGAATTAAACTAAGATTATCTGTGAGTTCATATTCAATGGTTTGCACTTGAACAATACCACCATATGCGTAAGTTTTACCGTTGCTTACAGCCAATTTATAATTATTTTTTGCATTAGATGTATTGGTAGGCATGTCCTCCACTATATAATTACCCCCTAACGTAAAAGTTCTATTATCAAATAGATCTTCAACAGTTATAGGATTTGGAAGAAGGAGTGTCTTATTATTAACAACTGTAGCTCTATTACCGTACAGTGTAACTGTAGTGTCATTCATATGCCCAAAAGGAGATTTACTCTTTAGTGTCCATTTTTTTTCCTTAATATTAAACATCCAAATATCGTTAGAGGTGTTATCAAAATTTCTTCCACCAATTAACTCCAATTTTCCATTACTAATATTACTACCAGATATTATTGCTGAGGCATCATAACGTGGAGTGGGTTCAACTATACTATCTATAACCAAGCTTTTTACAGTCATAGAGGCAGTTATATTATTATTACCTTGATCTTGTTCAACAGTGATAATCTCACTGATATCGCCATCGCTATCTGTTGCTGAATATCTAAATACTATATCACAAGATAATTGTTTATTTAGAAATCCTGATTGTCGACAAGTTGAGTTTTTTTCAATAGATATGTTATCAGGTATTACTATATTGTAGAAAATAGATTGATCAGTTGCGTTCTGTAAAGTAGTAGAGTTTAGTTTACTACCATGTTTAGCCGTTGAACCGAAATTAATATTATTAATGAAAGTTATTGCTTCACTATTTTTTGCAATACCTTGCAGGACAAAAAGATTATCATACTTATATTCTTTGCCATCTATATTTACAAGAATATTGATAGAGCCTCTATCTTGATCGGTTATTCTAATGGTTGGTCTAAATTCTATTCCAAAATAACAAACCTCATTTCCCTTAACAAACATAGGGTTCTGTGTTTCGCATTGTTTTCCAGGAGAGCCACTGACCCTAACAAGATTATATCCTTGTGTTTCAGATATCTCAAAAGCTATATTTACATCAAGTTTAGATAGATTAGTTAGTTTAAATGTTTTAGTTACGACAATTTCGTTCCCTATTTCAGTTTCACCAAAGTCAACTGTTTTAGCATCTTCTTCTCCAACAAGAACTATCTGAACAATATCTGATTTTTTAATAATCGTATCGTTAGTTAGGCATGCCGTTGTTACCATCGTAATAATTATCAGAAGTAACCCTTTAGCAAGTAGGCTATATTGAGATGGAAATATTTTTTGAGTAGTCATTAGTTCCTCCTAAATTATTTATTATATATTATATATTATATTTAATAGGATACTTTCCATCTATGTCTCATTGCTTTATAGTGGTAGAAGTACAAAAAAGTAAGCTTATTTACTAAACTACATTATAATGCTTATAAATATTTTTTTCAAGTGTTAGCTAATATATTTGTGAATTATAAGATATACTTACATCATAATTAATACTTTATTTGACGATAATTTTACATCTATCTAACCTAAGAGTAACCTAAATAATGTATAGTAATCTCACTAGGGAGTTATTCTTTAGTAGAAATAGTTGTAAAAATAAGATCAAATTTTGAGAGGTTCCTATGTTAAAAAAGTTATTGGTATTATTGTCATTACTTGTTTTTTCAGTTTCGGTTTATGCAAACGATAAGGTTGTTACAGGCGCAGGAGCATCTTTTCCTTATCCAGTATACTCTACATGGGCTTATATGTATAAGCAAGCAACAGGAGTATCTGTGAACTATCAGTCGATAGGCTCAGGTGGTGGTATTAAACAGATATCAGCTAAGACGGTTGATTTTGGCGCAACAGATGATCCATTAACTGTTGAAGCGTTAAAAAGTTCTAATTTAATACAGTTTCCAACGGTTATCGGTGCGATAGTTATTATTATCAATATCGATGGTGTTAAGAGTAACGAATTAACTTTATCAAGTGATATAATTTCATCGATATTTATGGGTAAGATAAAAACATGGTCAGATCCTGCGATAAAGAAACTTAATCCTAATGTTAAATTACCAGATACAAAGATAACAGTTGTGCATAGATCAGATAGTTCAGGAACAACTGCTGTTTTCACAAACTATTTAGCAGGCGTATCGAGCGACTGGAAAACTAATATGGGTGTAGGCAAATCTATCGATTGGAAAACAGGAATTGGTGGTAAAGGTAACGATGGAGTTGCAGCCTCAGTTAAGCAGATTAAAAATTCTATAGGTTATGTTGAGTACTCATACGCTAGTCAAAATGGGATTACATATGCAACATTGATCAATAAAGCTGGTAAGAAAGTTGAAGCAAATTATGAAAGTTTTGTTGCAGCAACTAAGGGCGTGGTTTTTGATTCTAAGAAGGGTTACAATGTATGGTTAACGAATGCGAGTGGAGATAAATCATATCCAATCGTTGCAGGCACATTTATCTTGTTGAGATTAGATGATAAGAAAGCCTCTGCTAAAGCTCTTAAATTCTTTGAGTGGAGTTTTGCAAACGGCGATGATTACGCTAAGAAACTTCTTTACGTACCACTTCCAGCGACAGTTAAAGCAGATGTATTAAAATATATTAAATCTAAAATTAAGTAGAGATTGACTTAGTAGTTTTTAGATTTTTAAATATGTGGCAGATATAATTAGGTAGAAAGTCTTTAATTAGATTTTCTACTTTTTTGTGTGTATGTAAATTGCGAGTGTGTAATGTTTTTGTAGCCGTTGTGAGTGCGTAATGTTTTTGTAGCCGTTGCGAGTGTGTAATGTTTTTTGTAGCCGTTGCGATTGTGTAATGTTTTAGTAGTAATTGCGAGTGTGTAATGTTTTGTAGCCGTTGCGAGTGCGTAATGTTTTTTGTAGCCGTTACGAGTGCGTAATGTTTTTTGTAGCCGTTGCGAGTGCGTAATGTTTTTGTAGTAATTGCGAGTGTGTAATGTTTTTGTAGTAATTACGATTATGTAATGTTTTTTGTAGCCGTTGCGAGTGCATAATGTTTTAGTAGTAATTGCGAGTGTGTAATGTTTTTTGTAGCCGTTGCGAGTGCATCATATTTTAGTAGTAATTGCGAGTATGTAATGTTTTTTGTAGCCGTTGCAAGTGTGTAATGTTTTAGTAGCCGTTGCGAGTGCGTAATGTTTTAGTAGTAACTGCGATTGTGTAATGTTTTAGTAGCCGTTGCGAGTGCATAATGTTTTAGTAGTAATTGCGAGTGTGTAATGTTTT
>CAMRDM010000013.1 GCA_947041225.1 uncultured Deferribacteraceae bacterium | reverse complement strand
AAACCTAAACCTAAACCTAAACCTAAACCTAAACCTAAACCTAAACCTAAACCTAAACCTATCAATAAAAAAAGAGTAACCTATCGATATCCTCTATCAACAGATTACTCTTACAATTTTACTTCTATAATTTTAGTTTATTTTAAACTTTATCTAAGGCTTCTTTAATATCATTTAATATATCATCGATATGTTCAATCCCTATCGACAATCTTACTAGATCTGTTTTCACACCAGAACTTATAAGTTGTTCTTCAGTCATCTGTGAATGAGAGGTTGATGCAGGATGAATTGCTAAAGATTTAGCATCACCAACATTTGCAACATGAGAGAATAGGGCGAGCGACTCAATAAATTTTCCACCAGCCACAAGTCCACCTTTAATACCAAACACAACCATACCGCCAAAACCGTTATTAAGATATTTTTTAGCAAGTGTATGTGATGGATCGTTCTCAAGTCCTGGATATCTAACCCACTCAACTTTATCATGGCTCTCTAAATATTTTGCAACTTTAAGTGCGTTTTCAGAGTGTCTCTCCATTCTAAGCGATAGAGACTCAATCCCTTGAATAAATATCCATGAGTTATCAGCAGATAAACAAGCACCAAGATTTCTAAGTGGAACAGTTCTAAGACGTAACGCAAATTTTATAGGAGCTAACGGCTCAGGTAAGTCAGTAGCCCATTTCATACCATGATAGTTTGCATCTGGGTTATTATATAGAGTAAACTTTTTATCAGAGAAATCAAATCTACCAGCATCAGTTACAACTCCACCTATAGCAGATCCGTGTCCACCTATCCATTTAGTAAGCGAGTTGATAACTATATCAGCACCGTGTTCAATAGCACGCATTAAGTATGGTGTAGAGAATGTTGCATCAACAACAAGTGGTAGATTATATTTATGAGCCATATCGGCAAAAAGTTTAATATCGGCAACATCTAATGTTGGGTTACCTATTGACTCTATATATATCATTCTAGTTTTTTCATTGATCTGTTTTTCAAATGATTGAGGATCGTTGATATCAGCAAATTTTGTAGTTATTCCAAATTGAGGAAGAATAGCACTAAACATAGTATATGTTCCACCGTATAATCTATCAGATGCTACGATTTCATCACCCATTTCAGCTATATTGATAACTGTGTAATGAATAGCAGATGTACCAGATGCTACAACAACCGATGCAGCCCCACCCTCTAAGGCTGTTATACGTTCTTCAAGAACAGCGTTTGTAGGGTTTGTAAGTCTTGAATAGATGTTACCAAGTTCTTTAAGTCCGAAAAGGTTTTTAGCGTGTTCATGACTTCTAAATAGGAAGGCAGTAGAACGACAGATCTCTATCCCTCTAGCCATAGTATTTTGATTTACTGTTTGTCCTGAATGTATCGCTAATGTTTCAAATTTTTGTTTCATAATTTATATCCTACTTCATTTTTTTATTAATAATATTACTATTAATATTATTACCACTACTTATTCTATTAATCTTTCTATTAACAACTGCAACTACGGTTACAGTTTGATAAATTTACTCATAATTTTCTGTATATTTTTAAATTTTCAAACTTTTAATCTATCAATGAGATTATGTTGAATAACCAAGTAGATAGATATCTTTCTCCAGAGTCAGGAATAAGCACAACTATATTTTTATTTTTAGCTTCTTTCCTAGCAGCCACTTTAACGGCTACAGATAAGGCAGCACCTGATGATATTCCAACTAATAATCCTAATTCTTTAGCTGATTTTCTTGCAAATTTTGCAGCTGTTTCGTCATCAACAGTTATGACTTCATCGACAACTTTAGGGTTATAGTTTTTAGGCACAAATCCTGCACCGATCCCTTGTATTTTATGAGGACCTGGAACACCACCAGATAGAACAGGAGAAGTTTTAGGTTCAACTGCGATAATTTTAATATTAGGGTTAAGAGCTTTTAATGCTTCTCCAACACCAGATACTGTTCCACCTGTTCCAACGCCTGCGATAAAGTAATCTATTTTCCCATCAGTATCTTCGATAATCTCTTTAGCAGTAGTTTTCTTATGCATAGCTTTATTAACAAGGTTATCGAACTGTTGCATCATAAGATAGTTTTTATTACTTTCAACAAGCTCAGTAGCTTTAGCTATAGCACCTTTCATACCAAGTTCAGCTTTAGTTAATATAAGTTCTGCACCAAGTGCAGAAAGTAGCATTCGTCTTTCCATACTCATGCTTTCAGGCATAACAAGAGTTAGTTTATACCCTTTACTAGCTGCTATAAATGCTAATCCGATACCTGTGTTTCCAGATGTTGGTTCAATGAGTATGGTATTCTTTTTGATTAGTTTCTTTTTCTCAGCTGATTCTATTAATGCTTTAGCTAGCCTATCTTTAACAGAAGAGAGAGGATTGAACATCTCCAATTTAGCAAATATATTTGCATTTTGTTTATGCAGCTTATCAATTTTTAATAGTGGAGTTTGACCTATAAGGTCTGTTATCTGTTTTGCGTACTTCATGTCTACCTCTTTTGAGTTTAATTTTTTAACTGTTTTATAATATGTTACATAGTTATTTCTGTTATCAGAGATAATAGCACACAATAAACATATAGCAAGTGAAAATAGACAACCCATGATACACATAGGTTCATTATAGTATAAGAATAAAGTTATGTTTTATGTTAAGTGAGTATAGATATCCCTTGACATACATAGGTTCATTGTGGTATAAGAATAAAGTTATATTTTATGTTGTGCACGGGTGGAATATGATCCACTTTTTTTTTGTCTTTTTTTATAAAGAGGTTGTAGATATTATCAAATTAGTTAAGGCATGTTGATGTCGTTTTTAGAAGAGTTAAAATCACATTTAACATCAATTATACCGAGCGATATAGAGTTATTTGATATAACTTTTGCTAAGGAGCAAGGTGGTAGAGTTCTTAGAATTACTCTTGATGGTGGAGAACTATCACTTGACCGTATCGCTACTATCAGTCGACTTACATCAAAATATTTAGATGCTAATGAAGATAAAATTCCGTACGATAAGTATACACTTGAGGTAACATCGGCTGGACTTGATAGGCCTCTTCGTGGCGTTCAAGATTATAAAAGAAGTATAGGTTACGTTTGTAAGATAGAGACAAAGAGTAAAGCAGAAGATGGCAGAAAGAAGTATAACGGGATAATTAAATCAGCAGAAGATGATATCTTGACTTTATACTCAGAGACAGAGAGTAAGACGTTTGAGGTATCGATAAGTGATATAAAGAAAGCGAAGTTAGAGTATTTAGTAGTAGAGTAGTGTTAAATTAAAGTTTTATAATTAAATATATAGTAAGATTTTCATAGATGTTGTTCTTGGAGGCATAATGAACAGTAAAGAGATAGTAAGATTTGTTGACGAGTTAAGTAGAGAGAAGGGTATTTCAAAGGATATCTTAGCAGAGTCGTTAAAAGATGCTATTTTTGCAGCGGTAGTTAAAAAGATAGGTAAATACTTAGAGCCAGAGATCGACGTTGATATAGATAAGGGTGAGATTAATATATATATCCCTAAAGAAGTTTCAGAGTCAGAAACAAGTAACTGGTATGAGATCCCTTTAGAGGAAGCTAAAGAGTTTAAAGAAGATCCTCAACTTGGAGATATTTTAATGATACCTAC
Source organism: uncultured Deferribacteraceae bacterium (assembly GCA_947041225.1). Classification (GTDB taxonomy): domain Bacteria; phylum Chrysiogenota; class Deferribacteres; order Deferribacterales; family Mucispirillaceae; genus CAMQYB01. The sequence goes on along the minus strand of CAMRDM010000013.1, from coordinate 35,318 downwards.
GCCTCTTGAGGATTTAGGACGTCAATCTGCGTTAGTTGCTAAACAGAAGCTGTTAGAGAAGTTGAGAGATGTTGAACGTAACGTCATAATGGACGAGTACGAGAATAGAATAGGTGAGATAGTAAATGGCGTTGTCTTAAAGATGGATAATAACAATGTTATTGTAAATCTAGGCAAAACAGATGCAGTTCTTCCACGTAGAGAGATGATTAACGGCGAGTTTTACGGTCGTGGCGATTATATCAGAGCTTTACTATTAGATATTAAGATGGTTAAGAATTGGCCACAATTAATTTTATCAAGAACGCATCCGTGTTATTTGAGAAAGTTATTTGAGGCAGAGATCCCAGAGGTATTTGAAGGTATCGTAGTTGTAAATGCAGTTGCGAGAGAACCTGGAGATAGAGCTAAAGTTGCCGTATCGACGACTAATGGTAATATTGATCCTAGGGGTGCTTGTATCGGTATGAAAGGTTCAAGAATTATGGCTATATCTAACGAGCTTAAGGGCGAGAAGATAGATGTTATAGAATGGTCTCCTGATGCTGTACAATTTGTATGTAACGCAATTTCTCCTGCACAAGTTACTTTAACAAATGTTATTGAAGATGATAAAACGTTAGAGTTGATTGTACCAGACGATCAGTTATCGTTAGCGATCGGTAGAAAGGGACAGAACGTAAAATTAGCTGCTATGTTGACAGAGTGGCGACTTGATGTGTTAAAAGAGTCTGAGTATGCACAGATCAGAACACAACGTTTAGAAATTCAAGAAGAAGAGATGAAACAGTTTTATGTTTTATATAATTTAGAAAATATATCAACATTAACTCAAGAGCAGATATCAATGTTAATTGAAGCAGGCTTAGATGATGTTGTAAAATTATCAGATGCTCAAGTTGATGAAGTTAAGGTGGCGTTAGATATAGATGATGAAGCAGCTGTTGAACTTATTAACTATACGATTGATTATCTTACTGCGAAATTAGAAGAGATTGAGATGAATAAAGATAGCGATGATAGTCATGAAAGTGAAGAGAGTAACGAGAATGATGATAGTGTGTTTAATAATGATGATAGCGATTTAGAGCCTGCAACAGATACATTAGAAGAGGTTGAGAAGTCGGCAATATTATCAGGTAGTGATATAAAGATAGAACAAGAAGATCCTAGATAAGCTTAGTTATATTGTTGTTAAAACTCTCTTTATATTGGAGTTTGTTTTAGTAGTGATATTTATGTTTATGTTAGGTTTAAGGTGTATTATTCATATGAACTTGAAACACATTCCTAAGAGAAGTTGCGTTTCGTGTAAGGGTAAATTTTCTAAGGGTGATTTACTAAGGTTAGTTTATGATAAACACTCAGAAGAGGTATCCTTAGATATCAAACAGAGATTTCAATCACGAGGAGCGTATATCTGTAGTGATGAGAAATGTTACAATAAGATGTTTAAAAAGGGTGTTTTGTTACGTTTTTTAGGTAGTAATAATCTATCATCAGAGATTATTTCTCATATCGTCAAAGAGCGTACATAGTTGATATCAAGAATTGTTTACTTGCAATATAATCAAGGAGATTAAATGGCTGTATATAAGGTTTCAGAAGCTGCAAAAAATGTTGGAATAGATCCAGAAGAGATGATAAAGAAGTTAAATGGAGTAGGGGTATCTGTTTCATCATCAGATGATACGGTATCTGATAATGATTTATCGCTTATAACTGACAAATCTCAACAGAAAGCCTCTCTTGATAAACGACAAGAGATGTTGAAAAAAGCTATGGAACGTCATAAAAGTGGCGTAAAAATAAAAGAAGTTGTTTTAGGAAAAAGTACTACAAGTATTAACAAAAGTATGATTAGTAAAGAAGATCTTTTAAGAAAGAAAGCTGAGCTTGATAAACGTATTAAGATGGTTGATGAAGGAAGAGAGCAGACTAAAACAAATACTGCTAACGCTGGAAAATCATCTGATAATTCAAATACTCAAGAGGGCGTTCAATTAACAGATAAAACGACATCTAAAGGTAGTGAAGTTAACACAGGTAATGCTGATACAGTTGCTACAGTAGAGAAGGTTACAACACCTACTACTACAACTGAAACTGCTACAGAGATAACAACTGGAACAGTTACCACTGGAACAGCTACTACTGGAACAGCAACTACTGGAACAGTTACCACTGGAACAGCTACTACTGGGACAACTACTACTGGGACAGCTACTACTGGAACAACTACTACTGGGACAACTACTACTGGGACAGCTACTACTGGAACAGCTACTACTGGGACGGCTACTACTGGAACAGCTACTACTGGAACGGCTACTACTGGAACAGCTACAACTGGAACGGCTACAACTGGAACAGCTACAACTGGAACGACTACAACTCCATCACCAGGTACAGCAACGCCAAGAACTCCAACACCAAGAACAAAAGATTTTAATACTCCACTAAATAGTGATGGTAGTAGAGCTTTCAACAATAACGGTACTGCAAGAACGTACACAAACAATAATAGTGGTAATAGCAGAACGTACACGAACTCTACAGGTGGTAGACCGCCGTACAATACGTCAGGTGGCAGTAACTATAACAACAGTAATAATACAGGTAGCAGACCTCCGTATAACAATAATTATAATAACAATAATACAGGCAGTAGACCGCCGTATAACAATACAGGTAGTAGACCTCCGTACAACAATACTAGTGGTACAGGTGGCGGTTACAATAGAGATGGTGGCAGACCAGACAATAGAGCAGGTGGAAGTAGACCGTACTCTCAAGATGGTACTGGTGGCAATTCATATAATAGATATGGTGGTAACAATAGACCAACAGATGGTAATAATCCAGGTTTTAGATCATCGCAAGGACAGCAGAAAGGTAAGATAGAAACACCGGGATTGATGTCGGAAGAGGAACGTCGTAAGGTCGTTAAGAAGAAGATAGAAGAAACGCAGAAAGATATAGATGCAAAACGTATTAAAGCTAAGAAGGATGCTAAGAAAAGTAAGAACTGGACTAATGCAATTCAAGAGGGTATAGAGGAACTTAATATCGAGAAAGAGGTAGAAAGTGGAGTATCGCCAACGATTGATATATCTGATTTAGCTAGTTTTGATAGTGATTTCAAAAGACAGAGAACAAGTGGTGGTGGACGTAATTACAGATCAAGAAATGATAGACGACCTAGAAGAAAAGGTCCAGTTCAGCCTAATTTATTTGTCAGACCAACTGAGGTTTCGATCGGTGAAAGAATAGTTTTATCGGATTTCAGTGCGATGATAGGTGTTAAAGTTACAGAATTGATTAAGAAGTTATTTAATATGGGTACAATAGCGAGCGTTAACCAAGCTATAGATGCAGAAACGGCTCAATTATTGGCTATAGAGTACGATATAAATGTTAATATTACGATATTAACTGAAGAGGATCTTCTTCCAGTAGAGATAGATGATGTTAATGATTTAGCGAAACGTCCACCGATTGTTACAGTTATGGGACACGTCGATCACGGTAAAACATCACTACTTGATGCTATTCGTTCAACATCGGTTGTAGATAGCGAAGCAGGTGGAATAACTCAGCATATTGGAGCATATGAAGTTGAGTCATCATCAGGTAAGATTACGTTCTTAGATACACCAGGCCATGAAGCGTTTACGACATTAAGAGCAAGGGGAGCTTTGCTTACAGATATTGTTATATTGGTAGTTGCAGCCGATGATGGTGTTAAACCACAAACTAAGGAAGCTATCGATCATGCAAAGGCAGCAGGAGTTCGTATAGTTGTTGCTATTAATAAGGTAGATAAAGAGAATGCGAATGTTGATAAAGTTCGTCAGCAGTTATCGGAACACGGTATTATATCTGAGGAGTGGGGTGGAGAGTATCAGTTTCAAGAGATCTCTGCTAAGAAGCGTATCGGTATAAGCGAACTATTAGAGCGAGTTTTATTAGAGGCAGAGGTATTAGATCTTAAAGGAAACCCTAATAGAATGGCAGATGGAGTTGTTATTGAGTCAAGACTTGATAAGCAGAAAGGTCCAGTTGCGACGGTTCTAATTAAGAATGGTACATTAAGAAAGGGAGATACGTTTATATCAGGCACACAGTTCGGTAAAGTTAGAGCGATGTTCAACTTTAAAGGTGTTCAGTTAAAAGAGGCATCTGTTTCAGTACCGTGTGAGATAATGGGTTTTAGTGAAGTTCCTCAAGCAGGTGAGAGATTTTTATCTGTTGATGAGAAAACAGCTAAACAGATATCTGAATTAAGAAACTCTCAGATAAAAGAAAATCTACAAGCTAAAACTGGTAAATTAACGTTAGCAGAATTATTTACAAAAGCTAAAACGGGTGAATTAAAAGACCTTAATATTATATTAAAAGCAGATGCACAAGGTTCGGTAGAGGCGTTATCATCATCATTACTTAAATTATCTAACCAAGAGGTTCGTGTAAATATTATCCATGATGGTATAGGTGGAATTACAGAATCAGATATTTCACTATCGGCTGCATCAAACGCAATTGTTATAGGGTTTAATGTTAGACCAGATAATAATGCTAAAGCGCTAGCAGATAAAGAGAAAGTATCGATTGAGTTATACTCAGTAATTTATCAAGCGATAGATGATATCAAGGCAGCTTTAGAGGGGTTATTAAATCCTGATATTAAAGAAGTTGTATCTGGTAAAATTGAGATAAGACAGTTATTCTCAGTTCCGAAAATCGGTAAGATTGCAGGATCGTTTGTATTAGAGGGTAAAGTTTCAAGAAGCTCACTTATACGAATAGTTAGAGATTTAATTGTTGTATATGAAGGTAAAATCGGTACATTGAGAAGATTTACAGATGATGTTAAAGAGGTTGTTGCAGGATACGAGTGTGGTATATCGTTAGAGAATTATCAAGATATAAGACCTGGAGATATATTAGAAGCGTATGAGATGACAGAAGAGAAGAGAACTTTAGCAGATGTTGAAAGAGAAGAATTAAAGGCGAAAAATGAGAGTAAAGATCAAGTATAGTATTTATGTTTACTTTAATCTGTTCATTTTAAGTTAGGTAGGTTATTATATATGGGTGATAGTTTAAGAATGCGTCGTGTTTCTGAACTAATACGTCAGAGTGTTGCAGAGATATTAAGTAATGAGATAAATGATCCTAAAGTTAAAGATATTGTGATTACAGATGTTAGAGTAACGAAGGATTTATCGTTAGCTAAGATATTTTTCACAACTTATAATAGAAAAGAGTTAGGAACGATAAAGAAAGCTTTGGAGCGTACAACGGGGTATATCCATAAGAGATTAACGAAACTTTTACACCTTAAGCGAGTTCCTAAGATAGAGTTTTTATTTGATGAAGTTGAGCAGTATGGTGCAAAGATAGAGGCTCTTATAAAAGAGAATTCACTGAGGGATACATCTGTGGATGATAGTTCTGTGAGTGATAGTTCTGTGAGTGATAGTTCTGTGAGTGATACAGTAACAGATAAGAATTTTGTAGATGAGAAATAGATAGATGAGTGAAGTTTTTGGTATAGTTAATTACTATAAAGAGAAAGGTATCTCATCGTTTCAAGCTGTATCGTATGTGCGTAAACTTTTTGGAATTAAGAAAGCGGGACACATAGGAACATTAGATCCATTAGCAGAGGGTATTTTACCGATATGTTTAGGTAATGCCACAAAATTTGTTCAGTATTTAATGAGCAGAGAGAAGACGTATATATCAGAGATGCAGTTAGGTATGAAGACAGATAGTTTTGATACAACGGGCGATGTTTTATCAACAAACGTTGATATTATCCCAACTGAGGAAAGGTTAGTAGAGGTTCTTGCAGGTATGTGTGGCAAGCAAACATTAACAGTTCCGTCGTACTCTGCAAAAAAGATAGATGGTGTTCGAGCGTATAAATTAGCTAGAAAGGGTTTAATAGAAGATGCAGGTGTTGCAGAGATGGATATAGAATCTATCAAGATGTTAGATTATAGCTATCCTTTTTCTACAATTGAGGTAGTATGTGGTAAGGGAACATACATTAGATCGATTATAGACACGGTTGGAGATATTTTAGGAAGCTACGCAGTAATGAGTCAGTTAATTAGAGCAAAGAACGGTTACTTTGATATATCTAATTCGAGTAGTAGGGATCAGTTAGAGGTATTGAGTAACGAGGGTAGATTATCCGAGTCAGTAATAGATATTCGAGATGTTCTAACAGGTTGGAAGAGGGTTACGATAAGTAATGATTTCCTTCCAAGATTGCTGAACGGCGCGATACCATGTACAGCTGATTTTGAGAAAGTTGGTACGATAGATCTAGTTGAGTCTAATCTTTTTATAGAGAGTGGTTCAGGAGAGATTGTTGCAACGGCTACGGTAATAAATAATAGATTAAAATTAATAAATGTTTTTAATTAATAAATTTTAGATTAATAAAAGAAGAAATATGTCGGAGGTATTAGATATTTATGTTAACAGAGAAAGAGAAGAAGCAATCGGTAATTGAGACTTTTAAACTACACGGTACAGATACGGGATCATCAGAGGTTCAAATAGCGTTATTAACAGCACGCATTACGCATTTAACAGAGCATTTCAAAACCCATAAGAAGGATCATCACTCAAGACGTGGATTACTTATGATGGTTAGTAAGCGTAGAAAATTGTTAGATTATTTAAAAAGAAAATCATTTGATAGCTATAAAAAAATCATTGAGACGTTAGGCATAAGGAAGTAATAAAATATGATAGAAAAGAAAAAACATTCATGCACGATTGTTCTTCCAGATACTGATTGTCCTATTGTTATAGAGACTGGTTGGGTTGCAAAACAGACGAACGGTGCAGTATGGGTAAAACAGGGTGGCACAGTTATCCTTGTAACAGCTGTTGCAGGTCGAGCACCAGAGAAGTATCAAGATTTCTTTCCATTAACGGTAAACTATCTTGAGAAGATGTATTCAGTTGGTAGAGTACCGGGTGGATATATTAAGCGTGAGACTAAACCATCAGATAGAGAGACGTTAACTTCAAGATTAATAGATCGTCCACTTCGTCCATTATTTGACGATGGGTTTAGAAATGAAACACAGGTTGTTGCAACGGTATTATCAGCAGATGGAATTAATCAACCAGATGTTTTAGCATTAAACGGAGCATCATTTGCGTTACTTATATCAGATATCCCTTACAACACTGCATCAGCTGCAGTTCGTATAGGTAAGATAGATGGTAAGTTGATTGTTAATCCTAAGTTTGAGGATTACGATAAATTAAGTATGAATATTATTGTAGCTGGAACGGCAGAGGCTTTATCTATGGTTGAAGCAGGAATGGATTGCTCAACAGAGGAAGAGGTTATTGAAGCTTTAGAGTTAGCACACGATCAGATTAAACTGATAGTTGGCGTACAGGAAGAGTTTAGAAAAACTTGTGGTAAGCCAAAAATGAGTTATACAGATTTTTCTATTCCTAAAGATATTTTAGCTGATGCTTGTTCAAAATATAGTGATGATTTCAGAAAAGCGTTTAAGATTTCTGGTAAGCTTGAGAAGTATGCTGCAATAGATAATGTTAAAGATGCGTACGCTGAATATATGAAAGAGAAGAATGCTGATGATTATACAGCGAACCAAGGTTTATATAAAGATGTTGCTAAAGAGGTAGAGAAGATCGTTTTCAGAGATGAGTTAGTAAGAACTCATTCAAGAATTGATGGTAGAGCTTTAGATGAAGTTAGACCTATAGATATTGAGTGTGGTATTCTTCCTTTCGCACATGGTTCGGCATTATTTACTCGTGGTGAGACACAAGCGTTAGTGGTATTAACATTAGGTTCGAAAACGGATTCACAGATTATTGATGATATCGGTGGACGAGTTGAGAAGAAGTTTATGTTAAACTATAATTTCCCTCCTTACTCAGTTGGTGAAACAGGACGTATGGGAGCACCGGGTAGACGTGAGATCGGACACGGAGCATTAGCAGAGCGTGCAGTTATGGATATGGTTCCACCGCATGAAGATTTTCCATATACATTAAGAGTTGTGTCAGAGATTTTAGAATCAAACGGTTCATCATCAATGGCATCTGTTTGTGGAGCTTCATTAGCTATGATGGATGCGGGTGTACAGATTAAATCGCCAGTATCAGGAATTGCTATGGGCTTAGTTATGCAAGAAGATGGATCGTATGTTATTTTAACAGATATCATGGGCTTAGAGGATCATTTAGGCGACATGGATTTCAAAGTAACAGGAACAGAGAAAGGTATCACTGCATTACAGATGGATATCAAGATCAAAGGTTTATCGAGAGATATAATGAGTAAAGCGTTAGCTCAAGCTAAATCTGGTAGAAGTTTTATTATGGGTGAGATGTTAAAAGCATTACCTGAGGCTAGAGCGGAGTTATCTCCATCTGCTCCACGTTTCCAAGTTTTACATATTAATCCAGAGAAAACGGGTGCATTGATCGGTCCACAAGGTAAGAATATTAAGGCAATTATTGAAGCTACTGGTGCATCTATAGATATAGCAGATGGTGGAATAGTTAATATTTTCGGTAAAGATAAAGCGATTATTGATGAGACTCTTAGACTTATTCAACTATCAGTTGCAGAAGCGATTGAGGGTGAAACGTATACATCAACAGTTAAGAAAGTTATGGAATACGGAGCATTTGTTGAGATTTTACCTGGACTTGAAGGATTATTACATGTATCACAATACTCACATGAGCGTATCAACAATATAGCAGATCATGTAAAAGTTGGTGATAAGATAGATGTTAAATATATCGGTAAAGACAGATCAGGACGTATAGAGTTATCACGCAAAGCTTTACTAGATTAATTGTTAGATAAGTAGGTTACATATTTTGTAGTTATGTAATTTTCGATATAATTTTAACAAAAAGTCTCTTTTATTATTTTAGGATAGTAGAAGGGACTTTTTTTATAATTAGTAAACGGATATTAATAAATTACGGTTAATTCTATCAGTTAATAGGGGGATATTTTATAATGCAAGAGTCAAAATGTAACTGGATGACGACAGATTTAGAGCGAAAATATCATGAAACAGAGTGGTGTATAGAAAAGCATGATGACAAAATTTTGTTTGAGTTTTTAATATTAGAGATGATGCAAGCAGGGCTTAGTTGGGCGATTATTTTAAATAAGAGAGAGGGTATGCGAGAGGCGTTTTCTAACTTTGATATAGAAAAGATATCTAAATATGAGCAAGCTGATAAAGATATTTTGCTAGAAAATAAAGGTATAATTAGAAACCGTTTAAAGATTAATGCGTTAGTTAGTAATGCACAGAGGTTTATAGAGATACAGAAAGAGTACGGCACATTTGATAGATATATATGGGGATTTGTAGATAATAAACCTATAAATAATCGTTGGCAAAAAACAGCAGATATGCCAGCTACGAGTGATATATCGGACGCTATAAGTATTGATTTGAAGAAACGAGGATTTAAGTTTGTAGGTTCAACGATATGTTACTCATATATGCAAGCGATAGGTATGGTGAACGATCACCTTGTTAGTTGCGAGCATTACGGTTGTGCCAAGTAGGTTATTTGTTTGATTATAATAATTTAGTGTATTTTAGGATTGCGAGTACTATAATTAAAGCAAGTAGTAAATTTAATTATTAAGAGTTAATCTATTTTAGGTTTCAACTACAATAATTATGATAAATAGTTTATATAACTATTGTGTTTTAGCTATATCTTTGTAGTAAGAAATTTCTTCTTTAATAAACTTGACACCACTCAGTTTTTTCTCTATAGTATCGTCTGTTTACATATATAAGGGGAAATATTATGAAGAAGTTTATATTATTAAAGTTATCATTATTAGTTTTAGTAGTTATAGGTTGTAGTGATAGTAATAATGCAGGTGAAGAGACACCAATTATTCCACCAGTAATAGTTAATGATGTTACATGGGCAGATATAGCATTTCCAGAAGGGTTATCGACAATAGCAGATCCTAATACTCCTACTGAAAGTTCAAGTACAGCAACAGTTGCAGATAAAGTTATCTACGATAATAGCTCTGCTAAACCAAAAGTAACGATAATTGTTAAAGAGTCTCGCAAAGAGAGTATTGAGGGTAGTCCAGTTATTGTACCGTTTTATACAACATTATCTATAATGTTAGCTGATGGAGAAAACTACGCAAGACATAAGGCTATACCTAAAGCGGCTATAGGAGCATTTGTACTATTGCCGGGTGTTAAAGATAACAACTCTGCTACATGGGTAGTTGAAGATAACAGTACCCCTAAAACAGGATATTTTGTATCTATAAATCATATAGGTATTAATTCTAAAGCTTATAAAGCTTTACCTGCTGATAATAAACATACATACAGTTTAGTTATATCAACTGAAGATCCATTCGCTAAAGGCGAAATATTAAGTTCTGAAGAGTTAACGTATGCAGAAGCGATTGCTAAATTACCTAATACAACAAAACCTGCTGTGTCAGCTTTTATAACAGCTGAACAAAAAGTTACATTTGTTACATTTAAAAACCCTAAAAAAGGTTATGAAATAAGAGTTCCAAATGTTGTCTATGCAGATTTTAAAGCAGATCTAAAAGCACGTTTTCAAACAGGTGCAGAGTTTGAGGGTAAATCTCATCCAAAAGGCACTCCTATGGGTACAGATGGTTGGGGGTTTGATGTTGCGTTTGGACAGGCTGTTCCATCGACTGCTTCAGATAAAGATACAGCTGCATGGGCATTTGTTGATGGTACTGATTTTGTATCATTCATATATCATGGTCCAAAATCTCCAAATAATCCATTACCAGATGATACTCAGAACATATTTATCATAGAAGTTATGCAAGATGATCCTATGTGGTTTATGCCACTTGCAGATGATAACGTTCAATAATTTTAATAAATTTTAATTTATTAATCTAACATATAGAATACCTATGCTTATAATCTAAGTGTAGGTATTTTTATATATTTTAGAAACTTTAATATAATTATATTAAAATATAAAATTGTATTGATTTATTTTATATTATCGTTTACTTTAATAGTTGGATATATAGCAGTTAGATGGTTTATATTATGTAATCAATAATTTTAAGGTATAGTAGATGTTAACAGTAAGAGTTTTAAAGAATAGCTCATTAACTGAGGATAGTTTGCCGATATATTTAACGGTAGGATCAGCAGGTGCAGATATAAGATCAAATGAGAATGGTTCAATAGCACCACGAGAGATTAAGTTAGTTAAAACAGGGTTATGCGTTGAAATTCCAGCAGGTTATGAGATGCAACTTCGTCCACGCAGTGGGTTAGCATTGAAGAACGGTATAACACTGTTAAATTCTCCTGCAACGATAGATTCAGATTATAGAGGCGAGATCGGTGTTATCCTTATAAACCATTCCGATAAAGTTTTCGATTATAAGATAGGCGATCGTATAGCACAACTTGTTCTTGCAAAATATGAACAGGCACGTTTTGAGTTTGCAGATGATATTTCAATAACTGTTAGATCAGATAAAGGTTTTGGTTCAACAGATATCTAGCATTCAACAGATATCTAGTATTCGTAGATATCTAGCATTCAACAGATATTGAGTCGTTCAGTAGTTATCTAAAAGTATCACTGATATAGAACAGTTCAAGAAGTATCTAAAAGATTCACCAATGAAGTTATAATATTTTAGTATTTAAAAAATGTTTTAGTATCAATCAAAATGTTTTGTATATAAAACTTGTACGTTGTTTAGTACATACCTTTCCACAATAAAATAAGTAGGAGTTTGTAATGAATATTCGTGAGTATGAAATTCAAGTATCTTTACCTCAAGAGCTTAAAGTTTTAGAGTCGATAGCAAATAATCTTTGGTGGGCGTGGAACACTCCCGCTACTGCACTTTTTAAATCAATTAACCCAGCGATGTGGGATAGTTCTCTTCATAATCCTATCGCAGTTATCTCATCAATCGATAAAGCCAAAGCTCAAGAATTAATAACAGACGCTGTTTTTATGTCAGAGTTAAATATTGTAAATCAGTCGTTTGAGCAGTATATGAAACTACCTCGTTGGTACGGTAGTGAGTATAAAGATAATTCAGATATGTTAGTAGCATATTTTTCAGCAGAGTATGGTATCCATGAATCGGTACAGCTATACTCTGGTGGCTTAGGTATTTTATCAGGAGATCACTGTAAATCAACATCAGATATGGGTATCCCTCTAATAGCAGTTGGTTTACTATATCGTCACGGATATTTTCATCAATACACAAATTCAGATGGTTGGCAACAGGAAGAGTATCCAAATAACGAGTTCTATGAGATGCCGATTAAACCAGTTAAGAACGATAAAAAAGAAGATATATATGTAGATATCAAGATCGGTGATAATAATGTTAAGGTTAGAGTATGGGAGTTACAAGTTGGACTTATGAGAATAATTCTTCTTGATTCTGATCTAGTTGAAAACAAAGTTGAAGATAGAGCAATAACAGGCAAACTGTACGACGGCGAAACTAATATGAGAATTAAACAAGAGATGATTTTAGGTATCGCAGGTTGTAGAGCGTTAGAAGCTGCTGGTATTAAGCCGACTGTTTATCATCTAAATGAAGGACATCCAGCGTTTGTATCATTAGAGCGTATCAAAGGTTATGTTGAGAGTGGTTTAGATTTAAGATTAGCTATAGAGTGTGTTCGTAAGTCTACTTTATTTACAACTCATACACCTGTTCCAGCAGGTTTTGATGTTTTTCCAATAGATATGATTAAACATTATATTGCAGGTTTATATGCAGATATAGGATTGAATTTAAATCTTATAATGAGTTTTGGTAGAAAAAATAGAGGCGATGATAAAGAACCTTTTAATATGGCTGTATGTGGAATAAATCTATCAACTTATCGTAACGGTGTTGCATGGTTGCACGGTGTTGTAAGTCGTAAGATGTTTCAATCTATGTGGCCACAAGCGTTGCTATCAGAAGTGCCTATCGGCCATGTAACGAACGGTATTCACTTACCTACATTTATGTCAACAGATATGAAAAATATCCTTAATAGATATGTTTCAGAAGATTGGATGTGGAAACCGTATAATTTTGATATATGGGATAAATGTTCTAATATCCCAGATGATATCATACATGAGATGCGTGATAATCAGAGAGGACGACTAGTTACATTTATCCGTAACAGAATTAAGTGTAGTGTTAAGCGAAGAGGTGGATCGTTATCAGAAGTTATAAACGCTGATAGTGTACTTAATCCTAACGCATTAACGATTGGTTTTGCAAGACGTTTTGCAACATATAAAAGAGCTTATCTATTATTTATGGATGAGAAAAGGTTATCAAAATTAGTGAACGATCCAGATCGTCCAGTACAGTTTATAATCGCAGGTAAAGCGCATCCGAAAGATAATGCTGGTAAAGAGATTATAAAACAGATTATCTCTGTAGCTCGTAAACCTGAGTTTATGAAGTCAATTGTATTTGTTGAAGATTACGATATAGATGTTGCTAGATATATCACACGTGGTGTTGATGTATGGTTGAACAATCCTCGTCGTCCGATGGAAGCATCAGGCACATCAGGTATGAAAGCATCGGCAAATGGTGGACTTAATTTATCTATCTTAGATGGTTGGTGGGTTGAAGGTGCAAACGGTCGTAACGGTTGGTCTATAGGTGAGGGAGAAGAGTATCCAGATGATTCTTACCAAGATCATATTGAGGGTATGGATATCTATAACAGACTTGAAAGAGATGTTGTTCCATTATTTTATACAAGAGATAAGTATGGTATGGCAAAAGATTGGCTAGGTATGATTAAGGAAAATTTCAAGACTATCCCTAAATTTTTTAACTCATCAAGAATGTTAAAAGATTATACAGATCAATATTATGTCAACTTGCATAAATTACATAAAGAGTTTTCAGCATCTGATTATAAAGCAGGTAAAGAATATATCGAGTGGAACAACTTAATCTTAGAGCGTTGGGACGGAGTTACGTTTGGTAATGCTGAAGTAGTAGAGAAGAATTTTTCAGTTAATGAAAAGATAACACTTAAAGCTACTATAAACACAAATGGTACTCCAGCAGAGCATTTAGGTGTGTTCGCAGTAGTTGAATATAATGGTGAACCGGGTAAGTTTATTGAACCAGAGTTTATACGATTAACTTGTAGTAAAGCAAACGATAAAGAGTCTAATTTTGAGGGAGAGTATACGGTGAAATTACCGGGTAAATTAAAGGTTGGTTTCTTAGTTACTCCATTCCATAAATTATTAAAAAATCCATTTGAACTTAATAGAGCTAAATGGGCGTAATATTTTTTAGTTAGATTGTTACAAAATTAAAATATTTTCAAACTTAATTCCTTTATATACCTGTAGTTAGTTATAGGTATGTAAAGGAAATTGTTTTTATAAGGTGATAGTTATGAGTAAGCGATTATATCTTCCGTATTCTACAGGTTGTTTTATTTGTGGACACGATAATCCACATGGGTTATCTATTCAGTTCTACACTTTAGAGGGTATATCTAAAGTTTTTGTAGATATAGATATTGATACAAAATACATGAGTTATTTAGACACAGTTCACGGTGGTATTTTGTCGGCACTGCTTGATGAAGCGATGGGCTGGGCAGCATTTATATATTCAGACTCAGATCGGTTTTTATATACGAGATCGTTAGAGGTAACATATAAAAAACCTGTTCAACCTAATGTAAAACTTCTTGTATCGACAGAGTTTATAGAGATGAAAAGAGGTCTTGCTACATCAAAGGGTATGATTACAGATATAGATCAGAAAGAGGTATATACATTATCTAAAGGAGTTTTTTTTCAAACATCTCAAGATAAGATGGAAGAGACGAAACAGTATTTAATATTTAATGATGATAAAGAGTATCATCCTAAAGCTCTTGAGTACTGTAGATTATAGAACTGTTATTTTAGAGTAGAGGAGTATTAGTAATGTTTAGGCTTAAAGAGTTATCAAGAAATTTTGATATAAGTGAAAGAGATAATGATAATATACGAAGAATTGGTGTAAGTTTAATCGATAAAAGAGAGCAGTTTGTTGTATCTGTTATAGATTATATCGCTAAGAAATACGATATGCCTAGCAGGGTAAAAGAAACGATGTCTAAAAATTATAGTCATCATTTAGGTTCGTGGTTTGATGCTATAATTACGGGAAAGATATCTAAAGATATTGTTACGTTTCTGATGGATTTTAATCTATCACAATATTCACATGAGTATTATATTGATGATCGTATGTCGAATGTTTTCTCATTTATAAGAAATTATTTTATGGAACAGATATATAATTTAGCGAACACGGATTGGGAGTATCAAGAGGTATCTAAATCATTTTCAAAGATGTTAGATCTTTCACAGTATATGGTTAGTCACGATTACTTAATCCATAAATCTGGTTTAAAATCTGATATCCGTATAAAAGATTATATCATTAAATATGCTGAAAAGTTTTCAGTTATTATCCATACACTTTTAATCTTATTTTTAATAGCTATGACGATGGGAGCTGTAACATATTTTGTATACGATGTGTTTAAAACATTTGATACAGTACCGATGAATAAATTATTTATCACAGCGTTAGGATCACTACTTATCGTTTGGGTTTTAGGAGAGTTACTACACTCTGAGATCCAGATGTTAAAAGGGGATAGTTTTAGGATATCGATATTTGTCGGAGTGGTGTTAATAGCATTTATTCGAGATCTTCTTATAATGACATTGAAACACGATGAAAATTATCAATTTTCTCTTCTTTTATTGCTAGGAGTTCTGATAATTGGTTTTATATATTGGCTTCTTCAACGTGTTGAAAAGAAGTAGATTTATAGTAATGTGATTGATGATAACATTGAAAATATTCTATCAGTAAGATAGTAATAGTTGTTAAATAGATTGAGCTAAGTTACTATATAGTGGATAAGTTCAAATAATTTAGTTAGATAGTGTTCTATGGTTAGAATGTTGTGTATAGATTACACAAATGAAAGATTTTTGTGTTGTAATTGATTGAACTAGGATAGTTATTAAATGTCTTAAATAGATAGGTTTACAGCAAGTTAGAGTAGTATAAAAAAGAAAGTAAGGGGAATGATAAATGTATCGAGTTTCAATAAAGAGTGATTTTTCCTCAGCACATAATTTAAGAGAGTATCAAGGTAAGTGCGAACATCTGCATGGACATAACTGGATAGTAGAAGCGATATTATGTTCAAAAGAGTTAGATGCAACAGGTATGGTAGAAGATTTTAAATTATTTAAAATAGCGTTAAAAGTTATACTTGAAAGATTAGATCATAAGTATTTAAATGAAATTGAGCCATTTACAACTGTTAATCCAACGGCAGAAAATATAGCAAGATACATTTTTGATGAGTTAGCTAGAAGCTACCCAGAGAAGATGGAAACAGTACATGTATGGGAGTCAGCAGACTCTAAGGCAACTTACTCAATAATTTAGGTTTGATTTTTAGGTTTAGATTTAAGTTAAGTTTTAGTTTTAAGTTTATCATTGTGATGATAAAGGAGTATTTTAATGAGTATAAGTATATGTGAATCAGACATAATCAAAGAGATGAAAGAGCAATCGAAGTTATTAGGCAGAACGATTGTACTTCCAGAAGGGTATGATGAAAGAACGATTGAAGCAACGGCTAGAATATATAAAGAAAGTATAGCGAAATTAATTGTTTTAGGTGATAAAGATAAAATTTTATCAGAGTTAAGTAGTAAGCATGATTTAGATATAAAAGATATAGATGAATCAAGATTGAACATTTTTAATCATGAGAATGATCCTTTATTGAACGATTATATTCAAAGATATTATGAGAGTAGAAAAGCTAAAGGTATGACAGAAGAAGAGGCGGAAAAATCTATTCGTAATGAATTATTTTTCGGATCGATGCTTATCAAAGATGGCAGAGCAGGTGGAATGGTTGCAGGAGCTGCGAACACTACATCAAATGTTTTACGTTCAGGATTAAGAGTTATAGGACCTAAGCCTGGAATGAAAACTGTTTCATCGTGTTTTATTTTAGTAACATCAAAATGCGAGTTTGGACATAACGGAGTTTTGTTATTTGCAGACTCAGCAGTTAATCCCGAACCAGATGCTTCAACCCTTGCAGATATAGCTATAAACACGGCAGAGAATTTTAAATTATTTCTTAAAGATGAGCCAAGGGTAGCTTTACTATCATTTTCAACAAAAGGTTCAGCGTCATCTCCATCAGTGGATAAAGTGGTTGCAGCCTTAGCAGAGATTAAATCACGAGTTCCTGAATTAAAAGTTGATGGTGAGATGCAGTTAGATGCAGCGTTAATTTCATCAGTTGCAGAAAGCAAAGCACCTGGAAGTGAAGTTGCTGGACGTGCAAATGTTTTAGTTTTCCCAAATCTTGAATCGGCAAATATCGGTTATAAGTTGGTTGAGAGATTTTCAGATGCTCAAGCGATAGGTCCGATCATACAAGGACTTGCAGCGCCTATTAATGATTTATCAAGAGGTTGTAGTTCAAATGATATTGTAAATGTAGTTGCGATAACTTCATTACAAGTAGATTAGTTTTATATATTTTATATTGTAGATTAGATTTTTATATTAATTAATGGAAGGTATGTTTAACATATGATAATATTAGCGTTAAATTGTGGTAGTTCATCTTTAAAATATCAGCTTTACGATTATTCAAAGAAAGAACTTTTAGCAAAAGGTATAGTTGAGCGTATAGGTTTAGAAGATCCTATAATCTCTCAAGAGAGCGACAAAAATAAGTGTAAGGATATAGATGTTTCTATCAAGGATCACACAACGGCTATTAAGGCTATGGTTAAGTTGTTAACTGATAAAGAGCAAGGTGTGATAGATGATATGAGTTCAATTTCTGCAGTTGGACATAGAGTTGTTCATGGTGGAGATAAGTTTACGCAGTCGGTAAAGTTAACGAAAGAGATTATTGATACAATTCGTTCTCTATCGTATTTAGCTCCGTTACATAATCCTGCGAACATCGATGGTATAGATGCAGCTATGAGTATACTACCTAATATAGATCATATAGCGATATTTGATACAGCTTTTCATCAATCAATTCCAGAGAAAGCTTTCCGTTACGCAGTACCTATATCTTGGTATGAGGATGAGAAAGTTAGACGATATGGTTTTCATGGTACGAGCCATTTATATATATCTAAGCGATCTGCGAAGCTTTTAGGTAAAGAGGCTAAAGATTGTAATTTAATAATTCTACATATCGGAAATGGGGTATCAGTAACTGCAATTGAGAACGGATTATCAGTTGATACATCGATGGGTATGACACCACTTGAGGGTGCGATTATGGGTACCCGTTCAGGCGATCTTGATCCAGCTATCCCGTTATTTATCGAGAAGAGATTGAAACTTTCATCAGATGAGGTTGATTCTATACTTAATAAAGAGAGTGGACTTTTAGCGATAACGGGTAAATACTCTGATCGTAGGGATATAGAGAATAATTTAGAAACAGATAAATCATGTAAATTAGCCTTAGAGATGGAGTGCTATAGATTGAAAAAATATATCGGCATGTACATGGCGGTATTAGGTAGAGTTGATGCGATTATCTTTACAGCAGGCGTAGGCGAGAACTCTGGATTGATTAGAGAGTTATCTGTATCAGGTTTAGAAAATTACGGAATTAAAATCGATCAAGCCAAGAATATAGGTATATTCTCTAAACATGGCGAAACGGAGTTATCGACAAAAGAATCGACTATTAAAATATTTATGATCCCAACAAATGAGGAGATCGTATTTATAGAAGATGTTGTTGGTGTTCTAAATTCTAAAGATACAAACCACATGAAGTTTGATTATTCATTTAAGTAAGAGTACAAAATTGATTTATTATAAATATTAATAGTAGAGGATATAACTGTAAAATGTTGTGTCCTCTTTTTTGTTTGAGATCGTTAAGCTTGTCGGTTTAGATTGTTAAGTTGCAACAGTTAAGTTAAATAGATGTTATTGAGTTAATTAAGGTGTAGATTAATAAGTTAGAGTTGGGTAAGTTTCATATTGATAAAATTTATAGATAGATATGATAAAGAAGTGAAAAAGTTTAGATCATAAATCCAAGAGTTAGTGCGTAGCTCAAGCTAGAGAAATCATATCCACTATCGTTAGCGATTAAGTTATATTGTATTCCAGCTCCAACAAGTATATTGATAAACTTAAACCTTACACCAGTTTTAACAGAGAATGCAACACCACTAGTGTTAGTGTTAAATAGAAACTCTGGAATTTCTCTAACATATGAATATTCAGCTTGATAATATAATGCACCGATACCAACATATGGAATAAATTTTATTTTGTTAGATATAGAGAAAGATGGTTGAGCCATAAGGTATCCACCGATATCCAGTTTAGTTAACGTTTCTTTTCCAGCTTGTCTAGGAGTTTCACCTGTATCAGAGAAAAGAGATCCGAAACCGTTATATGATTGATAAGAGAATTGTCCTTCAAAACCAAAGAAGTCAATTATAGTAAAGCCGATAATAACTCCAGGTGCAATTGCAGGTATTTGAGGCAGTACATCAGCCTTTGTATTAATAGGTATAAATGATGATAGATCAAACATCATCCAAAACACACCAGGTCTCGTACTATTTTTATCGTAAAAAGGGTAGTATAATTCATCCTCATAAGCATGTACATTAGAGTATAGAATTAGCACCAAGAAAGAACTTATAAATAGTTTAGTTATTGTCTTCATAGATATCATTATGATATACATATAAAATAAAATAATCAATAGATATTTTTTACTAAAATTTAACTTGTATTAGATAAAATTAGTTGTATAATAGAAGTTAAATGTATTTTATCTATTTAGAATACTAAAATTGAGGTCTTGAAATTTTTTTATTTAAAATAATACTGTGCTCCATAACATTTTTTGTTGCTATGAGTATTTCATCATTTGCTAGTGAAATTCCATCCTTTTCAGAGGGGATTATCCGTGTAGGTTCGTGTGAAATGAAAGTTCTTCTTGCTAAGTCAGACTACGAGAAGATGCGAGGAATGTCTGGATTTACTGATGAAACTTTTCCATATGATGGAATGTTATTTGTCGGCAATGAGTTTAGAAAGCATAGCTATCATACATTAACAATGAAAATGAATATCCGTATTATCGGATTAAACAGAGTTTCAGAGGATAGGTATAAAGTTTACGGTGGTGCGATTTACGCTCCGATCGGACTTAGCGATATAAATATTTCTGGTGAGTCTATACTAGAAATTACTGAGAGAGCTTTTTCAGAGAAATTTAAGAATTGTATCTATCAATTCTAATTTATCCATGGGTATAATTGATATATATGAGTGTAATTTATCTATATGAGAAACTCTAAATCTTTTTTATATTTTAAAAAATCTATCAACAATCATTTAATATTTATGACTACAAGAGCAGGTGGATATTCAGCAGGTGAGTTTAGTTCATTAAACATGGGCTTAAATACAGTTGATGATTTATCAATTATCAAGAAGAATTTTCAACTATTACAAGATACTCATAACATAACAAATCTAGTTACATTAAATCAGGTTCATGGCAATACTGTACATATTGTAGATTTAAAAAATATCGATAAAATCAATCAGATAGATGGCGATGGTTTATTCACGACAGATGAGAATATTGCGTTAGGTATTTTCACAGCAGATTGTTATCCGTTAGTTTTTATAGGTGATAAAGCGATCTCCGTAATTCATCTTGGTTGGCGAGGTTTAAATTTAGGAACGATAGAGAATTCGATTAAGCTTTTTCAAGAGATCAATGATTATCCGAAACGTGCTTTTATAGGTGTCGGTATATCGCAAGAATTTTATGAAGTAGGCATTGATATGATCTCTCAGTGGAATAAAGATTACAATGTTGATGAAGCTTTAGTAAAAGATGATAGTAACAGTTATAAGTTAGATTTAAAAATATTAATTAAGAACGTCCTTAAATTAAACAATATAGATGATTACGAGTTTTTAGAAGGTTGTACATATAAAGATCGTGATAAATTTTTCTCATATAGGCGAGATAACGGCGTTACAGGTAGACATTTAACAGTAGTAATGAAAGGTAGTAGTAATGAGTAATGATAATATGAAGAGTAGAGAGCAATCTGTTATAGATAATTATAAACGAGTATTGAGTGATGTTGCAAATGAGTTAATATCTCTAGGCATTAATAATGAGACGGTGTCGATTTTACCGATATCAAAAGGTGTTACAAGTGGTGATATAGCGACACTTATTAATTACGGTATAAAAGTTTTTGGAGAGAGTAGAGTTCAAGAGATCGATCAAAAACTAAGTGAGTTGAATAGTAATTTAGCAGAGTTAAACCTTACTGAAGATAGCTTGAGAGATATACAATTTCATTTTATAGGTAGATTACAGAGTAATAAATTGAAGAAGATAGTGGATAGATTTTCATTAATTCATTCTGTAGATTCAAAGAGGTATTTATTAGAGATAGATAAGGTATCATCAATAGAGGGTATCAATCAAGATATTTTACTACAGTTAAATTTAGCGAAAGAGGGTAGTAAGGCAGGTTTATCAGAGGATACGTTAGATGATGTTTTAGAAGAGGTATATAGATTAAATAATATTACACTTAAAGGTTTTATGTTAGTAACTCCGTACGAAGAGGATATATATAAGAATGAGATCTATTTTAAAACGTCTAAAGAAATATACGATAAGAATATACATATATTTAAAAGTATCGATACACTTTCAATGGGTATGAGTAATGATTATAAGTTAGCGTTAAGGTATGGTTCTAATCTTTTACGTTTAGGCACGGTAATTTTCAGTTAGATTTTTTATAACTCTTTTCAAATCGTTAGATTTATGTAATAATTATCGTTTAAAAGGTATAGGAGGCATTGTTTAACATGTTATTAATATTGATATTAGTAAAAATAATGATAATTTTTTTAATATTTAGATATGTAGCAACCCCTCAGGAGTTGAATTTTAATCCAGTAGGGAAAAGTATAAATCTATTCACTTCATATCTATTTAAGAGTTTCAAACAACCGAAAGAGCAAACAGATAGATACATTCCACTTATGGTAGTGGGGTTGATAATATTAACATTACTATTAGAGTTTGTATCATCATCAGTAGCGATGCGAGTTATAAATACAGGTAATGTTTTAATAGGGTATATACGATTTTTAGCTATGTTTTTAATCGTTTCGGTACTATTAAGTTTAGTTGTGAAACAGACAATAGCATCGTATTATTTTGTATATTTTTATAGAATAGGAACGCCGTGGATGCGTTTTACAAGAAAGTTTATACCGATAGACTCATCGTTAATAATCCTTCCAACGTGTATAGTAATATTGATAGTGTACATTCTTTTATCAACAGGTATATTGATGGTTATAGATATGATTTATCGAGGTGGTATATCTGATATGAATTACTACTCATCATTTGTGAATGGTATCCTTGAATCGACAAGAAACGGACTTTTATCTATTGTTGAGCTTTTAAGGTATCTAACATGGATAGTGATTGCAAGATCGTTATTAACATGGGTATCACCAAATCCGACAGCACCGATAGTTCAGATAGTGTATGCGTTAACAGAGCCGATTTTAGCACCGTTTAGAAGAATAATTCCACCAGTTGGTATGATTGATTTATCAGCACTTGCAGTAGTAGTTTTTCTATGGTTTTCAGTTGCAGTATTAGAAGAGGGTGTTAAGTACTTATTTTAGTTGTATAAATTTAGTAGATAGCAATATCTTTTAAATAATAATTTAAGAAAAGAGAGGAAGAGGATATGAGTAGATACTTTACATTTCAGAATGAGAAATCGAATAAGTTTTGGATGATTGATGTAAACGGAACGAGTTACACTGTTAAATATGGCAGAATAGGAGCTGATGGAAAAGAGACTGTTAAAGAGTTTGCATCAGATGATATCTGTAATAAAGAGTCAGAGAAATTAATCGCAGAGAAGATTAAGAAAGGTTATGTAGAGGATACGACTTACAGTAAGTAAGCAGTATAGATAGATGTTAATATAGCAATATTATGTGTGTAGAGTATTTTTAAAACGTATAATAAAGATAGGTTAAATTGTGAGTATAGCGTTGATTATCCCATCAGCAGGGATAGGAAGTAGATTTTCAGATACGGTGAAGAAACAATATTTTATGTTAAAGGATAAGCCGGTTCTTTACTGGACGTTAAAGCGTCTTTTAACATCGTATAGTTTTGATGAGACGGTTATCGGAGTATCTAAAGACGACTATAAATTAGTTGAAAGTATTTTATCTATGAGCGATATTAAGAGTTTCTCTAATAATATAAAGTTAGTTGAAGGTGGTAAAACGAGAGCTGAGACGGTTAATAATTGTATAGATGTAACAGATACGAAATATTTATTAATCCATGATGCAGTGCGTCCATTTGTTACAGATAAAGTTATAACGGATATAATCCATAAAGGTATAGCAGAGGAAGAGGCAGTAATTGCAGGCTACACATCACGAGATACAGTAAAGAAGATTAATGGTAAGGGAGAGATTGTAAAAACGGTTGATCGCAATAAGATATTTATCGTACAAACTCCCCAGTTTTTTTTAAGAGATAAGTTGGTTAAAGCGTATAAATTATCTTTCAAGAAGGATATAGCAGTTACAGATGATTCATCGGCATATGAGTTATTAGATGAGGATATATTATCTGTTCAATCAGATATCAGCAATATCAAGATAACTACAACATCAGATCAGAGATTTTTAGAGTCATTTGCTGATGTATATTTGTCAGATATTTTAGAAGGTAATTTAGGTGATTAACAATGTTTGATTTTAGTGATTTTAATTTTAATAAATTTATGTATGAATTATCGTTATCGATAGTTCCGTTTTTATTTGCGATAACAGTACATGAAGTTATGCACGGATTTGTAGCGTATAAGTTAGGCGATAATACTGCTAAAGATGCAGGTAGATTAACATTAAATCCGTTAAAACATATCGATCCTATAGGGTTATTATTTTTACTTGTAACAAGAATGTTTGGTTGGGCGAAACCCGTACCTGTCAATTTTTATAATATACGTCATCATAAATATGGTGTAGCGATGGTAGCATTTGCAGGTCCAGCGTCTAATATTATTATGGCGATTTTATCGGTTATAGCGATTAAGGTACTGTTACTTTTTCAACTTCCAGAGAATATAGGAACACCTATTGCGTTGATGTTGGTATATTCAGTAAGGATCAATATTGCGTTAACGATATTTAACCTTATACCTATTATGCCACTTGATGGTGCAAGGATTTTATCGAACTTTTTACCAAGAGATGTTGCGATCAAGTATGAAGCGACAGAGCGATATGGAATGATAATACTTCTGTTATTATTTGTAACAAATATTTACGGGAAAGTTATAGGTCCATTAATAGGTGGAGCGTATCAGATTGTGTTTTCGTTGATTTAGTAGATAATTTTTAATGTACGTTATAAAGTTTTATTATTGGAAGGGATAATGTCAAAAGCGAGAGTAGTATCAGGAATGCGTCCAACGGGAGATCTTCATATAGGCCATTATTTTGGTGCGTTAAAGAACTGGGTAGATATGCAGGACGAATTTGATTGTTACTATTTCGTAGCAGATTGGCACGCATTGACGACAAACTATCAATCACCAGAAAATATTAAAGCATCATCAAGATCGTTGATACTTGACTGGTTATCGGTTGGTGTTGATATTAATAGATCGAAGATATACATTCAGTCTAGGAATAAATTTATAGCAGAGTTATACCTTCTGTTAGGCATGGTTACACCTGTGTCGTGGCTAGAGCGTTGTCCTACCTATAAAGATGTGTTACAAGAGTTAAACGATAAAGATATTAATAATTACGGATTTCTAGGATACCCAGTTTTAATGACAGCAGATGTTGTTATTCTTGATGCTCAATATGTTCCAGTAGGTGTAGATCAAGTTCCACATCTAGAGTTATCACGAGAGATTGTTAGGAGATTTAATCATCTATATTCTGATAATATATTTGTAGAACCTCAAGCGAAATTAACATCAACACCGAAACTGTTAGGGCTTGATGGACGTAAGATGAGTAAGAGTTATAATAACTCAATCTTATTAACTGAGGATTTAAAAAGTGTTGAGAGTAAGATAAAGCAGATGATAACAGATCCTAGCCGTATTAGAAAAACTGATGCTGGTGATCCAAAAATTTGTCCTGTGTTTGAGTATCATAAAATGTTATCAACTGAGAGCGAGAAAGAGTTTATAGTTGATGGTTGTACGAAAGCTTTAATCGGTTGTATCGAGTGCAAAATGATATTAGTGAAACATGTGATAGAGTTATTAGAACCTATTCAAGAGAAACGAAGAAGTTATGAGAAAGATATAGATGATATAGATCAGTTTTTATCAAGCTCACAATCTAAGGTTAACGATATGTCAGAGCAGTTAGTTATGAAAGTAAGGAAAGCGTTGAAGATATGAGTACGGTTATTGATATGATAAAAATTAATAATATACTGTTGCCGTTAGTTGCAAGAGTAGAGAAGCGTTGAAGATATGATTAATGAGTCTTTATCTATAAAAATTGAAGATGTTGAGTTTGAAGGTCCACTAGATTTATTGATCCATTTAGTGTATAAAAACGAGCTTAATATATTTGATCTACCTATATCCGAGATCACTATGTATTTTGTAGAAGAGATAAGAAAGATGCGTGAAATGGATATTGAAGTTGCAGCAGAATTTATCTATATGGCGACATTTTTAATATACCTTAAATCGAGAATGCTTCTACCAAGAGATTCAGTAGATGATGCAGATTTAGATCCAGAAGAGGCTAAACTGTTATTTAATCAACTGTTGATAGAGTACTCGTTTTATAAAGATATGGCGATGGAACTTAGAGTATTTGAAAAATCATCAGGAAATTTTTTAGCACGATCAGATTCACTACTTATTCTAAAAGAAGATATATTAGTAGAGGATTCGTTCAGATTACCAGAGAGTTATTTTGCACCACCAAAAAGTAAACGAGAAAAAGAGATGGTTGTTAGAAACTCTAAGATAGCAGTAGAAGAGATTTCAAGGTTTATGAAATCATTTATATTATCAAAGAATAAACTTCTATGGGATGATATAGCAGAACAGTGTAATCATAAAGTTGAAAAATGTATTTCGTTCTCAACGGTATTAGAGTTAATCAAAGCGAAGTCCGTAACAGCGTTTCAAGAGGAGAATTTCTCTTCGATATTATTAAGAGTAATTAGGGAGTTAGATATATCTGATGCAAGATAACGATGAATTTAACAAGAAAGATGAAGATGATTTAGATAGTAATGTTTTAGATGAAGAGAATTTAGCATTACAGTTTGATGCAGGTAGATTTGATCATGAAGATATTAAATCAGAAGAGTTGGAAGAAAGCTACGATGAGATATCAGAAGAGCATGAACAGAGAGTGTTTATATCGGCACTTTTTCTATCGGGTAAACCTATAGATGTTGCGACATTTCAGAGAATGTTACCTCCATTAAATTTAGAGAATAGGTTATTAGTTTATGCAGAGAATTTTAATTCAGTACGATTAGGAATAAGAATAAGAAAAGTATCTGGTGGATATCAGATGGTTACCGATTCAGATGTAACGCCATTTTTGGAGAGATTTTTCGGAGAAAAAACTGAGAATTTATCTAAAGCAGCCTTAGAAACATTAGCGATCGTAGCATATCGACAACCAGTTACAAAGGTGGAAATAGAACAGATGCGAGAAGTAAACTCATCGGGCACAATGCGATTATTGTTAGATAAGAATTTAGTTAAAGTTGTTGGTAGAAAGGCAGTACCGGGGAAACCGTTACTGTATGCAACAACGAAGTTTTTCTTAGAATATTTTGGATTAAATGATCTCTCAGAACTCCCAACGTTCAGAGAGTGGCAAGAGCTTAAATAATGGCAGAATTAGTAAGAATAAACAGATATATTGCTTCATCATCACAGTTCTCAAGACGAGAAGTTGATGTGATGATTGAAGAGGGCAGAATTAATTTAAACGGTGAAATAGTTGTATCTCAAGGTGTAAAGATAGATCCAGATAACGATGCTATATTGATAGATAATGAGCCATTAATGGTTGAAGAAATTCAGATCTATAAGTTTTATAAACCAAGAAAAGTATTAACAGAGTATGGTTTCGGAAGAGGTAGAGCAACACTTGATTCATTTGATCTTTTAAAGACAAAGAAGTTACCGTATTCAGGTAGATTAGATTATGAAAGTGAAGGGTTGATCCTTTTTACAAATGATGGATACCTTATTCAGCGTATACAGAAATCGGAGTCAAAAGTTGAAAAGCGTTACTATGTAACAGTTGATAGATTGCTTAATGATTATGAGGTAACAGAACTTAGAAACGGACTTGAAACAGATAGTGAAAAGTATCTTCCATGCCGAATAAAAGAGGTAGGTAAGAAGAATTATGAAGTTATCTTGATCGAGGGGAAGAAGAGACAGATAAGAGAGATGTTCGGATATTTTGGATCATCAGTTAAACAGCTTGTAAGATTTCAGATAGCTAATATTTTACTAGATGATATGGCACCGGGTGAGATCAGGAAATTGAATAAGCATGAGTTAAAAGAGTTAAAAAATATAGTAGGACTTTAACTGTTTAATATAAACTTAAAGTAAGATATTTTTATAATTAGTTTTATAATATATGGGAATAATAGTATTGATTAATAGAGACCTATAAGGTATAATTATTCTTAGATTAAAAGGAAGTATAGCTATACTATGATTGGGGAATTAATTAGTTTAGTGTCAGAGATAAAGGGGAAAATAACCTCATTATCTAAGACATTTAGTGAAGAAGAGATCAATAAGAAGATTTCAGAGATAGATAGACTTTCTTTAGAGGATAAAGATTTTTGGTCTCAGAAAGAGTCTAAGTTATTATTAAAAGAACAGGCTATATATAAACGATTTTTAGATAGTTGGAGATCGCTTAATAGTTCGTTTGATGATATAAATGTTTTGATAGAGTTATATAATGAGGGTGAGGAGTCTTTAGAGACAGAGATAGAAGAGAGTTATAAGAGTCTATCGAAACTGCTTACAGATTTTGAGCTTAAATTGATATTGAATAAGGAACATGATTCATCATCAGCGATAGTTACTATCCATTCAGGAGCAGGTGGTACAGAGTCGAACGATTGGGCTGCGATGCTTTTTAGAATGTATAATAGATATGCAGAGCGAGCAGGCTTTAAGTTAGAGATAATGGATCAGTTAGACGGCGATGAAGCTGGGTTAAAATCTATCACATTTAATTTAATAGGTGATTATGTTTTCGGATTTTTGAAAGGAGAGATCGGAGTTCATAGATTAGTTAGATTATCTCCGTTTGATTCTCAAAACAGAAGACACACTTCATTTGCATCTGTATTTGTTCTTCCAGAGATCGACGATAATATTGATATAAATATTGTGGAGTCGGATTTACGTATAGATACATATAGAGCAGGTGGAGCAGGTGGACAGCATATTAACACAACAGACTCAGCTGTACGTATTACCCATATTCCAACAAACATAGTTGCAGCATGTCAGAACGAGCGAAGCCAACATAAGAATAAGGCATCGGCTATGAAGATCTTGAAGTCGAGATTATATGATTATGAAAGAAGTATAAGAAACGAAGAGAAAGATAAATTAGAGAGCAGTAAAACCGATATCGGTTGGGGTAATCAGATAAGATCATACGTTATGCACCCTTATAAGATGGTTAAGGATTTACGAACAAGGGAAGAGACAGGTAATGTTGACTCTGTTATGGACGGCGATTTAGAGAGTTTTATCAAAAGTTATTTACTGCACAACGCAGGTATAAATTAGTTTATAGAATGATATTAGAAAGGGGATAAAGGCGTTAATGAAGGGGAGTTATCATAGACCAACTTATGCAGAGATAGATCTAGCTAAGTTTTCAAATAATATCATGATTGCAAGAGGTAGTTCAAACTCAGATATTATCGCTATGGTAAAAGCCGATGCATACGGACATGGTGCAACAGATACTTCTCTTTATGCGTATAAAAATTCTAATGTAAAACATTTTGCAGTTGCAACGATGACAGAGGGTTTAGAGTTAAAAGCTATTTTTGACACGAATAATATTTCCGATGTTAATATATATATTCTTGGGTATATAACCGATATATATATTAAGGAAGCGATCGAGCAAGGATTAATATTAACTATATTTGATGATGAGTTTGCGAAAAAAGTATCAGATATTGCAGGATCGATAAATTTAAGAGTTAAGGTTGCTTTAAAGATTGATACAGGAATGAAGAGATTAGGTTTCAGTCCAGATAGTTTACTTTTAGATTTTTTGAAAAAGTATCCACACATTGACGTTGTACATATATTAAGCCATCTTGCAACATCGGGATCGAATATAGATTTTGTAAATGAGCAAACTAAACTTTTTGATATGTTTATAGAGAGAAATAGAGGATACAATTTTACAACAAGTTTCCTCAACTCATCAGGCATTACGAACTATGAGAATAAGTGGGATTTTACACGTCCGGGTATTGCTATGTACGGATATGAGTCAACCGATAAGTTGGTAGGTATTGAGCCTATCATGAGTATAAAGTCGATAGTTGTACACTCTAAGATTGTCAAGAAGGGAGAGTCGGTAAGTTACGGCAGAACTTTTATTGCAGATCGAGATATGGTTATAGGTATAGTTCCGATAGGATATGCAGATGGCTATCCGACATCTTTATCTAATAAGGGTTTTATGTTTATAGATGGCATAAAGTGTCAGGTTGTTGGTGTTGTTTGTATGGATATGGTAATGATAGATCTAACAGATGTAGAAGGTATTAAAGTTGGAAGATCTGTTGAGGTGCTAGGCAGTAATATTACGGCAGATATGTTGGCAAAAATGGCTGGTACAATAAGTTATGAGATATTAACAGGTATATCATATAGAATACCGAGAGTGTATATAAATGAACGGCACTAGAGAAATATTTATAATGCGATTTTTCAATTCAGTCGGATCGATAACTTTATCGTTATTTAGAGTTGCAGGCGAGATGAGTATTTTATTTGTATCAACACTTAAATGTGTCGTATCAAATAAGATGCGTTATAAATTAACATTGAAACAGATAGAGTTTATAGGAATTAAATCTGTACCTATAGTAGTCTTAACGGGTGGATTTACAGGTATGGTTTTCGGTATACAGACATATGTTGGTTTCAAGGATTTTGGAGCAGAGAGTATGTCTGGCTCGCTTGTAACATTGGCGATGGTTACAGAGTTAGGTCCAGTATTAACAGGTTTGATGGTTGCAGCAAGGGTGGGATCATCGATAGCAGCAGAGCTTGGGACGATGAAAGTAACTGAACAGATAGATGCACTTGATGCAATGGGTATCAATACTTTAGATTACCTTGTAGCACCGAGATTAGTTGCAGCAGCGATTGTTTTTCCTATGTTGAATGTTATATGTATAATGTTCGGTTTGATGGGAGGATACGCTGTAAACGTTTTATTTTTAGGTGTTAATTCAGTTGAGTATGTAGATCAGTCTGTTTTATATGTTGATTTTACAGCTTTGTTTAACAGTTTAGTTAAAGCGTTTGTTTTTGGATTAGTGATAGTAGTAGTTGCGTGTTATAAAGGATTGAATACTAGATTAGGAGCAGAGGGAGTTGGTAAGTCGACAACTCAATCAGTTGTTGTTTCATGTGTTTTAATTCTTTTATTTGATTATATTATAACAACCTTTTTGGTAAGCATATGATTAAGTTAGTCGATATATATAAATCATTTGGTTCACATGATATTCATAAAGGAGTATCGTTTGAGATAAAGAAAGGTGGGATAACTGTCCTTATAGGTCCATCAGGCACAGGTAAATCAGTTTTACTGAAGTTGATGATGGGACTTTTAAAACCAGATAGTGGTAATGTTTTTATAGATGGTGAAGATATCACATTGGCTAATTATAATAGGTTGCTTGAGATAAGAAAGAAGTTTGGTTTTCTTTTTCAGAATGCAGCGTTATTTGATTCGATGACAGTTTATGAGAATGTAGCCTTTCCGTTACTAGAGCATACAGATTACGATAATACGAAGATCGCAGGGATAGTTGAGCATAAGTTATCACTTGTTGGTTTAAGTGATGTTAATGATAAATTTCCGTCAGAGTTATCAGGTGGAATGCGTAAACGAGTAGGTCTTGCAAGATCGTTAACATTAGAGCCAGATATTATGTTGTATGATGAGCCAACAACGGGGCTTGATCCGATCATGACAGATGTAGTTGATGATTTAATATACGATACACAACATAAGTTAGGTATCACATCAGTTGTTGTATCGCATGATATAAAATCTGTTTTCAAAATAGCAGATAATGTTATAATGATTTATCAAGGTAGAGTTATTTTTTCTGGTAGTACAAAAGAGTTAGGTAGTACGACGAATGAATATGTAGTACAGTTTTTAGCTGGTGTTAAAGATGGTCCTATAAAAGTATATTAATAGAGATATGTAGTTTCATATACAGTTTAGTTTATAATTTAGAATAAAGGAAATGATATGAAGTTTGGTCTAGAGACTAAAGTTGGAATTTTTGTAATAGTGTCGATAGTATTGCTATCTTTTCTCGGTATATCATTTAGTAAATTTTCATTTAGCAAAGATGAAGTTTACGTTATCACATTTATGATAAATGATGCTGATGGATTAAAGAAAGGTACTAAGGTATTCTATAGAGGTCTTCCCGTCGGACAGTTAGATGATATCGGTTTGATAGGAGATGATTTATCAGCTATAGTAAGTATATCTGAAAAGTATTCTATTCCAGATAATATAGAGTTTACAGTTCGTCAATCAGGCTTCATGGGTGATAAAGCGATAGAGTTAGTTGTAAGAGATACGCCATCAGTTGGAGTATTAGAGGGAGGTGTTATCTATGAAGATAGACAAGTTGGAGCATCTCTCAATAAAGCGATAGATTCGGTAGAGAGAATGTCTTCAGAGATAGCAGATTTAGCTGCATCAATTAATAAGTTAGTTAAGAGTGAGTCAACAGTAAATGTTGTTCAATCTACATTGGAGTCGTTGCAGAGTGTTGCTGATAATCTTGATAAGTTAGTTTCAGAAAACAATAATAACTTTAATGATCTAGTTATAAGTCTTGGTAATACGATGAGAGTTATAGAAGGAGTTGTTGTTCGTAATGAGTCAGCGATTGATGGCACAATTACAAATATAGATGAGATTGTCGGAGCTATTAAAAACCTTTCAATATCTATTAATACACTTATTACTGATAACGGTACAGATGAGGGATATGCAAAACCTATCATAGCAAATATAAATAAAACTATAAAAAACATTGCAGATATAACAGAAGATATCAATAGTGATGGTGGAACATTAGGTTTATTGATTAACGATAATGAAACAAGAGATGATGTTAAATCAATAATTAAAGGTGCTAAGAATTTAGTTGGTGGTTTTAGTGCATCATTTGTATTTGATTTTGGAGTAGACTACGCGTTTAATTTAAATAATTTACGAGGGTATGCAAACGTAAAGTTTTTCCCTCGTGCTAATCAGTTTTTCACTTTAGGTATAAGTAATAGATCGGGATTAAGTAACGCTGGAGCTACTGGTACATACGAGTATATAGATACAGCGGGTAATCTTCAGACAGGTACATATACATTTCCGTCTCTATCAACAAATGGTACATTAGCATTTTCGTTGCAGTACAGTTATGTGTTTTATAGATGGCTAGGTTTACGAGGTGGTTTATTTGAAAACACAGTAGGTTTAGGTCTTGATATATATCCGTTAAGATCACAGACATTAGCGTTCTCATTAGAGGCGTATGATTTTAGAACAGATTACAATAATCATTCAGTAGCGGTGTTTACAAAAGCGTTAGTTAGTTATACTTTTCTAGATAGATATTTTATAAGAGTTGGAGTAGAGGATTTCTTTGGATTTGATAAACTTAGATTTACAGTTGGTGCAGGGATTAAGTTTATTGATAAGAACGTAAAATATTTTTCAAAAGAAGTAGCTAGATTGAAAGAAGAGGAACAGATAATGAAAGTAGAGGAACAGATAATGAAAGTAGATGGAGTCTAGTTCTATTTATGAGTAATTTGAGTTTAGCGATATCTACATGTCCTAATGACACATATATTTTTGGTGGATTAATTAATAAGTTAATCGATACAGATATGATGTTTGATATCACATTTGAGGATATCGAGAACCTTAACAATTTAGCGATAAATAGAGAGATAGATATCTGTAAAGTATCATTTGGAGTTTACCATAAGATTTCTTCGGACTATTATATATTATCAGCAGGTGCAGCGTTAGGTTATAATACAGGACCTATTTTGGTGTCAAAACAGAACTTATCAGTAGATGGGTTATCGGGCAAAAAGATCGCAATACCAGGTGTAAATACAACAGCAAACTTGCTTTTTGATACTTTATATAAAGGTATAAAAGTTGAAAAAATAGAGATGCGTTTTGATAAAATAATCTCAGCAGTTGAAAGTGGTGAAGTTGATATTGGGATATTAATTCATGAGGGACGATTTATCTATAAAGAGTTTGGTTTGAATTTAGTTGTAGATTTAGGTGTAGAGTATTTTAATTTATTTGGATTACCGACACCGTTAGGTTTTATAGCAATCAGGAAAAGTTTAGTAGATATTGCGAAACCTATGAATGAGAGTATTCGAAGGTCTATCAACTTTGCAAAGAGAAACTATTTTGAGATAGAGAGTTTTGTAAAAGAGCATGCACAAGATATGAATGATGATGTAATAAAATCACATATAGATTTATATGTGAATAAATATTCTTACGATCTAAATGTTAGTAAGGATGCGATATATAAGTTTTTAAATATTGATTTAAAAGAAGAGATAATAGTATGAAGATTTTATTAATAGTTAATCCTATTGCTACTGGTTATTCAAAAGGTAAGGTAGAGAAAATTAAGAAGATATTAAATTTAAAGTTTGATAAGATGTTAAATTTAAAGTTTGATAATTTCGAGACAGTGTTAACAGCATCAAGTTTGGATGGTTATCACATTTCAAAAGCATCAGATGCAGATATTGTAATTGCAGCTGGTGGCGATGGTTTAGTTAATGAAGTTGTTGCGGGTATGTATGGCAAGAAGGATAAGTTTTTTTCAGTACTTCCTTTAGGAGCAGTTAATGTTTTTTGTAAAGAGTATGGTATAGATGATAATCCTATTAAAGCTGCAAAAAACATTACACTTTCAAAATTTATAGAGATCCCAGTTGGCTTTATAGATGATAAACTATTTGTGCTTTTTGCAGGATTTGGTTTCGATGCAGAGGTGGTTAAGTTGGTTGAATCTAATAAAAAAAGGATTTTACCGAAGAAGCTTTCTTATGTGTTTACGGGGTTAAAAGTGTTGCTTACAAAGAAGTTTGGATTAATGGATATATCTGCTAAAGGCTACGATCATAATCCTGCTCATTTAATTGTTTCAATTGTTTCGTCGTACGCTGGTAAATATCCTTTAGGTAAGTTAGATTCAGGCAAGTTAAATTTGTTTGCTATATTTAAAACAAAGAGAAAATATTTATTTAAATCATTGCTTTCTATTTTCACAAATAGAGGTTTTGTTGGATCAAGAATGCAGGCTGACTATATAAAGATTAATGATGTGACTCTCGCTCAAATAGATGGAGAAAGTTATAGTATAGATAAAAAATCTGTATTTATCTCTATTAAAGAGAAAGCAGTAAAACTAATTTATTAATCAGTAGTGGTCTATAAATTTATAGATACGAATATGGCATTTGATATCAATGTTGAGGATATCGAAAACTACCCATTTTTATAGATTAATGTTTGCGATTTATTGGTAACAATTTTTACCATCAACAAACATACAATAATTATTTACTCGTAATTTTTACCATCAACAAACATACAATAATTATTTACTCGTAATTTTTATCATCAACAAACATACAATAATTATTACTCGTAATTTTTATCATCAACAAATATACAATAATTATTACTCGTAATTTTT
>CAMRDM010000012.1 GCA_947041225.1 uncultured Deferribacteraceae bacterium | reverse complement strand
AACTCGACAACTATGCACCGAACTCGACAACTTGCACCGAACTCGACAACTATGCACCGAACTCGACAACTTGCACCGAACTCGACAACTATGCACCGAACTCGACAACTTGCACCCAACTCGACAACTTGCACCGAACTCGACAACTTGCACCGAACTCGACAACTTGCACCGAACTCGACAACTATACACAGAACTCGACTATACATAGAACTCGACAACTATGCACCGAACTCGACAACTATGCACCCAACTCGCCACAACTTGCACCAACTCGACAACTTGCACCAACTCGACAACTTGCACCGAACTCGCCTTGAGGGAGAGGAGTAATTTATATAAACTGTTCCTCGTCTCCACCACCAATTGAAATAACGCCATCTTCATCAAGCTCTCTAACTATTCCAACGATTTCATGCTGTGCTTTTTCAACATCTTTCAATCTAACTGGACCCATGAAATCCATCTCTTCTTGCATAGTCTCAACTGCACGTTTTGACATGTTCTCAAAGAACGCTTTCTTAGTCTCTTCATCTGCTCCTTTAAGCGCAAACGTAAGAACTTTTTTGTCCACTCTTTTCAATATCTCTTGTATCGCAACAACACCTAATACTCTAATATCATCAAATACAAACATCATATCTCTAATACGAGCAACTAGTTCTGGAGAGTTTTTCTCTAATCTCTCTAATGTTGCTCTACTTGTCTGTCTATCCATACGGTTAAAGATCTCTGCAACTGATTTAACGCCACCAACTTCAACATTATATGATGATAAAGCCTCAAACTTCTCTTCCAATACCTTTGAGAGAGTTTTTACAACAGATGGTGATATATCTTGTAGATTAGCTATACGCACGGTAACCTCCGCCTTTAGCTCCTCTGGTAGCTGTGCCATCGACTCTGCCGCATGTGATGGATCAAGGTGCGCTAATATTAACGCTATCGCTTGAGGATGCTCACTCATAATAAATTTCGCTAACTGTTTCGGATCAACCCTTGTTAGAAAATCAAAACCTGTCGACTGTTCTAACAATTTAGTTAATCTATCGATTATCTTTCTTGCACGCTCTGGACCTAATGATTTGATAAGAATAGCTTTCGCATATTCTAACCCACCTTTAGAGATAAACTTCTTAGCTAAAAGCATATTGTAGAACTCTTCTACAACCTCATCTATCTGCTCTGGAGGAACAACTTTCGTAATAGCGATCTCTCTAGATAAATCCGATACATCAGCATCATCTAAAAATACCATTATTTTAGATGACAACTCCTCGCCTAATGCTACCATAAGAATAGCACCTTTACGCATATTAGGACTACCTGAAGCGCCAGCATTCGGACCAAGTCCTGCCAGCTTTAGTAACTGAGCGTCATCCATCTACCTAGTTCCCCTTTATATAGGCCTTTAATAAGTTAGCAACCACTTCTGGATCCTCATTCGCCTGTTCCTCAATTTTCTTAAGCATAACTTTCGACTTAACGGCTTCAACATCTAACGGTACAGAATCTTCTAATTCAGACTCAATTTCACGCTCTAAATCAGCTAACGATTTAGGCATTGCACTATCTCCACCTATACTTAAATCTAATCCTGCTAACTGTGCATCAAGAGCTGACTCTCCTAAAAGATCATCATCAATCTCTCTTGCAACATCAAGACGACGAAGTATCGGTCTGATTGCTAAAAAGTAAAATAATATTAATATAACAACTGCTGTTAAATATTTCATTCCTGATAGGACTAATTGCATATTTTTCTCTCTCAACGATGCTAACTTACTAGCTACGCTTGTTGATCCGTCTGACGTGTCAAACGATATATTCGATACTTCAATAACATCTCCACGTGCTGGATCAAAACCCACCGCAGACGCTATGTTCGCTTTAATTTTCACTAAATCTTCTTCTGCTCTCGGCTTACGTTCAATTGCACCATCTGTTCCTGCTACCTCTTGATGATCTAAGACAACCGAAATTGTCATACGTTTCACTTCTCCGCCAGTTTTCTCCTCACGTACAACTTTCTTGCTGATCTCATAGTTTTGAGTTTCTTCATTTTTATTATACTCTGAAAGTATATTGTCTATCAAAATATCTGGTTCTGCTAGATTAGACTCAACTCCCGGTATACCAGACGGTCCTTGTCCATAAGATTTTGAAACAATCTCTAACGTTTGTTGAGATCTAAGTACAGGATTTTGATCGAAAATCTCTTCTAAAATCTCTCTTTTATTAAAATCCATATTTAGATTAACTTTTGCAACAAATTTACCATCACCAACGATCCTTGATAGAATATCGTTCAATGATGCCTCTTTAATCTTCTCTTCCTTACGCTGTTGTTCAAGCTGGGTTTGAGAGAGTAGAAATGGTTGATTAGCTTCAGTTAAGAACTCACTTAATAAGTTACCTGATGTATCAACTATTTGAACATTTTCAGGTTTCAAACCTTTAACCGCAGCCGATACAAGATGACTAACTGCACGGATCTGCGCTTGTGTAAAAGTTATATTCGGCATGAACTTAATCACGACCGATGCTTTTGAGTCCTCTTCTTCTACCGCAAACAATCTATCTTTAGGAACAGTTATTAAAACTTTAGCCTCTGCAATCTCACTCATCGAAGCGATCGTTGCCGATAACTCTCCCTGAAGAGCTCGCTGATAACTAACATTCTGCTGCTGTTCTGTCATACCAAAACTTGCTGTATCAAATAACTCAAATCCTATCGTATCTTCTTTAGGAAGACCCATTTCGGCTAACTTCACTCTTGTATCATATACAGCGTCAAACGGAACTTCAACAGCATTGCCTACATCACCGTCCTTGATTACCTTATATTTCATACCATCTTTAGTTAAATATTCAACAACATCTTCTAAATCTTCATTAGAGATATTATTGTACAATACTTTATAACTCGGAGCGTTAGCCCACAGAACAAGTACCGTAGTTGATATTACAACCGTCAATGTTGCAGCACCTAATGCTACTTTTTGTAGAAGTGATAGTTTTTCAAACAGATTTAGAAACTGATTAGAAAAATCCTTTAATGCCATCTGTAGATAGTACCTCCGCTTTTGCAGTAAGAGGAGAGGCTTAAAAAGACTTTACTACATAGATATATAGACTATAGTAAGGTGATTAATAAAAGATAATGAGACACTAAATTTGAGTCTTAATGAGTTCCTGATATGCAGTTAATAACTTGTTACGAACCTCTAATGTCATCTTTAAAGACGCATCAGCTTTCTGTAACGCTACCATTGTATCTGCAATATCCACACCACTATCTCCGCTTAACGCTCTTTGAACAGATTCTCGTGAATCGTGTTGAAGCGCATCAACGTCCGTTAATGCAGACTCTAAAATCTCAGAAAAACTCATTCCTTCTGTAGCCTTATTTGAGTTAGTAGACGTACCCTCGCTTTGAGAGATACCTACACCCGAATTTGGAAACAAAATATCAAAGTTTTTAATATCTGACATAATCTTCTCCTCTTAAAAACACTATACACCTATTCACTTCATTTAACAAGTTATTAATCTATTTTTGAACATAAAATATTAACTGTTACTATATAACTATATAATATATCGTAAATAATACAATTTAGTTTAACGATAAATCTATGTAACTCATAGTTATCTATAAAAAAAATCTATTACCTAGCTAAAATAACTTACTTTAACAACAAGTTGAATAGCTTTTATCTATTATAAAGTTTAACCGATAATTTATCATACTAAATAATAATCTACAGAGCAATATAAACAATCACATCTATTAATTATCAGTAAGTTTACTGTGCTCTA
Source organism: uncultured Deferribacteraceae bacterium (assembly GCA_947041225.1). Lineage (GTDB taxonomy): Bacteria > Chrysiogenota > Deferribacteres > Deferribacterales > Mucispirillaceae > CAMQYB01. Next base: position 36,449 of record CAMRDM010000012.1, on the reverse strand, counting down.
CCAATTCCAAGTGCTGCATTAGCAAGCTGTTTAGCCGTTGTGATAGTTGATATATTTGCTTCATAGCTTCTTGCTGATTCAAGTAAATTAATCATCTCTTCAACTGGACTAATATTTGGATATGCTACATATCCTTCTTCGTTTGCATCAGGGTGAGATGGATCATGCTGTAATCTAGGAGGTTTTGTATCCTCATAAATTCTATCAACTTGAACGCCACCTTTATGAATACCTTGTAAAACTTGTTTAAATATAACGTTTTTCTTACGGTATGGACCACCATCTTCAGTTCTTGTTGTGTTAGCGTTAGCTAAGTTTGTTGATAAAACCGACATTCTTATTCTCTGTGCCGATAACCCTGTTGCTGCTGTATCTAATATATTAAAAAAACTCATTTTAATCACCTCAATAATAGTAAACCTACTCTTAACCGTTCATGGATAGCAATATGATGCAAAAATTTCCTACCTATTATTTCTAATAGGAAAATATTTCCCCATAAACATAAAGAAGCCCCTTCAACCTCAAATATCGTAACCGTATAGTTATATATTAAGGTGTTCTAGCAAGATCAACCATACCTCTTAGTTTCTTACCAACTAGATCAGAATACATAGTATATCTGATTGAAGTATCAGCTTGTTGACTCATTTCATAATCAATATTCACATCATTTCCGTCGTTACGCAAAGATGGATTGTTCTGAAATCTAACGTGTTCACGAGCATCTAATGTAAGATCCTTGATCTGTATATGCTTACTGTTAGTTAGTGATAACTCTACTCTTTCTTTAGATTTCTCTAAATTGTAATTTTCCATAACTTCTGCAAACTCTAACTTTGTTGATTTGTAATCAGGAGTATCAACATTTGCAATGTTTCTTGAAATAGTACTGTTTTTAACGCTTAATGCTTTTAACGCATAAGCCATATCATTTGCACCGTTTCTCTCAAAAAGTCCTAACATAGTTTTCGCCCTCACTATATTTTCGTTACTAAGCTAAGTGCAAATAGTGTGCCAATATAAGGATAGATAAAATAGTCTGAAAAAAGTATCCTGTTCACGATATTTGAAGTAGCACTTAGAGATTATTATCATTTATATTTAAGTAGCATTTAAAGTGCCAACTAGATTACATTTGAAATACTACGTTCAAACGATGTATAGCTGAAATAATTTTTAAACTTTTTAATGTATTACCTGTCTTATTATTGAAGTTAGCTGGCTAATAGCTTCATGTGTTATTCTCCTCAAAATGGTTACTGACATTTTACGTTTTAGAATTTTATTGAAACGTAAGATTACCAGTGGCTTAGAAACTCTATACTTTAATGTTTTTATTTTAATTTATAGTCTAACACACATAAATAAAACCCCTACAGTTTTTACGCCGTAGGGGTGTTTTTTATATGATATTTTAGTACTTAATTAATACTTGTGTATTACTTAATTAGTAGTTGTAACTTAATTATTACTTAATTATTACTTGTTACTTATTTGCTACTTCTAATTTACTTAGTTGTAACTGGTTGCTTTCTAAGCGTTGGATATAAACTGTTTGTTAAAATCTCCCAAACTGTATCAAAATCCCAACCTAGAAAATTAGTGCCTGTGGCGTTCTTATCTGCAAACTCTGTAATCGTGAGTTTTGAAAAGCCATGTCCAGTCTCGGCTATCACACCACCACCACCAACTTTCTCAGTGCCAACTGTAGCATCGTGCAACCAATAAACACTTTGTACTTTAAAAGTAGGTCCTGTTTGATGACGTCCTACTATTCCACCGAGTTGACCGCCATTTTCAGAAGTTATACTTTTCGCATAGCTATAAACATTGTCTAGATACTGATCTGAATAACTACCTCCAATAATTCCACCTACAGAATTTTCACCATTAACATTACCACTGTTTGAACTATTAACAGTACGATCCTCATCAGTATGCAATGTGATGTACCCATACAAGCCACCGATATCTGTATGTCCTTTAATGTTGCCACTGTTTGAACTATTATTTGTTGTTAACTTACCAGCACTCGCTCCAACAAGCCCACCTACCCTATTACCTGTTGTATTATTACCTATTCCTGTTACTGTGCCTGTTACCGTGCCGATGTTTGAACTATTAGTTATTGTTAAAGTACCCTTACTATATCCAACAAGCCCACCTATTCTATTACCTGTTCCTGTTACATTTTTGCTGTTTGAACTATTAGTTATTGTTAAAGTACCCTTATTAGATCCAACAAGCCCACCGATAAATAGGCTTGTTCCTGTTCCTTTTACTATGCCGATGTTTGAACTATTAGATATTGTTAGAGTTGAATCAGTACCACTCTCTCCAACAAGTCCACCAACGCTCTCAACACCGCTCACACTGCCTGTGTTTGAACTGTTATCTATTATTAGAGTTGGATACATACCACTAACTCCCAAACGCCCAATAGATCCAACAAGCCCACCAACATAATTAGTTCCTTCTACTGTTGCATTATTTTTAACACCTTTGATCGTAACTGTTGCATTTTTCTCAACTTCTCCTACAAATGCACCAACACCATATCGCCCTTTGATTAGCCCTGTTGAAATTGTGAGATTATCTATATAGCCACCATCCAACAATAGGTTAATTAAACCTGTTTCATCAGGAGAAACATTACTTAATTTTATATTATGTATCTGTTTATTATTTCCCTCTAATCTGCCTGCAAATGATTTTATACCCTGCATTGAGTGGTTATCCATACTCATATTATCTGTGAACTTAATAGTTTTATCTGTGAAATTATCGTAGTCAGCTTTATAAGATATATCTACTATCCATGCAAGTTGATTAGGATTCGATATCTCATAAACATTATTAACTGGAATAATCTCTGTGATCGTTTCGCCGTCCCATACTGGCAGAATTCCAGTATCTGGAATATCTGGAATATCTGGAATGTCTGGAGTAGTGCCTCCATTATTGCTATTACTATCATCTGCACACGCAGAGATAAATAGCAACATTAAAACCAATATTGAACTTGTGAGTACTTTTGTGAATATATTTTTAAATTGAGTAAGCATTGTTTATCACTCCTAAACTTTAATTATCTGAATACTATTTATTTCTGCTCTTTATATGTTACAACTTGTTACTTTCTAAGTGTTGGATATTCAACGTCCTCTAAAATCTCCCAAACATCCTCAAAATCCCAATCAATGAAACTATCTTTACTTTTGAACTCTGTAATATTGCGTTTTACAAACTTAGATCCAGTAACGACGATAATATTACCACCACCAACATAGGCTTCAATACCTACTGTTCCGTTTGTAGTATCATACAACCAATAAACACTTTGTACTGTAAAAGTAGGTCCTCGTTCATGACGTCCTACTATTCCACCGCGTTGAGAAGTAGCAGAAGTTATACTTTTCGCATAGCTATAAACATTTGCTAGATACTGCTCTGAATAACTACCTCCAATAATTCCACCTACAGAATTTTCACCATTAACATTACCACTGTTTGAACTATTAACAGTACGATCCTCATCAGTATGCAATGTGATGTACCCATACAAGCCACCGATATCTGTATGTCCTTTAATGTTGCCACTGTTTGAACTATTACTTGTTGTTAACTTACCAGCACTCGCTCCAACAAGTCCACCTATCTTATTACCTGTTGTATTACCTGTGCCTGTTACATCTTTGCTGTTTGAACTATTATCTATTGTTAAAGTTGAACCAGTATCACTCTCTCCAACAAGTCCACCTATCTTATTACCTGTTCCTGTTACTGTGCCGATGTTTGAACTCTTAGATATTGTTAAAATTGAACCTGTACCCTTACTATATCCAACAAGCCCACCTATATTATCACCTGTGCCATTTACAGTGCCTGTGTTTGAACTCTTAGATATTGTTAAAGTTGTTGAACCTTTATAACTATCTCCAACACCAAGCCCACTATATCCAACAAGCCCACCGACATAACCTTTACCTGTTACATCTTTGCTGTTTGAACTACTAGATATTGTTAGAGTTGAACTATCCCCACTCGATCCAACAAGCCCACCGACGCTCTCAACACCGCTCACACTGCCTGTGTTTGAACTATTATCTATTGTTATTGTTATATCTGAATAATTCCCAGTCGATCCAACAAGCCCACCTACCTCATTATTTGCTCCTGTTACATCTTTGCTGTTTGAACTATTAGATATTGTTAGAGTTGAACTATCCCCACTCGATCCAACAAGCCCACCTACCTTATTATTTGCTCCTGTTGCTGTGCCTGTTGCTGTGCCTGTTACTGTGCCGATGTTTGAACTGTTATCTATTGTTAAAGTATAACCAAAAGAATTACTCTCTCCGACAAGCCCACCGACAACACCTCTACCGCTCACATTGCCTGTGTTTGAACTGTTAGCTATTGTTAAAGTACCCTTAGTACTCTTTCCAACAAGCCCACCGACGCTCTCAACACCGCTCACACTGCCTGTGTTTGAACTGTTATCTATTGTTAAAATACTACTAAAACTATCTCCCTTAACACTCTCTCCAACAAGCCCACCGACAAGAGCTTTTCCTGTTATATTGCCTCTGTTTGAACTATTAGATATTGTTAGAGAATCACCAGCACTCTCTCCAACAAGCCCACCGACAGTATTTCTATCTCCTTTTACTGTTGCATGATTTGTAACGCCTATGATCGTAACTGTTGCACGATGTTTAGTCTGTCCTACAAATGCACCAACAAAATTACTTCCTTCTACTGTTGCATGATTTGTAACGCCTTTGATCGTAACTACCGCAAGATCTGCAACCTGTCCTACAAATGCACTAACAAATAATTCCCCTTTAACCTGTCCACTTGCAATTGTGAGATTATCTATATAGCCACCATAACCTAATATAGAAATTAAACCAACGTTATTCTCAGCTGATTTATCAATATTTAAACCGTAGATCATCTTATGGTTACCCTCTAATCTGCCTGCAAATTCTCCCATACCTGTGAAAACTGTTGCACCTGTATCATCAGTTTTATTATCCATATCAACTGAGTTCATGAACCTAACTGTTTTAGTTGTGAAATTATCAGGAGTACCAGCTAGTCTTGTTTGTTGTGCTATCCATGCAAGGTGTGAACCGTTATAGATTTCATAAACTCCGTCTGTTGTTGGTGTGATCTCAATTACTGTGCCGTCCCATTTTACAAGCTCTTTAGCAAAACCGATTGTGAAAATATAACTGTTTGTTGCTGTATTAGCAGTTGCTGTTTCTGTGATTGTTGTTGCAACCGTTACAGTTAATGTCTCATCAGCAACTGCATCGCCTGTTATACCTACATCGTCAAAAGTTACCGCTGTGCCTGTTATATTTGTCTCTAATGTAGTTTTTATTTTTGTTTTTAATTCGTCTACTATCGCTTCGTTATTTTTATCAACTGAACTTACATCTTCAATAGAATATTTTGAAGTATTATCTTCATCTTGTATAAAGTTTTTGCCATCGCCTAAACTTGCAATTGTGAATGTTGCACCTAAATCAAAACTAGGCGAATAATCTGGAGTTACACCACCGTTGCCAACATCAGCACACGCACCTAATAGTAACGTCATTAACATTAACGTTGAAAGTAATAAAACCTTTCTTAATTGAACTGTGAATGAATTGCTGAATTCTTTTAAGCATGTGATCTGAATTCTTTTAAGCATGTGATCTAACTCCTAAGCTATTTTTTTATCTACTATGAAACAAAGCAAGAACAGATAAATAAAAACTATGAATAAGGACGGAAAATAAAAACAATTAGTATATAGTAATACACATACATTATGGTAATACATATACATTATGATAAAACATATACAGATCTCAATAATCTAATACTTAATAAGATATTTGTCAATAGTATTACATCTGATTTTAAGCATAAATTAACCCCCTACAGCGTTAAAACTATAGGGGTGTTTTTTATATGATTTTATAATAATTTTATAAGTTATTACCTATCTAATTAATCTGTGTGTCTATCTCTTTATTATTCACAAGAGTTGGATAATTTATGCCCTCTAAAATCTCCCACTTACTGCCATCAATATTTACTTTCCAATCTTCAAAATTATCTGCAATACGAAACTCATCAAAATCAAGTCTCGCACCTCCAATTTGAAGATTGTCGCTCTCTGAAACGCTTAGAGAGTACCAGTAATTATCTGTATATATCGCCGTCGTGATTAACTCATATATACTTCCTATAATCATTCCTGATAATATACCTCCCGTAACCGTGCCGTAATTAAATGAGTGTGAAATTTCTAGCCGATTACTATTACTACCCTCGTAATAATTATTGCCTATTATACCGCCTGCAACTCCTTTGCTCCATATATCTCCTACATTATAACTATCGCTTATCTTAACCAAATAATTGCGATCTGCTGTGCGACTATTGACAATCGATCCAACAATGCCTCCTACATAATTTTCTGCACTCGTTGTTGATTGTACATTGATATCATTATCACTAAAAATATCTCCCGTATTATAGCTTTCACTCACTGTTAAAGCCGAACCGAAACCTATTATACCTCCAACTGAAACGGCAGAAGGGGAAATAACTATATCTATATCGCCTGAATTATACACTTTCTCTATACTCGTAGTTTTAAGACTTCTACCTATTAATCCTCCTACGAAAACCTCTAGTGGAGTAATATTAATCTTCTCGCTAATCGTTAAGTTGCCTCTATTATACGATCCACTTAATTTAGTGTCTGACGCAGTATTAGACCCAATTAAACCACCTAGATATACATAACTAGAGTTACTACTACTTATCGTACCTATGTTATAACTGTTTATCAACGTCATAGATAAATCAATACTGTTCTCTCCTATAATGCCACCTGTATACATATTACCTGATATATTTCCAGTATTAGAACAACCAATTATATCTGTTGTTCCTAAACTACTGTTATTACCTATTATACCACCACTATACATAAAACTGCCCTGTACTGATCCACTGTTTGATACGTTCAAAATACTTACTGGCTCTATACCAGCATTTGATCCTATTATTCCGCCTCCAGAACCAAGAATAACTAATCTGTCTATATCTATAATACCCTCGATCAAACCACTATTATGCGTATCTATTACCTCTAACTTAGCATTACGACTAAATCCTATCACGCCACCTAATATATTATCGCCACTTAGCTTTCCTGTATTTACACTAGATACTATACTTATAGTACTCTCACTGTTATCATTAGAATTGTTCACTCCGATAATTCCACCTACTATACCCTCGCTATTACTATTGCTTGATAAATCTCCATTATTGACTAACTCTGATCCATAAACTATTAAACTATCCATTCCCGTAATTACATACTCTCCAAGAATTCCACCGATAATATTTATACCCTCAATATCGCTCGCAACAGATATATTACTGTAGTTTGTCAACTTCTTCATCGTGATATCAGAGTTGGATATCTTACCTATAAAACCACCAATTGTTGACTCCTTATTTGAACTAGATAATATATCTCCTCGATAAATAGAGTTCCTAATCGTAACCGTACGATCATTAATCATCGCAACAAAACCACCTATAGCAACATCATACTCCGAAGCACTATCTAAATCATCTAAAACTAACGCTAAATCACTTGTTAAATTATCTATCGTGAAGTTGTCTCGATTGATATCAATAGTTCTAACAATATCATCTACTACTCCAACCGTTCCTACAAAACTTCCTACATATCTACCGCCACGAACCGTACCACCTTTAAGTGTTAAATTCTTTATAACACTCTCGCCTGTGATACTCTGTATTAACCCAGATGATCTATCAAAACTTGTACCACTATCTATATTTATATTCGATATACTCTTACCGTTACCATCAAAAATACCACTAAACCTTTTTATACCCGTAAAAGGATAGCCACCCATATCTATATTATTTAAAAATAGAACGTTCGTATTAATCTCTTCCTGATCTGCTAACCATGCTAAATTCGCAGGAACTTTTATAAGATAATTATCCGCAATATCTCTATCAGGCTCAATCTTATCGTATCCACTCCAAGAACCAACTTTATCGTTAAACAATATCGTAAATGAATATGTATCCGATATTACTTTATCACTATCCAAAGATCTTATATCTATATCAAACTTGATAACTAAACTCTCACCAGTCGCTATACTTCCACTTGATATAGGCTCTCCTAAAGTATAGTCGATATTGGCACGGATACTCTTTCTATCAAGCATAGTTCTCAGTAAATGTTCTAATTGATCCGATATCGTGTCGCTACCTATACCTAGCAAATCAACACCTTCAACCGTATAATTTAAATAAGTGCTATCACTTATGAAACTTTTATCGCCAATACCCGCAATAGTAACAACCTCACACAGATAAAAAGTAAGCTCTTCATCTAAAGAAGGTGTACTATCGTTATCAAACCTTATTACAAAAGAGTATATACCATCTATCGTACGGCTACTCACCGTCTCTACAATCTCTATACCAAACTCAATAATTAACTTCTCTCCATACCCAACATCACCACTTTTTGTTATCGCATCTCCTAAAATATAATTGGTATTCGTATCAATACTCATTTTAGTCAACTCAGTCTTTATAGCACTCTCTAACTCATGCGTTATAGTGAGAACTTCCTTCTTTTCTGCATCTACATCATTAATCTCTACTCTACCAATTTTATAATTTAACGAGCCATCTGTACTTTGAAAATATTTACCATCTACACTTGCAATAGTAAAATCATCACTAAGATAAAAATAAGTCGAAGCAGTTCTATCTACATTATCCAAACACCCTTGACATATTACGATTATTGATAGCATCACCAAGAATGGTAATACTTTATTCATAAACAATTATCCCCCATAATTACAATTTAATATCAATATATTTTAAAAATGATATAGTTTAACATAAATATATTTGAATAGCATTATATTGTAATAAATATGAATTATCAACAATTAATCGTAACCACAATATGTTGATATAGAAGAGTATCATAGCGATAAGGATTGGTTATTTAATGAATATTAATAAGTAATTAGTCGTAGTTTACAGATTACGAATAATAAGTCGTAGATAATCATCTACTTGAACTATAAATTCTTTTAGAGCAGTTTTATCCCTTTAGGCATAATATTTGCTTGTATACTAAACACAAATGTAGCGAAGTCTAGCTACAGTAACCATTTCTAGTATTAATGGGGCGTATACTCTTGCTCATGATTTTAAAAAGCTTTAATTATCAATGGTAACAGATTTATCTCTAATATATAGATATTTATATTAATATATTAGTTTTTAGTAGGAAATAATTTCTCACTTATGTGATAGATAGAGATTTATTTTACTATTTTTTAGACAATTTTAGAGATAAATATTATTAGTTTTAAAATAAAATAGATACAGTATAGCAACAGGTTAAAAATTAGTACGGCAAAAATGTTTATAACTGTTATCGAATATAGTAAATGCAAGTCAACTTAGGAGGACGCATTATGTTTAAAGTAAAAAGTTTCTTAAATTTCAAAGTTATAGGTTTAATGTTATTATTCTCAATATTTTTAGGAATGAGTTTATTATCATCTGTTAACGCTTCAGAACCAGTAGCAGAAGATTTTCAAGCAGGTTTTGGTGATTATCAAGAAGATGTAAGTTTAGAGGGCGACAACAACTCTAAAGAGGCTATCGAAATAGTTTTAAATACGGAAGACTCTTCAACGTTTACATCAGAAGAACCTCTTGATGCAACAACAAGATTTAATAGACCTTTACCGTTACAATCAGCAGAAGTAACGTGGTATCGTTATCATGAAGATACAAATTGGCGTTTATTAGTTCAAGTAACAGTAATTGGTATGGCAGATCATGATAAAACAACACTTGCTTTCCAACCTACAAGAATTATAGGTACGAAATATCTTTATGATAACTACAACAATATTTCAGGTTTTATATATCTCTTTGATTGCGGAACAATCTCTTACCCTGGTATAAAAAGATTTAGCTCACAACACACTGGTACAACTTATCCATATAAAACAAAAACGGCATATCAAGACTTCTCATTTACAAGCAACTAAAGATTAAAACTATACTCTGGTTAATGCTTTAAGTCTTAGCCAGAGTATACATTAAAAAATAACAAGGATATAACAAGATGAATATTAAACAAAGTAACCCTCTAACAAATTTTTCTAGACCAACAGGGATACCTAACAAAACAAATAGTAATGTTGATAATGCCGATAACACAAACAGTGTTTTTAATACAGAATTGACAAAAAGTGTTCTGATACGACTGCCAACAGAAGAAGAAAAAGAAAAAAAAACTAGGATAGGTGGAGGTGGGATGGGCAACATAGCTTTTGAGCTAAGTTATGCTGAAAATTCTACTGATGAAAATCCTATTATAAATGCAAAAGTATGGGAAGATAACGGTTACGGTAAAGAGATTAATCAAACTATAAATATTAATGATCTTGATCCACAAAACTTAACAATTATCGAACTAGAAGCTTTATTAACACATGCTAATCAAGGCAAACCGCTTGATCCGTCAGAACTGTTAACTCTTTCGACTATCGGATATGAACACGGGTTACAAGGAACAAGTGGCAAACCAATTCATGACATGGGGCTTAATGATAGGTTTAATGCGATAGCATCTCTAGAAACCCTAAAAGATATATACAGTGGATCTCCTATACAAGATATGCAAGATTCAGTAGATAGTATAATAGCGTTACTTGATAAATTATCTAAGTTTGGAAAAAATGGTGATAATAATATTAAGACGATCTCTAACTCTGTTGATGAGGTTGCAACATCTATGGTAGATCAATATAGTAAATCATCGCAACTTAAAAAGGGTTGATAGATATTACGATTACACAATAATTACAATAAGGATATAACAAGATGAATATCAAACAAAGCAACCCTTTAACAAATTTTTATAAACCAACTGGGATAACTAACAAAACAAATAGTAACACTGAAAATAGAAATAATGTTTCTGATATAACATCAGAACAGAGTTTTCGTATAAAATTGTTTACAGAAGATACGATTGCTGGAGGTGGAGCTGGTACTGTATCTTACGATCTCAAATATGCAGAAAACTCTACCGATGAGAACCCTATTATAATTGCAACAGGATGGGAAGATAACGGTTTTGGAGATGAGTTTAATATAACTATAAATATTAATGATATTGATCCACGAAATATAACAGCTATCGAACTTCAAGCACTCAACTCACATATTTATGCTAAATATCCAGAAGGTACATTAATTGCAAACTCTCAATTTGAATCACTCAGCTCAGGCAATGCAGTTCTCGATATGGGAGAAGGACCTACTGCAAATATGGGACTTCATGATAGATTTGATTACATAGCATCACTAGAATCTGATCTAGCCCACTATAAAGAACATGGCAATATACCTGAATTAGCAACCACAACAATAAAAATATCTAATTCATTAGACGCATTCTTAAAGTTTGAAAAAGACTATAAAGAAGATAAAGAGAAGCAAGCTAAATCAACTTATAACCCAGCTGATGATATCGCAAAATCTATGGTAGATCAATATAGTACATCATCGCAAAACAAAGTATAAATGGTTGGTAGGTAATAGGTTGATAAAGTAATTAGATAATGGATAAACGTAACGATTAGATAGTTGCTAAGTACAACGGACAACTTGAAATAGAAAGATAATAGACAACTTTTAGAGGTAAAATATAATGGCGATGCAGGGAATTGAACCCCGGACCCTGCGGATATGAGCCGCATGCTCTAACCAACTGAGCTACATCGCCCTAACGACAATAATTATAAAACTACTGTCGCAACCCCTCTGCAAAAAAAGAAGCTAGAGATAAGATATACCTAGCTACTAATTGATTTGTCTGTACAAAAATAAAATAATTGCGGGGGCCGGATTTGAACCGACGACCTCCGGGTTATGAGCCCGATGAGCTACCATGCTGCTCTACCCCGCGATGTACTAGTCTTAAACTAGGAAGATTAAAATATACCAATTATGATATTATGTCAAGCAATATTATTAATTAAAATCTTTCTACTTGATAATCAATAATTAGTCGGATATACTAAGGCAAGACTAAAGTTAGTAGTGAGGAAATTATATTATGGCAGATCATGTAGTAAAGAAATATTCCTCTAAAGAAGAGATGGCAAATATAATCACCCATGCAATAGGGATATTGCTTGCAATTGCAGGACTTGTTTTACTTGTTGTCTTATCTGCGACACATGGTGATGCTTGGAAAGTAACATCATCAGCTATATACGGTGCATCAATGATAGTGTTATATACGGCATCGACTTTATATCATACGTTCAAAAACGAAAAGACTAAAAAAACATTAAATATAGTCGATCACATATCTATCTATTATCTTATAGCAGGATCGTACACACCATTTATGCTTGTAACCATACGAGGTGGATGGGGTTGGAGTATTTTTGGAGTAGTCTGGGCGCTTGCGATAACTGGAACTATACTTAAATTGAAGTTTGGTGATAGATTAAGAAAGTTTTCAAATATGATCTATATATTTATGGGTTGGATAATAGTTATTGCGATTAAGCCTATAATAAACTCTTTAGATCCAGAAGGATTAACATTACTTATCTTAGGTGGCGTATTTTACACGTCAGGTGTAATTTTCTATAAATGGAAGAAACTACCGTACAACCATGCTATATGGCATCTGTTTGTTTTAGCAGGATCGGTATTTATATACTTAGCGATACTTTTTTATGTGGTGCTAGGTAATGCTTAATAGATATTAGGTTGGATTAGTTGAAATTAAATTAATTGAGATTAAATATATTAGTTGAGATTAGATCATTAAAAATATACTGCTCTATATATCATACGATGTATAGAGTATTTTTTTGATAATAGTTAAGAGTGGAAATATATTTAACGTACACATAAACAATAAACCCCTACAGTTTTTACGCCGTAGGGGTGTTTTTTATATGATATTTTAGTACAAAATTATTAGTTGTTACTTAATTAGTACTTGTTACTTATTTGCTACTTCTAATTTACTTAGTTGTAACTTATTTATTACTTGTTACTTATTTGCTACTTCTAATTTACTTAGTTGTAACTGGTGCAACTGGTAGATTTCTAAGTGTTGGATATTTGCCGTTTGCTAAAATCTCCCAAACTGTATCAAAATCCCAACCTTTGAAACTGCCTCGTTTTGCAAACTTTCTCTTATTAAGTGCTTTAGACTTATTACTTGTGTTAGTGAATTTGTCCACGCCTATGCCTACTGCTTTTTCAATACCCTCTACTCTATCATGCAACCAATAAACATTATGCGCCGTAACAGTAATACGATTTGAAATATAACCTACGATACCACCAACGGAAATTTCACCTGTGTCTACTGCTGTTCCTGTTACAGTTTTTGCATAGCTGTGAACATTTAAAAGAGTTATAGCACCAGAACCATAACCAGAACCATATCCTAGAACTCCACCAACAAAAACTTTACCCGATAAATCGCCTGTATTTGAACTACTATATATTGCTACAGTTAAACTTGTATTACTCTCTCCAACAAAACCACCAACTTTATCTGCACCTGATACTCTGCCTGTGTTTGAACTATTATTAATTGTTAAATCACTATAATAACTATATCCTATAAGTCCACCTACATCATTTGTTCCTAATACTGCACCTGTATTTAAACTACTACTAATCGCTATATAATTATTATAACCCCAGCCAACAAGTCCACCTACATTATCTACTCCTGATACTCTGCCTGTGTTTGAACTATTATCTATCGTTAATGGTGAACTAGTATCGCTATCTCCAACTAAACCACCAACTTTATTTCTTCCTGATACTGCACCTGTGTTTGAACTATTATTAATTGTGAATGTATTATAATAACTCTTTCCAACAAGACCACCTACATCACGTGTTCCTCCTTTTCCTGTAACGTCACCTCTGTTTGAACTATTATCTATTGTTAAAGCACTATACCAACTTCCTCCTAAAAGGCCACCAATACTAAGACCTTCACCTATTACATCTCCTGTATTTAAACTGTTGGTGATCGTTAAACTTCCACTATTATCTCCAACAAGACCTCCAACATAACTGCCTGTACCTGTTACTGTGCCTGTGTTTGAACCGTTATCTATTCTTAAAGTTGAACTATCTCCAACAAGTCCACCAACATCAACTTCACCAGATAAATCGCCTGTGTTTGAACTACTAGTAATCGTTAAAATTGACTCAGCATCACTTCTTCCAATTAAACCACCTAGATAAGCAGAACCTGTAACTGCACCTGTGTTTGAACTACTAGTAATTTTTGTAGATGAACCATTAGAACTATAACCAACTAAACCACCGATACAATTCATTCCAATAACGCTTTCGTATTCCTCTCCAGCATAATAAGTTTTAGTTTTTGTTCCCGTTCCTGTAACTAAACCTTTGTTTGAACTACTATTAATTGCTAAAGTCGAATTAGTAGCACTATTACCAATAAGACCACCTATATAATCTCCTGTTCCTGTTACATCGCCTGTATTTGAACTATTCATGATTGTTGTAGATGAGCCACTAGAACTATGACCAACTAAACCACCGATATTATCCATTCCAACATTCATGTCAAAATTCGTTTCGCCAATTTCTTCGGCGAGTATTGTTACTGTTTTTACTCCTGTACCTTCTACTCTGCCTGTGTTTGAACTGTTATCTATTGTTAATGTTGAGTTATCACCACTCAATCCAATAAACCCACCGATATTATCACCTGCTCCTGCTCCTGTTACTGTTGCATGATTTGTAACGCCTTTTATCGTAACTGTCGCACCATTTGCAACACTCCCCACAAATGCACCAACAGCACCTTTACCCTTGATTATGCTACCTTTTGCGATCGTTAAATTCTCTATTGATCCACCAGCACCTAATGTAGAAATTAAACCTACATTATCAACTTTAGACTTATCTATATTTATACCATATATCTTTTTATGATTACCATCTAGCTTACCTTTAAATAACTTTATACCTGTAAATGGTTTATTATTCATATCTATATTATTTACAATTCTAAGAGTTTTATTATCAAAATTATTGTTTGATTCTAATGTCGTAGGTAGTGCTATCCATGCAAGATCACTTGCACTCTTTATGATAAAAATATTACCCGTTGGACTTATCTTTGTCACAGTTTTACCATCCCATTTGACAACCTTTATCGTCTTAGAGTAAGCATCTCCAACGATAACCAAAACCATTAAAACCGATAGCAAGCCAAGTAGTAAGTTCTTCAATTGTGTAACCATTTAACATTACTCCTATAAAGTTATTTAGTATATATCTAATCAATACTTACACATCTTATTTAAATATATATGATATATCAATAATGTAAGGTTTATCAATATAGTTGTCAATATAATTACAACTTAAAGTTTAACTATATATTATTAAAAAAACCCCTACAGCGTTAAAACTATAGGGGTTATTTTTATAAAATTTATCGTAATGTTTTATATCACTTCTACATACCTTAACTCAAAACATAATCAATAATAAGCACACTATCAACCTTTAGCGTATCTTATCGTCGCAAGTGCTAATTCTAAGGTTGGATCAACAGTTGGAATTGATGTTTCTGCTGATGACATTAATATAGGAATCTCCGTGCATGCTGAAATAATTATATCAGCTCCTAACGACTCTATCCTATCTACTACACTCTGAAATAAATAGGTGTACTCGATAACTTTACCTTTCTTTACTCCATCATATATCGACGCCATTATATCCGATTGTAACACCTCATCAAATATAATAGACGTATAGCCTGCCTTATCTAAATAATTCTCGTAAAGATTCGTTCGCTTCGTGCCTGTTGTTGAGACAACAGCTACATTTTTACTATCAGGATATTTATCCTTAATAACATTTACCGTCGTTTCTATCATACTAATAAAATCAATATCAACCTGCTCCTTAATCCTATCTATAAAATAATGTGCCGTATTGCACGGCATAACTAAAATTTCTGCTCCTGACTCTTTTAGACGTTTAGCCGATTTTATTAACTCATCTATAGGATCTTCTGCTCCATCAACAGATAATATAAACGCCGTCCTATCTGGAATACAACAATTATTATCTATCATTAAATGAACGTGCTCTTGATCACACTTAGCCTCTGTGTTCGTTACAATCTTACTGAAAAGGTCTACCGTCGCTAACGATCCCATTCCACCTATTACACCGATTTTTTTCATAAATATACTACCCTCTATAAATCTAACTATATTAAACAAAATACCTACAAATTATACGTATCTATAATCTATAAATATACACAATTTACAGATATATACAATTTATAAATATACATAATAATAACTCCATGAAATTATATAATAAAATCATGGAGTTATCAATTTATAAAACTATCAAAACTATATTAAAAATTAACCTTTATTCCAAACATCTAAATTCATCTCGCCTTCGGATTTCGCCGTTATCGTTGTAACAACTAAATCTCCAACAACATTAACTGATGTTCTTCCCATATCTAACAGTGCATCAATACCTAGTATAATCGCATACGCCGCTGCAACAGCTGAACCTGCTTCAACTTTTAAGCCAACTGTATCTAATACCATAAGTAACATAATCGCTCCAGCTCCCGGAACCGCCGCCGTACCTATCGATCCTAATACAGCCGTTAATATAACTGGGATCTGTTGCTCAAGTGATAATGGTTGTCCTACTGCCGATGCAATAAACATTGTACAAACACCTAAATATATAGTCGTACCATCCATATTGATCGTTGCACCTAATGGAAGTGAAAAACCGTACACACCTCTTGAAATACCAAGTGAATGCTCTGCTACATCCATAGAAATAGGAAGAGTGCCACCTGATGATCTTGTAACAAATGCCGTGATCGCTGGTGATTTAATCTTATTCATAAATCTGAAAAAATTCAACTTAGACATCGTTAATAATAGTAAGTATATTGTGAACAATTGAATGATAAATCCTAAATAAACTGTACCTGTAACTTTAGCAAGTGGTCCAAATGCTGCCGCTCCTTGTGCTGAAAATACAACAAATATCAATGCAAAAACACCTATCGGTGCATATTGCATAACCCAACCTACAACCTTAAACATAGCCTCTGCTGCACCTTCAAAAAATCTGAAAATAGTTTCTGCTGAATCTTTGATACGCTTATCTGAACTATCTCTTATAAATGCTATCGCTATACCAAAGAAAATTGAGAAAAATATCGTAGGTAAAACCTCGCCCTTAGCAAACGCTTCAAAAGGATTGGTTGGAACAATCGCTAACAATGTAGGAATCAATGAAGGAGCATTTAACTCTTTCGCCGCTGCACTACCAATACCTGCTAACTCTAAACCAGCACCCGGATCTAATAAGTTACCTAATAATAAACCTATTATAATAGCAAATAATGATGTTAATGTATAAAGAAGCAAAACCTTTATACCAACTTTACCTAGCTTTGATGGTGCAATCGACGCTGTTCCAACTACTATGGTAAATATAATTACTGGTTGAACTATCATCTTTAATAGTCTAATAAATAGATCCCCAAACGGTTTGAAAAAAGCAACCATAGATGGAGAGTTTTCAAAAATAATACCAAGTATCGCACCTAGTATTAGTCCAAGTAATATCCTTATTAAAAGGTTACTCTTGAAATAAAACATAAAAACATTCTTAACTACATTCATATTAATCTCCTCCCCTATAAAACATATAAAATTTTTTAAACACTTAAATCTCTCATGAAATATAAATTTATTCTATACTAATACTACAAGTTTAACAAGTTTATTTATAAGTATATTATAAATAACAACTAGTTTAATATTATATAAATATAAAATTGTTATATTTATATGATACAAATGACTAATAATACTTATAAAATAAGCTTATAAAATATGGCTGTTTTATATAAAAATAATGTTAACTTAAAACATAGGTAAATATAATATCTATATAGAAAATCTCTTTTTAAATAAATAAAATTATTTTTTATCGATAATTTTTTATAACTAACTATTTAGATTTTATGTTTTTTGATAAAAATATAAAATTTATAACTATTATATTCATCGGTTTAAAAGATAAAACTCTGTAACTTTATATAAATTTAGTCCGCATAATTCAAGTTGTTTAAGACTTAAAATTAGAGAAATGTGATATTCTATACCAGATGTTATACTTATAAAAAGTGAGATTACAGTACGGATTTGATATGAAAAAAAGTGTGAGATCGAGAATAGTACGCATTTACGGTGCAAAATACCGATGAGATGAGAGCTGTGAGTAGAGCAAAAATGTGCTTGTGATACTGATAGTTGATTGACAATAGATAAAATCGCTCACCGTATCCAGATAGTAAACCGTTCAATATTAATATAAAAGCTACACATTAATTGATTAATAATTAAATCAAACAGAAATTATATTAACCAACTATTAAATCAATCAGCTATTTTATCTATAGTAAACCTTTCTCCTAAAATATCTCCTAGCATAGTTTTCAACTCTACCGTTACAGCTATATCGCTTAAATCAACCTCTACAAACTCAAGATCTGATTGATATTTACCCGTAGGGTTACACAGGCTAATAAAATTATCGTTTAACTTTATTAGCAGACTACCTTCATATAGCACAGCCGACTCTACCGACTTATATGCCGATGTTTTCTGATTATTTATCTCTATATACTCGCCGTCCGTACCTGCCTCAACATCACTATCATCAAAATTGATAGATTTTTTAAGTATAACATATTTACTATCTTTCTGATCACCGTTTGAAAAAGTGATACTTAAACTTTTATCATCAGATTTTATATCACAAAGTTTTGTTGGAACATTACGATATGTTCCCATTGAGTCAAAAACATCCATCATATGAAGAACCTGACTTTTTACGAAACCGATAAAATCCAAATCTTCTGTACTACCAAAAACTGCACCTAAATAATCGTAATATTTCATCGTGATTTCATCTTCGCCACCTTTATAATCCGAGAACGCCTCATCAAGAAATATATAAATTTCATCCGTTACAGTATCTATATAAAGTGTACCGCTATCCGTCAAGCTCGCAAATGGAAATGGAACAATTTTATCATCGATCGCAAACTCAGGTTTACACTCTTCAAATACCTCTATAAAGTAATCGTAATCTCTATCAACCTCTTTCAAAGTCCACTGTATAGGATCGCAAGTCCAATTGATAACTCCGTAATTCTTCATCAAATATCTAATATTTTTAGGGATTTTAAAGCCTCGTTTCTCTTCAAAACTTAATAAATCTTTTTCGCTTTCAGGAGGAGTATAACTGTTACCCTCTTCACCATTTACTTTAATTCCGATTTTTAATAGCGTGTCGATAGATTTAAAACTCTCCATTACTATCCCTCTTGTTGTATCTATTTCATTGTGTTGCTAGGAACTACTCTATATCACTAACTTTACATATATATCGGTAGAAATTGTTGAGTTTATTATATTCTAGAAGTATAATAAACTCAACTTCAAATATAATCACCTAAGATACATATTATATATTAGTTGTGAAAATAAAATCTTTCAAGAGGATGTTAATTTATGATCTTTGGAAATCCGTTTGAATTTGCTTTCTTTATTGATATTGTTGATGAGTGGAGTTCTCTGCCTTTTCATAACGGTTATTTTGCGATCTCTATTGATAGCAATCTTTATCCAAATGATGTGAGATGTAGTACGCTCAATATAGTTCTCTCTGAAATTCTTTCAGAAAAATCTCCACTTATAACTCTACCTGAAAATGAAACTTTATTTAAAGATAATCCTAAAATAGCATTTGAAAAAATACAAGATATAACTTTTCCAGAAAACTCAGATATAGGTAACGATTATACATATAGAGTACAATTAACTGAATTTGAAGATGCTGGATATATTTTATTTATGGTGAGATTTATAGATCAAGTAAAACTAATAATAGGTGAATATTGTAATGAAACTTTTAAACATAAATATCTTGATGAAGTTATAGTAGATCAAAAAACAATTAACGAAATGATTATAAAAATTGCTAAAACTTTTAAGTATATGATTAAAAATAAATAAATTTAATACATCATGCTTGATTTATAAAATATTTCTTATAAAGCGTATAAACAAAAATCCAATAGGAAAGAAACGTGATAATATCCATTAATAAGTTTATTACCGAAAGGAGTTTAATGATGAAGGAGGCTTTGATAGAACTTCGATTAAATAATATCTTGATATGAGTAATGAGTAATAAACAATAAGCGACGAGCAATGAGCGACGAGAGTTGATAACAGCAGAGCAGAGTATGAAAACCATAAATAAGCAAGCAGAAATATAAAATTCACATATTTTGGCTTGAATTATAAAGGTGATTACTATACGATACATGGTACAGGTTATTTTGATAATAACGAAAAATAATGAATGTGGTATAATATTGTAAAAATAATATTTTTTGTGCACTCAAAACTCATATGATTGGAGATTATATATGCAACTTAATTTACAATTAAAGGAAAAATTAGATACAATAATTGATAAATATAATATTACAATGATGGGTTCAGGTTATCTTGAATGCATTTGCCCTTTTAAGAATATAGAAAATTTTTTAGATGAAATTAATAATCTTAATATCAAAATATGTGGTTTTAACTGGTGGTGCTTTGTGTGTGATGATGGATCGCATGAGCCATGTGGGCATGGTGGTCCTAAAACAAAAGATGGATACTATTCAGAAATTAATATGTCTGAATTTTGGAAATTTGACTCAATTTTAGAAATGAAAAAATATTTGATACATGATTATGTTAATAGTAGTGAATATAAATCATGTTATAATCCCTCATTTTATATTGAAGTCGATAGTAGTTGGGAAAATAAAACTATGATTGAAAAAAAAGTTTACCACTACAGATTATAACCATTGCATGTAAGTACCCCTATTCCCTAGCGACCAAGTAAAATACAACTTATCCAAACAACTAAATACGCACAACACAAGCACTTATCCACTAAAAATCGGTAGGTGCTTTTTTGCGTCATTGAAAGTATAGATATCCGTTTCTTCACTATTACAGATAAAAAAGGGGGAAACTTGGAGTTGGAGTTAAATATTATGCCTCTGTTGTTGGGGATATACATTGCTTTAATATTCCAATAAGCGGTGAAATGAGCGACCTTACAGCGAGATTTTGGATTAAAGTGTATTAAAAAGGTTGATGAACACAATATTGCTTTAGCATTTCAAAATATACATATGATGTAAGTAAAATAACAATTAGGTAAAGGATGATCTTATAAATAAAGATGAAGCTAGGGAAACACTATTGCATCGTATTACAGCCATGCTGATATTAATAATGAAAAATGGAAAGGAAGATGTTTCGATAATTTCAGAGGAAGATATTCTCATCAAATAGGGGAAAAATTCCACGAGATAATAATGTGCCTAAGGTGTTTAGCAGACGAATTAGGTAAAGATTTGATAGATAGGTACTTAGTTATTGATATTTATTTTATGTTATACTTTTTGCAAAATTGGGTTCTGTATGAAAATGCACGCTTGCAAAGTGCTTTAACAAAAGAGCAATTCAAAACCATTGAATGTTGGTATTATTGGATTTCTGAATGTTTTTACTCTTTGTTACATAATGATTTGAAAGATGCCTTTAATATGTATGAAGACTATTGTGAAGGAAATCTTCCATAATATGGCTACTTAACTTATATTTGCCGACAAATAGAGTTCCAGTTGCTATAACACAAAATAACCATTTTATTATCTTGCTAAGGTTACTCTATATCGCTACCATTAATATAGATATAGTTGGTAAAGATCAACTTAATCAACTAACCAACCCTATCCATAAACATAAAAAAAGCCGACGTACATTTATATACATCGGCTTAATTATATGAAATCTAATAATTTAATATCTTAAAAATATTACTCTACAACAAAATCAATTTTTTCTGCTAACTGTTTAGTATAATCGTTTCTACGTTTCAGTTTCAACGAAGCCTCTTCTACTATTTCAGCAAACTTATCTGGATCTGCTTTCTTAGTAATCTTAAATCTGTTCTCCATAGACATAAACTCAGAAAGCTCTATAGTCGCATCTTTACTATCAATAATAAGTGGGTTTTTACCTTCACTTACTAAATCAGGGTTATATCTGATTAACTGCCAGTAACCTGCTTCAATAGCTTTCTTCTGATGATCAACACCGTATGTCATATCTAAACCTTGTGCGATACAATGTGAGTATGCAATTATTAACGAAGGTCCATTATACGCTTCTGCCTCAATAAACGCTTTTAAACATTGTGCAGGGTTCGCTAATGAAACTCTTGCAACATATATCGATCCGTATGTCATTGCGATCATCGCTAGATCTTTCTTCTCTTGCATTTTACCAGATGTTGCAAACTTAGCCGTTGCACCAAGTGGTGTAGATTTTGACGCTTGTCCACCAGTATTAGAGTATACTTCTGTATCTAATACTAAAATATTAAGGTTCTCTCCTGATGCAAGTACGTGATCTAATCCACCGTAACCTATATCGTAAGCCCAACCATCTCCTCCCATCATCCATGTAGATTTTGGAAGTAAGAAATCTGCCATAGATAAGAAATCTTTAGCCTCTTCTGTTTTAATACCTTCAAGTTTAGTTTTTAACTCTTTAACTAATACACGTTTAAGTTCTATCTCATTTTGAGTTTTTGAAGGAGCTTCACTTATCTTACCGTATAGATCACCTATTTCACCTTTAAACTTCTCAAGGTAATCGTTCGCTTTACTAGTAAAATAATTTACCGTCATCTTCATTCCGTAACCGTACTCAGCGTTATTCTCAAATAATGAGTTACCCCAAGCTGGTCCTAATCCATCTGATCTATCGCAGTATGGAGTTGTCGGAAGGTTACCACCATAAATAGATGAACAACCTGTCGCATTTGCTAGATATAATCTATCTCCAAATAGTTGAGTTAATACCTTAATATATGGAGTCTCTCCACAACCTGCACATGCACCCGAATATTCAAAACCGTATGGAGCAAACTGAAGCCCTTTAATAGTTGCTTTATTATATTGATCTGGTGCTAGCTCTGGAAGATCTAGGAAGAATTTATAATTTTCTACTTCACTATCTCTAATAGGCATCTGTGGACGCATATTAATAGCTTTTAAATTAGGATCTGTTTTACTAACTGCTGGACAGTTGATTACGCATACAGAACAATCAACACAATCTTCAGGTGCAACTTGAACTGTGAAAGCGTAATCCTCAAACCCTTTACCTTTAGCTTGAACATGTTTAAATGTTGAAGGTGCTTTATCTAACTCGCTCTTAGGATACGATGCAACTCGTATAGCTGAGTGTGGACAATGAAATGCACATAATCCACATTGAATACAAATATCTGATTCCCATACTGGGATCTCAACAGCAAGATTTCTCTTCTCATACTGTGTTGTTGCAATAGGCCATGTACCGTCAACTGGCATCTGCGATACAGTGATCTCTTCACCTCTATCTGCAACTAACATTGCTGTAACTTCTTGTACAAAGCTAGGTGCTGATGGATCTAAACAACCGTTAATTAAGTCTAATTGAATATAAGGTACATGCCCATCTTTAGATGGAGACTCAACTCTACCCGGATACATAACTTCTTCAAATTTAGTAGCACCATATTCAGCTGCATTATTATTCATAGTAACTACGTTATCTCCGTATTTACCGTATGATTTCTTATTAGCTTTCTTAATAGCTTCTAAAACTTTATCAACTGGGATAATATTAGATATAGCAAAGAACGCTGTTTGTAATATAACGTTATATCTGCTACCTAATCCTAACTCTCTAGCTATAGCTATTGCATCTATTACATAAAATCTTGCTTCTCTTGCAACGATCTGCTCTCTTATATAAGTAGGTAAGTTATCCCAAACCTCTGTTGCAGAGTATGGACTGTTTAATAAGAAACTTCCACCCTTATTTAAAGGACCGATAACATCAAACCTTTCAAGGAAAAAGAAGTTATGACACGCTAAGAAATCTGCATGTTCTACTAAGTATGAGCTTTTAATCGCTTTATCTCCAAAACGTAAATGCGATGTTGTAACCGATCCTGCTTTCTTAGAATCATATACGAAATATGCTTGAACTTCTTTACCAGCTTCTGTATTAATAATTTTAGCTGTGTTCTTATTAGCTCCAACCGTTCCATCTGATCCTAAACCAATAAACACTGCTTCAAATGTTTCTGGAGTTGATATATGCCATGATTTATCAACTTCTAATGAAAGATTTGTAACATCATCTATTATACCAACTGTAAATGAGTTCTTAACATCTTTAGATAATAAATTATCGTATACAGCTTTAACCATAGCAGGAGTGAAATCTTTAGATCCAAGTCCGTATCTACCACCAACTATAAGTGGATAATCTTTGAACTCTACCATCTTCTTACACATGATCTCGCCAACTGCTGTTCTAATAGTTAAATATAACGGCTCGCCTATTGCTCCCGGTTCTTTAGTTCGATCAAGAACTGCG
The DNA here is from genome assembly GCA_947041225.1 of uncultured Deferribacteraceae bacterium. Classification (GTDB taxonomy): domain Bacteria; phylum Chrysiogenota; class Deferribacteres; order Deferribacterales; family Mucispirillaceae; genus CAMQYB01. The sequence continues at coordinate 11,661 of CAMRDM010000012.1, read as the reverse complement.
ATACCTTTAACCGTTTTAGGTAGAATTTTTGCAAACGTTTCTATATCAAACGGTTGGAATAGTCTAACTTTTATCACACCTGTTTTGTAACCAGATTTATTTAGTACTACTGATGTTTCCTCGGAGATATCTCCTGCTGAACATAATACGACTATTACCTGCTCTGCATTAGGATCTCCAACATACTCCATAGTATCGTAATGTCTACCAGTTAACTCTTCAAATTTCTTGAACTCTGCTTTGAGTGTAGGAATAATTTTGTCAAAATATGAATTAACTGTCTCTCTACCTTGAAAATATACATCAGGGTTTTGAGCCGTTCCACGCATAGATGGGTGATCTGGTGATAAACTTCTCTGTCTATGTTCACGAATAAGATCGTTATCTATCATATGTCGCATATCATCAAATGTTAACTCTTCAACAACATTCAATTCATGTGATGTTCTAAATCCATCAAAGAAATGCATTACTGGAACTCTCGTTCTAAGCGTAACAGCTTGAGATATAAGAGCAAAATCCATAACCTCTTGTGGATTGTTAGAACATAAGAAACTCCAACCTGTTGTTCTTACTGACATAACATCTGAATGATCGCCAAATATAGATAATCCTTGCGATGCAATAGCTCTTGCACTAACGTGGAATACCGTAGGGATTAACTCACCAGCTATCTTAAACATAGTAGGTATCATTAATAATAAACCTTGTGATGCTGTAAATGTTGTAGTCATTGCTCCTGTTGCTAATGCTCCATGAACAGTACCAACCGCTCCTGCCTCTGACTGAAGCATCATTACATCAGGTACTGAACCCCATATATTTTTCTCCATTCGAGTTGTCTTTTCGTCAGCTATCTCGCCCATCGCAGAAGAAGGTGTTATAGGATATATAGCTATTACTTCATTCGTCGCATGCGCAACATGAGTAGCTGCCATACTACCATCCATTATACTTTTTACTCGTGCCATTGGAAACTCTCCTTATTTTCTTAATTTATAACTTGATATTCGTAAAATAAAACTTATATATACTCTTTAAACTAAAACAATATAGTTAATTAAAATGTATTAGATAGTAAAATATTTCACCTAATCTATCACACCGATTATATCTCTTTATACACCGTTAGTCAAACAAAATAGAACAGATTATTTTTTCTGTTATAGAACTCATGTTATATTGTATAAACAATTAATTATACAATAAAATAAATAGATAAAATATTACTTATTAAAAGTAAATTAATATATTCTTAATTTAAAATTGATAATATATGATCGTTATGATAAAATGATGAAATGTTTATGCACTTTATTAAATTAGTTGAAAATCTTGGTAGATGGACGATTAGTACTATCCTCTTTTTTACTGGAATAACATTTTTTACTATAAAAATATTTATAGCTGGATTATTCTCTAAAGCTTTCTTAAATCCCGTATCGGTAACTTTTATTTTGAGACAAATAAATTTTATCGGTGTTGAATTAATCAAAACGACTACTATTGTCGCTATGGTCTTAGGGCTTGCAATCGTTGGAACGCTCAGTAACATATTAATAAATTTCGGTGCTACAACATCTATAGGCGTTGTACTAACGGGAGTGCTTGTGAAAATTGCAGCGCCTTTTATAACAGGACTACTATTTATTTTCAGAGCAGCAAGTGCTATATTTATTGACATCGCACTCATGAAAAATAATAACGATTTTAAAGCACTCAAATCTATGGACATAGATGAATATCAAATGGTATTCTTTCCAAGAGTTATTGCATCTATTATATCTATGTTTATCCTATCAAGCTACTTTATTCTGCTATCTATTATAGGTAGCTTTACACTTCTTTCTTTTCAACTAAATACTACACTGTCTGTTGTAGGGCAACAAGTTATATCTGCTCTACAAATAAGTGATGTTGTATCATTTATCTTTCAGGTATTTTTTATCGGATTAATCGTTGCAATCATACCTATGTACACTGCAATGGAACAGAAAAGATCACAACTTTGGATTATTGTATCAATGAATAAAAGTATGTTAAGATTGTTCTATATGTTTATCTTAATAGTTTTTATAGGACAATTAATATGATGAAAAATAAAGCGATCACAACATTTATAAATAATCCTCATAATGCTAAAAATATTATCAACGATCTGATCGATCAATACAGTTGGGGAAAAGTAGCTGTTGTATCCGAAGAAATTCCTCTTATCAGTGCATTAACTGTGCTTGATAATATCGTACTATATAAATGCTACGCTAAAAGATTGTACATCTCTAAAGTAGAAAATGAAGTACTTGAGTTTTTAAATAGATATAATGAACCAAATATTATATACTTACATAAAGGACAATTAAATAAGTATCAACAGTTTATTGCTAAACTTGCTAGAGCAACAATACATAACCCTGAAATAATCGTTATCAATATGCCTGTAGATTATCTAGGTATTGAGAACTTTAACTTATTTGTCGATATATTAAAAGAAAGCAACACAGATCTTAGTAATATTATGCTGATAGAGAATGATAGATTTTCTAACTTATACGATGATCTCGATATTAATAAAGTAGGAATAAATGAATGGCTGACCCACGTTACAAAAATCTTGAACTTAAAGTAGGATTCTTTATACTGTTTGCGATAGTTTCTGTTACTACATTAGTGGTAACTGTTGGGATAGATAAAGGAATTTTTACAGCTAAAATAAGTGTGTATGTTTACTCTAATACTGGTGAAGGTATAAATCAAGGTATGCCCGTACATTACGCTGGATTTCAGATATCGAGAGTTGATGATATTCAACTACTTGATGATGGAAGGGTACAAATGATTATTAAAATACCTGAAACGTATAATAGATGGATTAAAACAACATCTGATTTTAGACTAGGTACATTAAATATTTTAAGTTCTCCTGTGATAAACGTATCTACCGATCTTGCAAGAGTTTCTCCACTTGTTAAAGATGGTGATGAATTCTATCTCACAAGAGACACAAGAATTACTGAAGTTGTTGAAGCTGCTCTACCTATAGTTAACGATCTGAAAGAGATCATTGCATCAGCAAATATTATTATCAAAAACTTCGCACTTGAAAATAGTGATTTTAATATGTTGATGAAAGCTGCTGGTGTGCTTGGACAAAGTCTACAAGTGAACGGTGATACAATAATCAGTGAGACGATGCTTGCTATTACAAATTTTAAAAATATTTTAGGAAATGTTACTCCTGCAACTAAAGGATCTACAGAGATCGCTGAAGAACTTAGATCAACTATTGATAACCTAAATATACTTATATTGAAACTTCAAGATACATGGCCTCTTAGAGGTAACGGACCTACTAATCAAAATGGAGGTGTAAATCTTAAATGATAAAAAAAATATATACCCTCTTTATTATAATAGTGATCACTACCGTTATATCTGCCTGTGGATCTAAAAGTAACGATGTGTCTTATGAAAATTATAGAGGATTGAAAAATCTTGATACATCTTTAAACTATCTACTAAAAGGAAACAATCCTGCTGCGATGAATAGCTATAATAGATCTGTTGATATATTTATTAGAGTTAATGATTTCTGTAACGCTGCTAAAGCTGGTGTTTTTTTATATACTGCTGAACCTGTCTCTGAAAATATACACTTTCTAAAAGATGCTGAAAATTACTCTAATCTTGGTAACTGTAGAAATGAGTTGTTAATCATAAACTTACTGACTAATATTAACGATAACAGAACTATTAACGTAGAAGATTATGTAACTCTTGATGAACCGTTTTTATCTTTCGCAGAAGCGTATCACAATAAATCTATTGAACCAATTAAAGTGCTCATCGATCAAAAATATACATCTAATAGATTGAAATCTGTTCTTTACAGAAAGCTTGCTGAGTACTACATTAATAGTAAAAGTGAAAATTCTTTAGCACTTGCAAACTCGATGATTGAAAATGCTTTGAAAATAGATCAATCAAATAGTTGGTTGAAAAATATGTTATACGATGAGAAACTAAAATTAAAATTGATGCAAATAAAAAAAACAGATACAAAGATACAGATAAAAAAAATAGATATCTTAACAGAGAAAATTACTGTAATAAAGGATATAAATGAATAAAAAACTATCTTATATTATTACCATACTGCTATCAATTACACTTATGAACTGTGAAGGAAATTTTGACCTTGATAATGTAACTGATGCTTATGAAAAGTTCGGATATTACTCTGATTATACAGGTGCGATCAACGAAGCTCAACTACCTACTCAAGCCGATCTTGAAATCATTGCAACAACTATCAGAGATGTTATAAATACTGCTAACGCAATCTCGTTAAACCTTACGTACTCATTAACTCCTGCGATACTATTTGATAATATTAGTAATGTTTATGGGATAGATGTGAGAGATAATAGCACCTGTCTTATTAACGGAAGTACTACAATCACAGACAACACAACTTACAGAGAGTATCCTGAGTTTGACATAAATAAAGTTCAAGATAAGTTTCTAGAAAACGATCAGATAAAATACACTAACTACTGTAGACAAAATGCTATAAACGTAGGTGCTGTAGAACAAAAAGCAACTCTTAACGGTTACCCTGTTGAAAGCAGAAGCACAGCTGATAATAATACATTAGTTTTCTATATGCGGTTTGATGAAAATGCAAGTAATCTAAAAGCAACTATAGTAGATGATTTTAGTGGGTTCGGTGGCGTATATAATTTATTTGGAATTATAGATAGAAAGTCTGCACTCAACGGAACTAATAATCAATATAGATTAGGGCTTGATCTAAACATAGATGGTGAGGTTGGTAGATTTGATCTAAACTATACTGGAAGTAGTCAAAATAGAGTACTTACATTTTATCATCCAACATTCGGATATGTAACGTCTAACATATCTAGTATAACCTCTAAAATTAAAGATGATGAAACTTATATAACTTTTAAATATTCTGGAAATGAATGTAGGTTTAGGTTTTCTGATATCGCTAACGAGCCTTTAGAATTTAGAGAGAATTGTCCGAAAAATTAATCGGCATAAATAGAGTATTGTCAATATCAGATTATATAACGTCTACCGTTGCAACAGTTATACGACAAGATACTGCTCGACTTTAGAACATATCCATTTACACAATATCAACGCATTTATACAGCACTAGGTTTAATATATTTTGTCAACGTAACGATGTTCCCTTTGCCACTATATACGATAGAGTCGTAATACATTTTCGCCATTCTTATCCCTCTGCCATGAAGTTTAAGAATATCCTCTATGTTTACTATTTCATTATCTCTCCCATCTAACTTATAATAATCAAATCCATTTCCTGAGTCTGTTACAACAAACTCTAATTTCTCTTTTGTTAAAGAAAGTTTTACATTTGTGTTAAGGAACTCCATTCTCTCTTGCGACAATCTTTTCTCTATCAGTTTATGAAAATTTCCACTTTCTGTTGACTCATTTTTCTCTTGATAAGTTATGCCAAGATTTCCATGTTCGATAGCGTTAGTTAAGAGTTCTGCTAAACCTAGACGCAATTTCTCTAAATCTGAGAATGTAAAGTAGGTAACCAGTTCATAGGTTATCGCACAGACAATTCTATCGACATTAAAGTAATCATTACTTAGCTCATACTCTTTTGTGATACATCGTATATCGACAGATGAAAGATAATTATTTACAATCTGTCCATGATAAAGCACATCAACAAGAAATCTTATATGTGATGGTTTAAAATCTGGTTTCAGATAAAACACTCTATTATTTTCGATATTTGCACTTGTGATATAACAGATAAATGTAGGCGTATCAACATATCTTGTTACTACTGCTTTAATATCAGTAATACAAAACAGATACTGATTAACATCGATATCTTCAAAATTATCTACTAAATATAGAGAATAATGTTCTTCATCGCAAAAACGTTGAATTCGTTCAAGATAAATATTATGGTTTAATATAGCCAATACCTTTTTCATACTGTATCCTAACAGAGAAAAGCAATAATTTAAAGTAAAATTTTTCTAACATCTTCACACAATACTTGTATCAGAGAGATATTTAATGTTATTATTATAAATGACAAAATCTTATCATTCAAAACTTTACACAATCATGGTGTTACTATTTATATTCATAAGCCCAACTGCGTTATTTGGTATGTATCTACCGTTCATTATAACAACGATATTATTACTTATAATCATTCATAAATCGGCGTTAAATTCTGATCTATTAATAGAGTTAGCACCGACATTAATTATTATAAATTTATCAACACTCCTCACTGATAATTATTTTTCATATAATTCATCGTTATTTGCGATATCTACAATAATTCTCGGTTACTATGTTAACAGAAAATATATAGTTATAATATCGACGTTAATCGTACTGATATTTATTTACTTTTCATTTCTTTACGGATTAAATCTTGTGGATATAATATTAATCACATACGCTTTATTAAATATGATAATAAATTTTTTACTTATTCCAAGAGATGTGAAAACGGCTGAAAAAATCGCTGTAATAAGTGGCGATGTTGCAAGAGATGAAGTAATTATTAAAGTGTTACGATCACAGTTGAAGTTAGAGAGGAAAGAGTATGAAGTTATAGATATGAAGAGTTTATCAGCTGAATATAACTCAGTGATTTTGATAAATGATTTTAGATATAATTATAAAGATGATCGTATAGAGTATAAAAATTTAAGAGGTAAAAATATTTTACTATTTTATAGATCAAGTTTATTTGATGATGCAGTTTCACTTATTCCAACGATAAAGATTATTTTACACGGTGGGATATTTATGGGTAGATTAGATATAAGAAGATTTTATAAACATATAAGCGATCAACCTATTAGAGATACAGCGATAAATTTTATAAACGGATATAGAGCAGGTATACCACCGATATTATATTTTACACCATCAATTTTGATTAATATTTTTAAGAGCAGATAAAGACAATTTTAAATATCTGTGAAAGATGAGATTTTAAGCATAAATAAAACCCCTACAGTTTTTACGCCGTAGGGGTGTTTTTTATTTATTTACTTACTTTTTGTTTATAATAATTTTGTCAACTTAGTACTTGATAATTATTAACTTGTTACTTTGTTCTACACTTATAGCGTAACCACGCGTGGTGCAATAACTCTATAATTACTATTTGCAAGTGGCTATATGGCACTGATTACATAAAAGATCAGCACAACCACAATTATTTATTTCCTGCCATATCTGTGAACATATTGGACAGTGCGTTGGAACTTTATCTTGAAAAGATATATAGTAATAAACAGGGCGTTGCAACACACGATCTAATTCATTTCGTATCTCCATAGCAGTGATAAATAACATCGAGCGTGGAGATTCTAATTGTCGCTTTGTAAATCTATCAGCTAAACTTTGCATCCATAAGCGATCAATAGCTTTATAGTTTCTTTGCCATGATAAAATTGAAATATGCTCACTCTCACTCAATATATAAGGTATTTTATATAAAGGAATACCTTTACTACATTTACCACATTTTATCGGGCTTGCATTATCTATATAACTACTCTTAAGAAAAAATGTTGTTACATCTGCACAATTACAGCACTCATCAATATCTATATTTTCTCCCATGTTTTCTATCGAAAATGAAATATTTTCTAAATAATTCAACAAATAGCTGTTCATATATTTACTATCAAGTGAATCTTCTTCTGCTGTTGTAACGTAAGCAACATATTCTTTTTCTTCTTTTATCAGCTGGTAATCATAATAAATTTGTCCGTTTTTATAGAGAGCTGATAAAAACCAAACTAACTCTTCTTTAATATCATCAGATATCTCTCTTGTAGAAAAATGTACCTTTTTAAAAATACTCAATCCTACCCTCCTATCTCGATCTATAAGTTCATACTAAAATTTACAATGCAACTGCTTGTAGTTATCTTAGCAATGGATACTCTGTACCCATTATCCAAATACCAGTATCTTGAGTAAAATCCCAACCTATAAAATTAGTACCAATATTAGTTGTATCTTTAAACTCTGCAATATCAAGTGCATTAGAATTATTAAGCACTGGAACGCCTGTTTCATACCCAGCAGTTCCATATGAGCTTTCAATACCTACTACTGAATCTGCTGTATCATACAACCAATAAACATTATTCATTGTAAATGTAGTACTACTCTGCTTACTAATCAGACCTACGATACCACCCCTACTTATCTTACCGGTTAAACTTTTAGCGTAACTATAAACATTCGTAAGAGTTACATTTCCAGCACTATCTCCAACAAGCCCACCAATTGGGTTAGCTCTACTTATTATGTTACCTCTGTTTGAACTATCTGTAACTGTTAAAGCATAAGGGCCACTCGATCCCATAAACCCTCCGACATTTTGAAAACCATTTACGTTGCCTGTGTTTGAACTGTTATCTATTGTTAGAGTACCATTACTATCTCCAACAAGCCCACCAACATAATTACCTGTTCCTGTTACTGTTGCATGATTTGTAACGCCTTTGATCGTAACTGTTGCACCTGTTGCAACACGCCCTACAAATGCACCAATAAAACTTTTCCCTTTGATCTGTCCGCTTGCGATTGTAAGATTATCTATAGAACCACCAACCGAACTCTCTATACCTAAAACAGAAACTAAACCTACGTTCCTTGCTCCCTGTTTATCAATCATTAAACCATAGATTGTCTTATGATTACCCTCTAATCTACCTGCAAATTCTCCGATACCTGTGAATGTTTTATTATCCATATCAACATCTTGCATGAACCTTACTGTTTTGTCTGCAAAATTATTGTTCTCAGATTGTTCTGCTATCCATGCAAGGTGTGAACCGTTATGTATATCATAAACATTACCAGTTGGAGTTATTTTTGTTGCTGTTATGCCGTCCCATTTATCTAACCCTGTGCCAAAATGGATTGTGAAAACATAACTTTCTGTTTGTGTCTTATCTGGAGAAGTCCTATCTGTGATTGTTACTTCAACTGTAACAACTAACGTTTGATTTCCCTCTACCTCTCCACTTAATATAACTGCTTCTTCTACATCAACAGTTAAGCCTGTATTCATTTTCTCTAGTTTAGTTTTGATATCAGATTGAAGTTGAGTTGTAAAATCAATTGCTTTTTTACCTATAGGATTTATCTCGGTTGCTGAATATTTTAATTTCCCATAATAAGTTTGTGTAAACGTTTTACCATCACCTAAACTTGCAATCGTAAAATCTTTACCTAAATAGAAATTAGGCAAAAAAACTGACTCCTCTTCTGAACACGCACCAAGAACAACTACCATTAATATTAATATAGAGCCTAATAATAACTTTTTAAACTGATTTAACATATTTCCTCTCTAAGAATTACTGTTTTTTATGTTTCTAACTAATAAATATATCTATATATAACATTTATATTGTAAATAGTAAGGAGGTAGTTGTCAACATTATTAAATATAGTGTAAGGTTCAATTAACTCTCTGATTAGTTTTTACTTTAATTATTAATTAAGTCCAATATAAAATACCCCTACAGTTTTACGCCGTAAGGGTTTTATTTTATGTGATTTTATTACTTATTAATTACGGCGTAACCACTGGTAGATTTCTAAGGGTTGGATAATTAGCACCCATTATCCAAATACCAGTGTCTGCTGTAAAATCCCAACCAACGAAATTAGTACCAATATTAGTTGTATCTTTAAACTCTGCAATATCAAGTGCAGATGTTCCTGTTAAAGTACCTGTACCTACGGCTTTATCAATACCACCTGTTCCAGCTGTAGCACCTGCATCATATAACCAATAACTATTTGTTGCTGTAACTGTTCCTTCCTTCAAACGACCGATAATACCACCTATCTCAGAAGCACCTATCGTAGACTCATCTAATACTTTTATACTTTTAGAGTAGCTATGGATATTTATTAAAGTTGTAGTATTTTTCTCACAGAGTCCAATCACTCCACCTATATTTCCAGAACCAGATAAATCTCCACTATTAAAACTATTCTCAACCCTTATTACGCTCTTATAACCATTTCCAACAAAACCACCTAACAAACTACCTTCTGCTATGATGTTTCCGATGTTTGAACTATTATCTATATGCAATGTACCGTGAGTATAAACTCCAACAATACCTCCTAGTTGATTATCACTAGATATATTACCGCTGTTTAAACTATTACTGATAGTTAAATCACTTCCTTGACTACTCCCAACAAGACCACCTATTCTCTCTTGACCACTAAGCGTTCCACTGTTTGAACTATTTATAATTATTAAACTACTGTCATTGCTACTTCCAATAAGTCCACCGATACCTGAGAATGAATGATGATTATCATTACCTACTATATCGCCACTGTTTGAACTATTCTTAATTGTTAAGGTTGAACTACTCTTAGAACCCGTTCCACCAACAAGCCCACCAATTCTTGATGGTTCTAATGTTCCGTGATATGGTTCTTCTGCTGTTACTGTACCCGTGTTAACACTATTACTAATTATTAGATGACCCTTATTACATCCGACAATACCGCCGATATAAGTAATACCATTAATATCAACATTATTTGTAACACCAGTAATAGTTGTTGTTCCACTAGCTGAACCTACGAATACGCCTACATAAGTATCACCTGTAATCGTACCACTTACTATTGTGAGATTTTCTATATGTCCACCATCTTCTAATACATTAATTAAGCCGATAGAAGGACCTAAGTTTTGACTGATTTTTAAATTACTTATAGTTTTATCATTACCCTCTAATCTGCCTGCAAACTTTTGTATACCTGTAAATTGCTTACTCTCCATATCTATGTCAGCCATAAATCTTACAATTTTTCCAGCAAAATTATCTGTTACTGATTTATTTGCTACCCATACAAGATGACCCATGTTATATATCTTATAAACACCACTAACATCAGGAATTATCTCCGTTTCAGGAATATCTGGATTGAGATTAGAACCTCCACTTCCACCTCCTGAATCTCTAAAATCGTAGCATCCACCAACAAAAACTAACATCGAAATAACTAATAAACTTTTCAACTTTTTAAACATATTTTCTCTCCAAAAATTACGATCTTTTATGTTCATAACTAATAATTTGATATCTATACATATTAACTTAAGTCTAATTGCTATACAGATGATTGTCAACATTATTAATAGTGTTAAATAATAAATATATGTTAGATTACATATATTATTTTTTCATCAATATAATATAAAACCCCATAGCGTTAAAACTATGGGGTAATTATTTATTTCTAGCGTAATACTTTCATATTACATCTATATACTTTGCTTACTTTTTTACACTCAATACTTTACGGTTACGGTGTAACCACGCGTGGTGTAACTGTTGGCGAATTGATAAGTGTAGGATAATCAGCACCCATTATCCAAATACCAGTATCTTGAGTAAAATCCCAACCTGTAAAATTAGTAGAAACAGTAGTTGTATCTTTAAACTCTGTAATATCAAGTGCATTACTTCCTGTTAATGTAACCATGCCATTTGTATCATTTTTACCTACGGCTTTATCAATACCACCTGTTCCAGCTGTAGCACCTGCATCATATAA
>CAMRDM010000011.1 GCA_947041225.1 uncultured Deferribacteraceae bacterium | reverse complement strand
ACTTGAATCAAATAACGAATATAAATTAATCATCCTCTTAGATCTATCAATTATTTTAGGATCAACTCTAAGAAAATGACTCTCTCTTATAGCAACATCTACAGGGATCTCTTTGCCACCTATACTTTTTGGATACTTATCCCACACTTTTAACTCTCTACTAAAAAGCATCGGTAGTAGTGATGAATACTCTTTCTTTGTATAGTTATCCCCGTTACTATCAAAGTGCCTAACATTAAACGATCCATCAGTTGTACGGAAAATAAAATCGTTTAAAACCTCACTATAAAATGTAATAGGATGATTTACTCTCTCTGAAAAAATCTTCGAGTAATATTGAGGTATAAACTTAGAGAATGATAACACCGCAATAATCAGTATCGATACTCTTGCTATATATTTCATCACATAACCCCTTTTCTAAATCTTATAGCTGGATAGTAAATTATCGGTAAAGAAATCATCACAATCGCCATTATTATAAGTAGATAATAGGTATCAGTTTTATAAACGGTAACATTAATTAATGTTACAATACCTACTATTAAAATCGCTATCTTAATCTTGTTTTTCCATAACGGTTCAAGTGTAAGAATTGATGCAATCATATAAAGTAACACTGACTCTAAATACCAATAAAACATCACTTTCGGAATTAAACTATATATGTCGTACGGAAAAAATAATGACGATACTAAAAATATCAAAACCGTATCAATAACTAATAATAAAGTTAAAAATAAAATACTAAATGAGATCATACTCGCAGTCATAAGATACTCATTCATAGGGAGGTGACACGATATACGAAAACACCTTTTTATAACCTCTGGTAAAAATTGAAACACTCCTAACGCTATAGCTGTTCCGTAAAATACCACCTCATATCGATAGAAGTAAATTGAGTTCTTAGCAATTATATCTGACCATATCTGAACTGGTGTTACCATCTCAAAACCACCACGCAATGTGATAAAATAATATAACGCTACAGCTATATGAATTAATAGAATTATTATTAATATCTTTTTTATTTTTATATATTCTTTTAACCAAATACTTTTAATCATAAATACCTCTTAATATTTTCCAGTAAGTGCGATAAAAGTATCTTCTAATGTTAAATCAAAATACTCATAATATATCTTCTTACTTAACGCTTTATCAAAAAAGTTATCAGCCTCAATAGGTTTGATATAAGTTATAACTTCGTAATATCTACTATTTATCGATATATCTTTTACCTCTTTATAACTGCTTAACAACTTTATATCTGTATCAAGATCTACACGGTATCCATATAACCCAGCACCTAGATCACTAATTTTACCAGAAGTTATAACTCTCCCTTTATCAATAAGAATTGCCTCATCAATAAACCTCTCTATATCTTGAACGATGTGAGTTGTTACAAGAACAGTTTTCTCTCTTTTTTGAACATAATCATTTAAGTTATCAAGAAATAATCTTCTATATCCTGCATCTAATCCCATAGAGAAATCATCAAGTATCAGTAAATCAGAATTTTGTGCCATAAGCACTGCCAATGTAACTTGTGAACGTTGACCACAAGACATATTCTTTACCTTATGCGATCTTTTCAATCCTAATTTTTTTATCAGATAAGCATATATATCTTTATCCCACGCTTTATAAAATGATTGATAAAATTTCTCTGTTTCATCAATGTTCATAAAATCGTAAGCTAAATGACCTTCATGAAGTAACGCTATCTTTGCTATTGTACTATTTGATAACGAATAAGAGTTCTCATCAAAGATTAAACATCTACCAGAATCTGGCTTGAGAAACCCCATCATTATGTTTATCGTCGTTGTCTTACCTGCACCATTTTTGCCTAATAATCCAAACACTTTACCTTTATCTACTGAAAGATTAATCCCATGCAAAACCTTATTACTACCGTAAGTATGTTCAAGATTTTCAATAGATATAACTCTGCTACTATTAATACACATAACCCACCTTTAACCAAAATTGTCTACCTAACTCATACGTTGATGAGCTAGTTGATGTTCTATAATCTGATCCTGTATCATTTCTTATATTAAATAAATTATTTATCTCTAACGACACTATCACCGTTGCAATATTTGAAACCATTTTCTCAAACGTGATAGCACAATCAACTAGAAAAGTTACTCCACGAGTTTTTGTCTCATACACAGATGTTGATAATTTAGTTGGCTTACCAGTTGATGGATCAATAGGACCTTCACCTATAAAGTAATCTGTGTCTGTAAGCTCAAGCTGTGTATATGGAGATTGGAACGTTAGAAATGTAGATAATTTAAAGTACTTGAAAAATTTACCCGTATACGCAAAATTAACTATTACTGGTTTATTATAGTTATCTTTAGGAAGCTCACTTAATGGAATTATATTACCGTTAAAAACAACCACCTTATCAAGATCTTCTAAATTGAAAATATCCTCGTAACTATCGTTTGACGTTATAGAGTGTTGCCATGCAACATTAAAAGTTATACGGTGATTTGTCCACTTTCTATCATACTTCATCTGTACCGACTGATATGTACCACTACCGTTATTATTTAATCTGTAGTACGATACACCATCAGCCTCTGTCTCTCCACGTTCTCTTGCAAACCCATCATCACTAAGTCGTGCAATATATTTTAAAGATAGATAACCACCTAAAACCTCTTGATCAACTGCCCCTACAAACTCATCAACATAAGGCGTTCTAAGCTCGCTAAAGTTATAAGATGTTTTCGTGCCATCAGAGATAGGTTTCCAATCTTGCAGTTGATTTCTATGCGTCCAACGTCTCTCTTGATAACTTGGTAGTATCCCCTCTTTCAACTTATTTGCAAGAAGTGTAGCACTATAATAACGATTATAACCTGCCGTAATCACAGTTGAGTTATCATCGAAAATATCGTACTTCAACTCTGTTCTTGGTGCAAAATTTACGTTATCCATAAAATCATCGTATGTTACACGAAGCCCTGCTCGAATATTAAATCTATAAAACTTCCAATTGTCTTGAGCGTAGAATGCGTACTCATTAACTAAAGCAAAAACATTAGATGATGGAGTTACCGTTCTACCAGAAAAATACTGCTCGCCATCAACGCAAGTACCTGTATCTCCACCACAATTAGTATCAACCGACTCAGCTACTTCATTATATAAAATAGCCTCCTCTTTTCGATTATGTCTGCCTTGAATATATTTATACGATAAACCGTAAGAGAGTTCATGCGTACCTGCTAATTCAAGATTTTTAATCGTGTGATCGAACGATATATTACTACTCTGCTCTGTTTTATATATACTTCCCCAGCCACCGTCAGTACTTATTGCAGTCTTTGTTGGATCATCGCCATTATTAACTATCTCTCCCCACGGCTTATTAGCTGATGCTATCCATGATTTAAAGTCTTGTGAAGCTTCTCTTGAATTTTCTGAATAATTATAATCAACATGAACTTTGATTTTATTATCACCGATCTCATTATGATAATTTAATGAAGAGAAAACACCACCACCTCTAATTAGAAAATCACTATTTAGAGTGTTCTTTATAAAATAATCACCGCTATTTGGAGAGTAAGAAGTTGTGAGATCTACAAAACTTGAACCATCAATATTATAAACACCTTTTAAGAATACTGTTTGAGCAGTTCTACTTTGATCCTTATAACCATTAAAAAAGTTTAACGGAATTGTAGATCGATTTAATTTATAACTTAAAAGTAAACCAAAATCATCTGTGATAGGGATAGATGATGAGAGAGAGTGAAAACTCTTAGAAAAATTTAACTGGTTAGAGATATTGTTAGATGAGTCGTTTAAATATCGCTCCTCCTCAGTTATAAAAAAATGTGTGAACTCTGAACCTGTAAATTTATATGAATAATCTAGTTCGAACTTATCACCCGGTGTTTTTGTAACAACATCTACAACTCCACCTGTAAATCCACCGTACGATGCAGGAACATTGCTATCATATACGATAATATCTTTAATGATAGATGAGTCGATGAAAAATTTATACGAACCACCTGACACATCATCTGCTTGATACGGATTATCGGCGGCTGGATCAAGTGAACTTGAATTACTTATTCCATCTAGCATAAAAAGATTCTCATACGTTTTTCCGCCTGATATAGATATCTCATCAGGTGCGATCTCTCCTGCCGATGATGAACTTCTAGCATCGTTACTAAACTGAACACCCGGTACAATCTTTAAAATATCTGTTATATTTCCATTACCTGTTGGTAGATTTTCAATAAAATCTCTCGGGATAGTCGTTTTACCTGTGTTTTCAAGTTTATTTAACTTTTCAACCACGTTCACATCTCCCATATCAAAGAAATCTTCTATTTCATCAAGATATTCATCATCTAAAACAGCATCTAGCTCATCATCATCTAATCTTGAGCTACTGTTATCAACTTTTGAGCTACTATTATCTGATTTTACACTACTACTATCTATCTGAGTGATACTTTCTGTTTTATTATCGAGAGCGTAAACGGTTGTTGAAAAAATTGACGCGATTAAGATGATAATCGTTACAAATAAAGAAATATTATAAATTAATCCTATAAACTTCATAAATTAACTACACCATAATCCATAATAAAAACGTAGTAATATACATAATATTGAACGATTTAGAAGGAAAATACTCTAAATTCATATTTATATTCATATTTGTATAAAGACTTTAGTCAAGACTAAGCATTTAAATGCTTTTTGTCAAGCTAAAAGTTTAGTGATAACTAATCTTTAGCGTGATTTGTTGGTTTTTCGATTATTAATTGATACAATTACGGTGTAGTTACGGATAAAATTACTGTACGCTTACGGATTATTACGGCATTATTACAGATAAAGTTATGGTATTGTTAAGGATACAATTGCTGTACTCTTACTGATTATTACGGATAGAGTTACGGCATTGTTAAGGATACAATTACTGTACGCTTACGGATTATTACAGCATTATTACGGATAGAGTTACGGCATTATTACAGATAAAGTTATGTATTGTTAAGGATACAATTGCTGTACTCTTACTGATTATTACAGCATTATTACGGATAGAGTTACAGCATTGTTAAGGATACAATTGCTGTACGCTTACGGATTATTACGGCATTATTACGGATAAAGTTACAGCATTGTTAAGGATACAATTGCTGTACGCTTACGGATTATTACAGCATTATTACGGATAGAGTTACGGCATTGTTAAGGATACAATTGCTGTACTCTTACTGATTATTACGGCATTATTACGGATAAAGTTACGGTATTGTTAAGGATACAATTACTGTACGCTTACGGATTATTACGGATAAAGTTACGGTATTTTTATAGCTAAAATTAATTAAAAAAATAGGTAAGGAGTATGAAATCTCCCTACCTATCACATATAACAGAAATTAGGAGGGTAATTAAAATTTCTTTAATAAGAGGTTATCAAGTTCTCATTAATTTCGTTTTAAAATGATCTTAAATCTGTATTATCTAAATTATTCGCATAATTAATATCAATGTCGCATTACTCTGATAGTATCGCAACTACCACTATCTTAATGAGTTAGATACCTATAATCATATACAATATGCCGATTAAATCTACATACTACTGCATATACCCTTACAATATATACAGTAGTATCACTCTCACGTTATTACTTCTTTCTAAAACTTTGTTCTAAACTATTAATTAATTATCTTTAAAAAATGGTCTTAAATCTTCACTATCTAAAACGCTGTCGCCATCAATATCATCATCAAGCGTTAATCCTGAAGCTGTTATCTGCTCAGCTGTTGCCCATGGTGCAAAGAAATCTGGCTTACCATCTTTATCTATATCTGAAATTGCTATATCTGTACCTCTAAATGCATCAATTAATACAACAGCTTCTGCTATCGACTCTAACGCAGAGTATTTATCTGCTTCAGTTGTCATAATATCCTTATCGTTTGCCATACTACCTGCTTTATCTACTAAACCGATAGATACATATCTATCCATTACTGCAATTAAGTTACTTTTCTTCTGCGAAGTAGAATTAATTGTTTGCGCATCAGTTGTAGCAAGTTGTAAAACCGCATCTGCTTTAGTTAAATCTGGAATATTTGCATACTCTATCGCTATAAAATTTAAACTAGCAACTCTAGATTTTTTATCATTATCTGTACCTTTAGGCATTAAATCTACGGCATCAGTTGCTTTTTTTAGATATTCATTCATTTTTGCAGTTTTATCTGTATTATTCATAGTAAACTCATCGTGTGCTAAACCGAAATAGAAATCAGCTTCAATCTTTTTACTGCCTGCTGATAAAGTAACTGTTGCGGCTTTATCAAATACAGTTCCAGCATCCTCTTTATCTCCAAGATCAAGATACAGCTTTCCGATCGCTGCATAAGCTTTTGATTTCAAAAATGAATCCTCTGTTTTATCTACATAAGCTGTAGCTTTTACCAATACAGCTTTACTCTCATCTATTTTGTTAAGCACTCTATATCTCTCTGCAACTTTTAAATAACCTTCTTGTTGATATCTTTGACTGATGATATTACTATTAACCGTTATCAGTTCTATAAGTTTAAGCGGTTGAGGAGTTTGAGAGGTAAAATACGTTACTGCATTTTCAAGTTGTTGAACTATATAAGCCAACGCCTCATCTACATGTACGTTAAAAGATAGAAATGTTCTAACATAGCTAGGTAACATAGAAAAATTATCACCTATAGGAACATTAGTTTCATAATATGATTTAGCTTCATTAAACCCTTTCTCCTTAGCTAATAATTTAAGATAGTTACCGTATGCACTAGCTTTATCTAACTGTATAGTCATCCCTGCGATAATCTCTGTTTCAACATATTCAACACCTTTAGCCCATGCAACTGCCTCCGCCATTTTACCATAATAACCTTCCCAGACTGTGCCACCATTTGCTGCATCTATATCTTTAAGTGTATCAGCTTCAAGAAAGATATCTCCAATTATAGTTTTATATTTAGCAACATCTGTATCACTTGCACCATCTGATTTTTTTTGTTGCACAATATTGTAATACACACTCACAAGAACTTCATAATATAGCACATGAGTTGTATATAGGAAACCTGGTCTACTACCAGGCAAGAACTCTTTGATATGTCCTTCAAACTCTAATGCCATCTCCTC
The DNA here is from genome assembly GCA_947041225.1 of uncultured Deferribacteraceae bacterium. Taxonomy (GTDB): domain Bacteria; phylum Chrysiogenota; class Deferribacteres; order Deferribacterales; family Mucispirillaceae; genus CAMQYB01. The sequence continues at coordinate 33,759 of CAMRDM010000011.1, read as the reverse complement.
TGCAAGTTCATAGTTTTTATCTGCAATAAGGTCAAAAAGAGAACCTTTTCCTGATGCATTACCCATTGCAGAAACTAAACGCATTCTAAGTGTATTTGCATACTTTGGATCTGATAGGTTACCTAATATATCATTAATTAGAAAATTTCTTACAGCAGTTCCTTTCTCTATTTCGCCTGAGATATTATAATACTTCTCTAATTCTTGATAACTCAGCGATATGCTAGTTAAGGCGTTACCTGATGGAGTAGGAACAGTATTATATATCGCATCTAACAATCTTTTACTCTCATCTAAATGCTCTATAGCTTTTACTTTATCAGAATTTAAAGAATGACGCCCTATCAATACATGAGCATCAGCTCTCTTTAGAGAATTGATTATATATATATTAGCAAAATTTGCTGCTTTTTCATGTAAACCATATTTCGCATTCGCAATTATTACATGCGCATAAATAGTATCGTTAATCGCATCGCTATTTACATTAGAAATTAACTGTCTTGCTTTATAAGTGTTATCAGCCGTTGAATTAAAGTAATAATTGCTACGTTTACTATTATTATCTCCCAACACTTCAAAGTAAGGGATATCTACAGATATCACGCTATCAGTTGATACTCCTACTAATCTTGCTTTTAAAGTCTCTGGAACATATGTAACTAGTTGTTCTTTAAACACACTTTCAGCTACATTAAAATTAACGTAATCATCTAGTTCATCAGCTTCTTGAGTTGCTTTCAGAAGTCTTACTATCTGATTAATATTTGTTTGAATAACTGATAGATCGCTCTCCATAACAATCTCTACTCTATCATACAGTTGCTCTATATTTGCTGTAAAATCAGCAGTAGGAACAGCTGGAGTAACTGGATAATTTTGCAATCCGTTTACTATAGCCTGTGTGAAATATACAAGCTTCTCTGTTTTTGCAATACTAGATATAACCTCATCAATCGCTCCTGTTGTTGCATCTAAACTTGCCTTAGAAGCCTTGATCTCTGCTCTTGAAGTTGTATTGTCAGCACCATCAAGTATAGCCTCTAAATAGATGTCATTACTAAATATATTCTCGTTACTACCTATATTCGTTGCGATAATGTTAACTGAATCATTACCACCTTTTTCGTTTAACAATATAGCAGTTTTTACAATCATATATGACTCTTTAAGTAACGATATGTTATCCATTGGATCTGCATATAGATCTGTACCTTCAGTAAATCCTAACGCTTTATTGACACTGTTTTCAGCCACTGTACTATCATTAGCAGTACTGCTATAATCATGTAAAACTGTAGTGATAGGAGAGATAACAATATTATCATTCAACGCAAACTCTGATCTGCGTAACGGAATACTATCAAACGCAATACCGTACTTTGTGTCTATCCCACCTATCGCTTTTAGATAGTAATCATCAAGGTTCATCCCCTCGTTAATAGATATCTGCCATACTCCGTTTACATCACTCCACCCCTCACAAGGTAGGTTGCCATTTGATCCACAAACTCTTGACGTAACTGTCTCACCTATTTTAATAAGAGATACTCTACTATCTTTTATATATGGATCAACAACGACCCCGCTAATCTTCAATCCAGCTGACTGATCCTCATCACCCTTCTTATCATCTCCACAGGCGATAATTAGTAGTGATAATGCGAAAACTAATACTGTAGATAACTTCTTCATATTATAAACTCCTTAATCTTTTCAAAAAACTCAATCTTATGACAATCTAATTATACATAAATGCAATTAATTGAAATTAAACTATTTTAATACGAATTGTCAAGTAAAAGTTTAGCCATGCCTAAACTTATCGTTAAAAATATCGGTTTTTACAACTCTTTATGACAGATTTTGGAGATAAATTTACAATACTTACTCGTTTAAATACTTACGTTTTATAAGATTTTATAAATAATTTTGAGTTAAGAAATATAATATTACAAATAAAAAAAATTACATAAGATACTGTTAAAAACAATAATAATATAACTGTTATTTCTGATAACATATTGCATAGAACAAATATATCACTCAAAAATCTTTATAGACTTAGTTTTGGATCAGAGATAAATAACATCTCGTAAAGCTTTTATTCTTAACATTATTATGATAAAGTAGCTACATATCTAGTTGAGATGAGGACGTAAAGTGAGTAATAATATTTTGATTAATAGTGCAAAAAATGGTGATTTAATTAGCGTAAAGGAGTCTCTATCACATGGAGTAAATATAGATACTATTGATGAATGTGGTCAAACAGCATTAATACACGCTTCATGCAATGGACACCTAGAAATTGTTAAATATTTAGCTGAACAAGGGGCTGATATTCATGCTAAGGATAAGTGTGGAAAAACATCATTGATAGCCTCTGCCAATAAGGGATATATAGAAATCGTGCAATATCTAGTAGAGAAAGGTGCTAATATTCATAGCATAAATGTTCATAATGCTACAGCTTTTATGTATGCTTCTCGTCATGGACATCTAAAAGTTATTAGATATCTTATCGAACAAGGTGCTGATATTAATACAAAAAACAAACGTGGCATAACAGCATTCATGTGGGCTGCAAACGAAGGACAGTTAGAAATTCTAAAATATTTACTTGAACAAGGTATCGGTATCAATGATGTAAGCACATCAAACTGGACAGCATTAATGCAAGCTGCAGATAGTGGATATGTAGAGATAGTTGAATACTTAGTCGAACAAGGAGCTGATATTAATATTAAAAATAATAAATGTCAAACAGCACTTGATATAGCTATACATGAAGAACAACCAGAAGTTGTTGAATATTTAAAAAGTCTTAAATAATATCAACAAGAATATAATAATACAGTTTTTTATAAAGTAGCTAGTTCGCAAAATAAGATTAATAATGTATAAATTCTCTTGAAAAGTAGATAAGCTTACTGAAAGATTTATCTAATAATCAATTAATATATACATTAATTAATTATTAGATAAATACTCTTACTATAAACGATCTATATTTACGAACTTATTAAGAAGTTATCTTATTTACAGATCATCTGTTACCTATATAGGATATCAAAATACAAACTTTAACTTTATTTTCTATTAATACTTAATTCACCTATTTTTTTCAAGTTAGTACTTTTATTTGCAATATCCTCTGGACTAATAAACAGTGCATCTAACGGAATGTCTATTTTAGCTTTTACTAAAATATCATTTATTAATTCTAAAAATTTCTTAACAACAGAAGAGACATGAGAGAGATCATTAGATGATAATAATATTTCTTCACTCTTATTTTGATCTATAAGAGATTTATATAATTCTTCTGCTAGTTGTTCATCATCATTATTTATTGAGCTATTATTTCCAAGCATTAAATCGCCTTTAAAGTCTGCTGCATCTTCGCTCAAATCAAGAAGACAAATTGTGTCACTGTTAGTTGCTATACCTTTATTTGATTTTTGTAATGATGCTCCTGAAAATTTTATTTCATAGTCTTTGCCACACTCTGAATATACTTGACACACAAGCTGTGAACAAACCATTGCTTTATCAGGATTGTGTATTATAATTTTTTGAAGCATATTATCTAATATAGTACAAGCTTTTCGTAAAATAATATCTGTAATCACAACAAGTCTACTAGTTGGGCGAATATGTTTGTAGATAAGCATTAAGCCTAGAAGGACAAGAGCTGGGAAGTCATAGCGAGTTTTTGCACTTATATACTTCTCTGCAATATCGTGCAATGGTTGAGTATCTTTAACTGATTCCATACGTAAGAGAAGAGCTTTATTATCACTCCCCTCATATATTTCAGACACTCCAATACCAGATAAGCCCATTTCAACAATTGAATTTGTATCGTAAACCATAGCTGCATGACTGTACTTTGACTCTGTAATCCACGCAATCGCTTTTGATATATAATCATTGTGTGCCTCGAAAATAAGAATGTCACCAATCTTTACTTGAATCATAGTTTTCTCCATATTTTGTTTTATTTACTTCTTCTATATCTTCAACTTGCTATTAACGTTAATCATTATAAAACGCTCTTATTATTGATATTTATAAGTTTAGCATACTCACACCTTACTTCCTAGTAATTGTTATTTTTTTTGACAATGTAAATTTCTTTACCCATTGTGAACCTTTTTATTTATTATGTGTTTTAACATAAATCAAGATGGTTTGTAAAATTTCCACCATCTATCAAAACAACACTTAAAAAATCTAAAGAGTGGTTATAAAATTAATTGTCAAGTGTAAAACCTTACATATATTTACTGTTGAGTATAGCATTATAATAATATCGACATATTTATATTTGCTATTAGGGTAAAAACCATATCTACATACATGCTATTACGCTGAACAAATACCACACGTAATTGTAAAAATATTATTTTAAAAGAAAGTTTATTTTATGATTTTACATATGAAATACATTTGTATATTGAGAGTAATAATAATTAATTTTCAAACACAAAAAAATTGAATGATAATATTTGATTGTATGCTATAAAAATGATGAGTTACTATTAGTGATGGTCGTTGTTAACGAGAATGGAATATATTTAAATTCTCAGAGACAGTAAATTTTACTTTACCTTTGATAGATGATATCCTCTCTCTTCTAGACATTTATATACAGATAATTTTACACCGTTTTCTAAGAGCAATATCTTTGCACGCTTCTCTGCTGATGACTTACTGCTATACAGATCTTTACCCGATCCGTTTCTATCAAAACAGTTACATCGTTTCTCGGCTAGTGGAGTATTTCTATTAGCTGGTGCTAGATGATAGTAACCACACTTTGAACATTTATACGAAACCATCTCTTTACGATAAGTTGCTTTTGTATATCTTACTCCCTCGTCTGCCTCTGACTTTGTATAATATAATGTTAATGATCTATTGTTACGACCAACACATGTATCACTCTTAAAATTCATATTTCATTCCTTAATAAATTGTAGCAATACCCGATATCCAACTGTACATATATTTTATCCAAAAACAACCATGGCATAACAGCCTTTATGTGGGCTGCAAATGAAGGACAGCTAGAAGTTCTAAAATATTTACTTGAACAAGGTATCGGTATCAATGATGTAAGCACATCAAACTGGACAGCATTAATGCAAGCTGCAGATAGTGGATATGTAGAGATAGTTGAATACTTAGTCGAACAAGGAGCTGATATTAATATTAAAAATAATAAATGTCAAACAGCACTTGATATAGCTATACATGAAGAACAACCAGAAGTTGTTGAATATTTAAAAAGTCTTAAATAAACAGAACATAGCTTTTTATATCTATAGTAGGGTTTAAGACTATAAGAATAGCGACATCTGCAATGATTAAATTATAACAATATCCTATAGACTAAAACAATTAACTATTATAATATATTTATCTATTAGGAGATTATAATGAACTCAAGTTTTTGGACAGATCATAATAAAGTAAGAAATCTATCTTGGATTATTTTAATAACTTTCATAGTAACAAACTTTATCGCAACAATGATTGTTAGTGTAGATATTATATTTGGCGATACATGGGAGATATGGAGAGGGGAAAACGGATTAGAGTCTAAACCCAATTTATCACTAAGTTATTTATTTACCGCTCACAATGTACATCTTATTGTGATAATGAAGGCTATTTACACTTTATCATACTATCTGTTTGATATGAATAATATTTACATTACTATAATAAATTATTTTATCACACTCACATTATTTCTATCACTATACCTTATAGTTAAAAATTATATTAAAGATATAGCTTTTGCACCTCTTCTATTTGTACCTCTTTTTTCATACTACTTTATTGATATTTTCACATGGCCGTTTCTTCTATCCACTACCTTAATGGTATCATTTGGATTTTTAGCTATATACTTTGGTTTTCTTAAAGACAGATCTATTACAAATATTGCTATAATGTTTATCTTCTTAATCTTATCTTCAATATCAACCAATTACACTTTTGCTACAGGAATAATGTTCTCGTATATAATAAAAGAAATTATATATATTAGTAGTTGTGAAAAGGTGAGAAAGTTTGATATAACGAAACTTCTTACAACGGTAATTATATTTATAATTACTATTCCAATACCTTTTTCTCTTTTAAGAAATCCCGAAATGGGATTATCACTTTCACATATCGGAACTATTATACCGAACTTCATAAAATCGGTAGCTATCTCAACAACACTTATAAGTAGTAATAATTTACTACTCACTATCCCTATTTTTATTTTTGTATCTACGCCGATCCTTGCATTTATCATCAATAAAGAAGTATTTAAAAATAAAGATCTACAAGCGATATTTGCAATAATAATAGCATCATTAACAAATATATTAGCTGTTGCTGTATTTAGATCACAAGAGAATTCTATAGCCACTAGACATTACGCATTTGCTCTAATATTAGTACCGATCACGGCTATTTTATTTATCAAACTTAATGATAGATATAAAACAAAAATAACTCATAGATTGAAATTATTTTATTTAACAGCTATCACTCTTATCATCATAGGCACTATTCCTGTAGGTGTTATTCGGTATCAACAAATTCATAGAACTATGACAAATGGCTATAATTGTGTACAAGAGTATTATCAAGGTTTAAGCAATGCAGAGTGTCAAATGATCTATTCAGGATCTTTATCAACACATCTTGATAGAGCGAAAGAGTTAGGATTATCTTTTACTAAAGATTAAATATAGGTATCGTTTAAATTGATAAATATAAAGACGGAGCAGTCATTACTGTTTCCGTCTTTTTTATCTATAACAACTATTATTTAATATAACGTACAACTTGCTACTTAATAATTATAATAAAGAACAACTAACTATACTATCACATATAAATTGTATCTAAGAACATGAGTTACTTTTTTTACAAGCTTTTCACATCTATATTTTTACTGTTAAATATCTTTTTCATATCATCAAACTTATCACTCATTACGCTTACTTTTTTAAGATTAGGAAATTGTGAAAGTTCAAGATCACTTAACTCATTAATATTAAAATACCCATCTTCTCCGTCCCATAGAGGCGTTATATTCATATAGATATCGTTACCTCCATCCATATTAATTTCCTCAACTTTTTCAGCTAATGATTTTGGTATAGGCAATTTTTTAAAGAAATTTATCGCTGGTTTAATCGGCTTCTCACTCTCTAAATCGATCTTGCTACCTGTGTATTGGTAAGCAAAATCTTCTATATTAAAGTACGGTTTTAATAGTTCTAAATCGTAGATCAATACTTGTAAAATAGCTAGCTTGAAATTATCGAAATGAAGCTCCTCTTCTTTTAGCTTTTTAATTTTATAATTTTCAGCTGATTTTGGACGTTTAGGAGAGTATGAAACTACTACTGGATATATAAATTGTCCCTCATTATCAAACTCAACTTCCATATTGTCAGGTGTCAAAATATAGGCTGTTGTTGTGTACGACGGAAATATCTCAATCCTATCATTACGACATGAAGTTTCTGATGGAAGAGTTTCTTTATTTTCATATTGATTAATCTTTATTATATTACATATAGATTTCGGATATTCAAAAACAGTATTCAATTTCGATAAAATCATTTCTTTAGATAAGTTTTTGTAAATTATGATACTCTCAATAAAATGCTCATCATCTATATATGCTTTATTACGTTTAAGGTTTTTAAGTGTATAATCATCTGTTGAAAACAGAATTCCATAGTTATGAAAAACATACGTTGTCTTATACTAATCTGTATGAGACGCTATACCTTTTGCGACTGTATACTCTCCAAAAACAGCTACAACTTCAGCTAACGACATCGGAAATTTCAGCGTTGTTCCATCAACTATAATTAAGTTATCTCCGATCATCATCTCTTTTATCTCTTTCATAAAACTCCCTCGTATATGATAAAAAAATTCTTGTTGCAATATTTTTTAGTATGTGAGCAAGGGGAACAAAAACGATAAAGCATATACATTATGATAATGTATATATATCACTGTTTAAAACCTTATTCATACATTTATAAATAAAACAAAACCATGAGAACAAAAAACCTGCAAAGCACAGAGTTTAATATCTAAACTAATTTTCAACCTTACTAAACTATTTAGCAAGTTTCTTGAAATCATTATCTAATCGTTGAAGGCTCGAATTTATATGGCTTTTATTTTTGTTTATCCAAGAGTCTTGTTTACGTATTTGAGCGTTCGCTTCTTTAATCATGCGTTCAATCTCTCTCGGATTTGAACTGCCTATCGTTTGTCTATTTAACATAATATTTGAAGGATCAACCGTTGCTTTAAACTCATCTGCACGGATAGGAAATATAGTATCTGTAGCATTATCTCCGTAAGTTTTAATCATCGTTTCTTTATATATTTGTTGTGCAACATCATACGGAAACGTAAGTGGTGTTAAGCCTTTACTTCTGCCATATGCAACTAGCTGTGATGCAAAATGATGTCCTACTCTAAACGGAACATCATACTTACGCATTAATAAATCTGCTACCTCTTGAGAGGACGACCAATCACTATTAACTTCAACTAACGCTCTCTCTGGATTTACAAGTAATCTATTTAAAACATTATTCAACTTATCTGTCGCACTTAATATAGTTATAAACATTTTCCCATTAGACTCAGTATCTTCTCCGTCAACGAAACCATAAGGTAAATTGTGTGCACGAATAAGGGGAGACATACCTTGAGTTATCGCATCTGATGCCTCTCTTCTAACTGTTATCATCGCACCCGGATTACGTTTCTGTGGCATAGCTGTTGATACATATGTTGATCCATCACCTTCTGATAATACTATCCAAGGGATAGTTTGCGAATATTGTAAGAAGATATCCTCTATAATCGAACCGATGTGAAATGCGATACTTTGTATTACTGCACCTGATTCTATTGGTATATCAATTGTCCATATCTGTGTTGCATCATAAGCGTTATCAACTAGTTTGGAAAAACCTAAATATTTACCAAGACTCTCTCTATCAAGTGGCCAACTTGTACCGTTTAAAACTGTTGAACCTAAAGGAGACATATCTATGCGATTGTAAAGCTCACGAATTCTCTCCTCATCACGCTGGAAAGCTGAATAATATGCCAATAAATTATGAGCTAAACTGTTTGGTAATGCTACAACTCCATTTGTATAATTTGGAACTATCGTATCTATATTTGCTGATGCTAAACGAAGTAACGTTTTATTTACTTTACTTAATGACGTCGCAAGCTCTAATAAATTATCACGAATAATAGCTACTCTATATGTTGCGTGCATATCTTGAGAACTTCTACCTGCGTGTAATTCTGTTATATTTTGACCTGCCTCTTTAATCAATAAAGGCTCGTACTTTAATGCAGAACGGGGACGAAAAGCACCATACTTATTTGCATCTTTAATAACTTTCTTAATCGCTAATGCGTAGTTTTTTGCACTCTCTTTACTTATAATCCCTAATTGAACACTAGTTACCAATGTTGCCTTATTCATCTGACTTAACCAGAAAAAGTTATCGCGTGGTTCTTTCTTCGCATTTAAAATCATCTCAGCATAGCCGATATTTGAAATTAAAAGAACTGTAACAACTACTAAAAATATTTTACGCATCTTATCTCTTCCCCTCTTTGATAACAACTAAAATACAGTAACTTAATATCTATAAACAACTACACAGCAAGGAACTCTTAATATATTGCAAATACATATTACATACCTAACATATATATATATAAATTACAACTTATAGAGTATTGTATAAATAACTTGTTGTCAATTACATGTAGCATTACCATTATATATTAATGGTAATGCTATATAAATATATTGTTTAATACGACTTACTGTTATTGAATAGTCTGTGAAATAAAATAAAGAAATTGACAAGAGTTGTTGTTACGATACGCTATATTGATAACCAGTTCTGGAGCAAAATAATAGAGGGAGTAACTGTTGGGATAGATAGATAGATAGATAGATAGATAGACATTGTGATCGATATACGGCAACTATAATATATGAGAGTTTATTTAGCTAGCATTTGACTATGACGGATATAAATTAATAATTAGACTTAGCTAGCATTTGACTATGACGGATATAAATTAATAATTAGATTTAGCTATTATTTGACTATGACGGATATAAATTAATAATTAGACTTAGCTATCATTTGACTATGACGGATATATGTTGATAGATAGATTTAGCTAGCATCACACTCCCTTACTTAAAGCTTCTCCTTCAACTGTGCAATAAGATTACGCATTGTATCGTAATCTTCTGGTGTATAATTCTCATAAACGGTTTTCATCTCTTCCAACAACGGGAGTAATGATGTCAATTTCATAAATGGTATCTTAATCGGATCATACTCTATAAGCAAACTACCAGTAACTTCGTTTCTTTCCATATACGTTATCGCCTTAATAGATGAAAGAGTAAATATAATCTCATCAGTTATGACTTTATCTTTAAACATTTTAGACTTTAATCTTACTCGTCCATCAAAAAATGAAGAGATCATATATCTTACTCTCCTTTATCTAACAATTTTCTTGATGACCATGCACTAATTCCAACTGTTGATAAATTATGTAATACCGCTGCTTTTGCTGGCGTTAAAATAGCTGTCAAACCTGCGAATATAAGAAACGAATTAATTCCTATAATCATCTTATTTGCTGTACTTATACGTTTTAATAATCTACTACCAAGTCGTCGTGTATGAATAAGATCATTTAACCCTTCATCAGATAATATAATATCAGCAGAATCTGTTGCCATGCCTGAAGAGTTATACATAGCAATTCCCGTATCTGCTGATGATAACGCAGGAGCATCATTAATCCCATCGCCTACCATAAGAATTTTACCATACTTACGCATACTCTCAAGATATACTACCTTCTCGCTAGGTAATACCTCTGATTTACAGATATCAGCGCCAACCTTCGTTGCAATGTTCTCTGCCGATCTATGATTATCTCCCGTAAGGATAGCTACACGCTCTACACCATCTGCTTTCAACCTTTCTATAACCTGTCTAGCCTCTGGACGAACTGTATCCTCTATCGCTATAATACCCATTAATGATAAGTTTTTAGCTAAATATAAGATCGAATAACCTAAATCTATAAACTCATTTATCTTCGATATCTCATTAACTGATATCTCTATTTTATTATCATCTAGTACAAAGTGTGCAGATCCGATAAGTAGTCTATCGCCGTTGATTGATGATTTTAAACCATGTGCTACTACAAGCTCTACTTTTGCATGCTCTTCAACATGCTCTATTCCATCTTCTTGACATCGCACAACTACAGCTTCTGCTAACGGATGAGGAAAATGCTCCTCTAAACATGCAGCAGTTTTTAGAACTTCTTCTGGTGTGTAATCATTAAACCCGATAATATCTTTAACTTTCGGCGATGCTAATGTCAACGTACCTGTTTTATCGAAGATTATCGTTTCCGTATGGGCGGCATTCTCTAAAAACTTACCACCCTTAATAATTATCCCACGTGTTGCAGCTTCTCGTATAGCAGATAAAACCGCAACTGGTGCAACTAACTTCATAGCACATGAATAATCGACCATCAACGTAGCTGATACTTTTCTTATATCTCTAGTAAAAAAATATGTTAAAAATGCAAGTATAAAGCTATATTTTACCAGTTTACCAGCAACTCTCTCTGATCGCTTCTCTATCTGCGATTTTAATAGTTGAGAGTTCTCTATCATTTTAGATATTTTGCCTGTTTGAGTATCATTACCTTTTGCAACTACTTTAACTAATACTTCTCCATCATCAACAAAACTACCTGCATATACATTAACACCTTCATAAATATGAACAGAAAGAAACTCGCCTGTCATCGCAGATTGATTAACTGACGCATTACCTGAGATAACAACACCATCAATAGGAATAGTATACCCTGCACGTAAAATAGCAATATCACCTATCTTTACAGAATCTGATGACACAGTAATTTCTTCATTATCTATAACCAACTGAACTGAATCTGTATGTGCCATAAGTGCTGCTGAAAGATTTTCATATGATTTTTTACGTGTATGACGCTCTAATGTATCACTAATATTTAATAGTAGTCCGATATTTCCTGCTGAATTATAATCTCTAGTATACAACGCCATTGATATCGCAGCTGCATCAAGCGTTTCTGCATTCATTTCGCTACTACCTAAAACAGTTTTAAGACCTTTAAATATTCTTGGAATAGAGTTGAACAGTAACAACGCTGTGCGAATAGGAAATGGAAGTAATCGTCTTGAAAAATGAGCGATAATAAGAGTTGAGATAGATTTAAATAAACTAATATCCTCTATCTCTTCACTAATATGATCTAACAGCTCTTGATCATTTAGATACTTATCACCCATAGCAACAACATATGATAATATCTGCTTCTCTGATACACCTTCATAATACATAAGAATGCTACCAGTTCTATGATTGATATTTACAGAAACTACCCCCTCTTGAAAAGAGAGTAATTCTTGTGCTAATATCATCTGTTTAATAGAGTACTCAGATTTATTATACATTAACCGAATGCGATTAGGAAGTCGATGAGATATTGCTATATTCATAAGTAATTATTACATTTTATAAGATTTTCAATTAATTAATGTTAATCTTACGCTTTCTTAGCTTTATTTGCATGTTTCGCTTCTTCAACTATATCTGATGCATCTTCTTTGATTGATTCAACTAACGTTGCAGCATCTTCTTTTAACTGTAATCCCTTGCCTATTACTTTTGCTAATGCTTTTCTACCATTTTGAGATCTAAGTGTATAAACTGTAGCTCCGCCTATTGCAACTCCTATCAAAAACATACCTATTCTTCCACCAAAAAACATAATAATTCCCCCTACAGTTAAATTTACGTTAAATTAGTATTAACAGTATGATATCAAATTATCATATTCGTTACTTGTTGTCAATATTATCACTATATTCTAATGATAATATTTGCTATATATATAATTTTATGTGAGATCAATTATGATTTATTAGGTTTAGATACTTATATCTTTTACAATCAATCCTTTACTTTCTAGCTGTTTTGCTATACCGATCAACTTTGAAATCGGAAGTTTTGAATTTATAATATTATTGATATCAATCAAATCCATACTACCATCTGTGTACGCTAAAAAATTCATCATATCTATAGTGAAATTAGCTGAATTCTTATAGCTGATATCTGGATATAACCCATGCTTACTCATATGTGGTTCACAACATTGAGTCGCTTTATAGTAGTAATTATTTTCAAGTGCATTAATTATATTTTGATATAGTTGATACGATGTAAATAATCCATCTGCTGATATTACATCAAGATTATCGTCCGATGTATGATACTCTGGATAACTACCGTACTTTGATCTTGTAACACTGCAAACCGGAAGTGCTATATTCGGTGAATTATACTGTCTCTCATCGCTTCCTCTATCTAAATATGAGTAGTAACAGATTTTTGTCTCATCACTACCTTCAACTTCTGACAATATTTTTAAAGCTATCTTATCTGCAAGCGTATCGCCTTTTCGACTTGGAATATATGAGTAAACTTTATTATCACCTATACAAGTTAAAACAAATCCAGCAATAATATTCTTCTGCATTACATCAATATTCTTGCTAAGATAAGTTATGCTTCCTATCGTTTCTGGAATAAAAATTATTCGATAAGAGTATCTTCTCTTTTCTAACGATAACAACCATTTAGCTAAATATATAGTAACAGTAGGTCCTGATAGTTCGTTGTTCGCCATCTGCGGATGACATATATATGTTGATAAAAATATCTCTTCATCTGTATCACCCTTAATCAAAATTTCACCGTACGACATACTACCATCTTTTAGATCGCTATCAATATATACTTCATATTCATCATCAGTTAAAAGCATACGATCGTTATGTGTTAGACAAAAACCCCAACGTTCTTTATAGTACGATGTAACATACGGTATAACATCTGGATCATCTACTAGAGAGTAAAGATGCTCCTCTAACTCTTCTAATTTAATTTTTTTATGAACTGGTACAGAGTAGTTTAATATATGTAGGTTGTGATTTTTGAGATCGATAACGATATTGCCACGACTATCTTTGATCCACGCTTCTCTAATATTCCACTCTTTAGGGACTGTCCAATCGTACACCTTGCTACCTGATGGAACTTCATGGATTTTTAGCTCTGGAACTATACCTTGTAATATTTTGAGCGTCTCTCTATTACCATTACCTGTCAAACTACGCATTATAGGGTAAAGTTGTTCGCATAAATTATATATGTCATTACCTGTTGTATCGTTTGTGTTACTTGTTGTTATGTTGCTACTGTCCGTCATAAATAGCGATCCTTTTACTACGATTATATTTGATATCATTTTCAACTATAGGATATATATCTCTTAACATTAATGTTGTATATTCGCTATCATCTACTATATATTTTTTAGACAATCCACCATCATCAATATCTTTCGTGATATCAGTAAAATCATGTCGAGCATTCTTTTCTAGATCACGAACAAACATAGAGTATGTTCTTTCTGATTTATGATTATTCTCATCTATATAATCAGATATGAAATCTTTCATATACCGATACTCTAAATCTTTACCACCAATAACCTCTTCAATGTAATGAATAAATGTTAAACTATCTTGGTAACTCACATCAATAAATAAATTTTTGAAGTTATTTTTATGCATATAATCAAATGGTGAACCGATACCAAAAGATGAAATATTCTCTAAGTCATATAACTCTTTTTGTCCTTTCCCCCATACAGCAAATGAGTAAAGCGGATGCTTAGTACGTTTAAAATCATCTCTCTTTAACGCTACCTTTGACAATATACCTGTTTTAGAGAGTGTTTTATGATAATCAAAACTCTCTCCTTTACAAAACTTCCAGTTGTAAGTAGGAAATATTAAAGTGCCATTCTCACCAATCTTCTCCTGTATAGCATCTATAAATAAATTACAATCAAATTTTATACCTTGTTCTAAATAATTAAACAATAACCTTCCCATATCTGAAGATATAAAAAGGTTATCATCTTTATTGATATTTATAGAGTTTAAAATTTTGTTATAAATACTTGTATCCATTTATTTGTCAACCTATTTTGCTTTTTTATAGATACCAATAATCTCTCTTCCTAGCCCCATGTCTCCTAATACTTTATAAAGTTCAAGAGATTTAGCAGGAGAGATAGAGTGAAAAAAGTTTTCCATCTCTACACGAGCAAGATGACATGATTTGCCAACTTCAGGGTTCTCATAGTAATTAGTATTTGTATTAAATACCATTAATTCTGTTAAGTAGTTTCCATAATAAACAATTTTTTCTAACCCTGCTTCTTTAGCAAGATTTGTTAATCCATTCTGATTGAAAAACTGTATGTGATGTATTCCGCTACACCACTGCTTAGAACCTGTTATGATTTTTTTATCGTAAAAATATTGTTGTATTATTGAGAAATCATTAGGAACTTTTATAAGTAAGATACCGTCATCTGCTAAAAGCTTACTAGTTAAATCAGATAATAGTTTTTCAGGATCTAATACATGCTCTAAAACATTATCTATATTAATAATATTGTACTTTTTATTTTTCTTCTCTAACTCTAATATAGAATTATAAATATCACCAACAACAACTTTATCTTTAATTGAGCTATTATGATTACTAATTCCTTCGCTTGAATAATCTAATCCAGTTACCTCAAAACCTTGATCTGAGAAAAACTTCACTGCAAACCCTTCGCCACAACCAACATCAAGCATAGTTGTTTTCTCTGCACTTTTTCTTATAAACCATGTGTTAAATATTAGTAATTTCTGCTCTAACTTACTTATCAAAAGTTGTATTTCATCATCAGAATACTTTTTTTGATAAGGACCGCTAGACTCTTGATAATATTCTTTTTCATAAAGATCAGCTAACTCTTTTGCCGTAGGCATTTTTTTCAGCTCATAGTATCCATGCTTATTTAATTTCACGTTTTCGTACATCTTAACACTTCCATTATTATTATTTATTGTCTTACGCAGACAGACCCGCAATAAAACTTGCCTTTACACAAATTGTTTTAGCATCATCCATATTATCACTTAGTTTATATATCATTGATTTCACTTTAACACGTTTAAAAGTATCTAACTTCTCTACTACTTTAGATGAAATAAGCAATCTATCTCCAATAAATACAGGATTATTAAATTTTAACTCCATCCCTTGGGTAGTAGATAAACTACCTGCTAACAGACATCCAGATACTCTTGAAATAAATGACGCAAGTAGCATACCATGAACCACTATATCTTTATATCCTAATTTTATAGCGAACTCTCTATCTATATGAATATCTGAGTTGTCTCCTGATATCTCAACAAACTTATCAACCATATCTTGAGTAACAGTAACCTCAAAACTTACATTATCCCCTAAATTGATTTCATCGTACTTCATTTTGTTGACACATACTTATTGGAAAAAATCCCATCAACCAAGTCTCCAACATTCCTTAATGCAACTACATCCTTTACAGGTATTTTAATCTTAAAGTATGATTGGGTTGTTTCAATAAGACAAATCTGTTCAAGCGAATCCCACTCCTCTATATCTGCAGCACTTGTACTATCTGTTATTACTAAAGTATCGTCATCAAAGTTTTCACGAAATATATCTTGCATCTTATTTAAAATTTCATCCCTACTCATATTGTCTCCATAATAACTAAACTCTTTTTTTTATATTCTATTGTTGATAACTCAAAAAGATTTTCATCTATCTTCGTAAATCCAAACTCTTTATATATATTTTTAACGATACTATTTTTTAAAGTCGGATAGTAAATACCTTTAATTTTATCTACTTTTAACTGTAAACATTTTGCTACTAGTTTATCCATTATTAACAACTCTAAATCTCTCTTAAAAACTCTACAACTCATAACCCATAAATCGATAATCGCAACACTATCAACAATAGATGCTATCACAACTGACACAATACCGTTATCTCCAAACTTATCTTTTAAAACAACATAGAGTGTTATATATCTATCTGATGATGCGATATTTTTAACTTCAACATCTGTGTATCTTCTTGTTGTAAGATTAAATTGATTAGTTTTATTTATAAGTTGTGTTACTCTGCTTAATGATATCTCGTCAAATGGTAAGAGTGTCGCTGTCATCTCTAAAGTTTTCAAATAATCGTTATAATTAGTAAACTTTTGACTCTCTACATCTCTTTTACTATTCTGTTTATAGTATTCACTTCTTTTTCTATCATCATCTGAAAAAGTTACTTTTTCAAAATAATTATAACGATCTATCTCTGCAATATAATTTTCTATTGTTGATATCTCAGGTACTTTAATTGATATTAATGACGTTTCAACAAACTCTCTTTCAACTGGATTATCATCAATAAATAGAAAACTATCTACACCTAAACTCAACTCATTAGATATCTGTACAATATTTTCATCTTTGTTTTTCCAGTTAGCTTTAAATGAGATAAAATCATCTAGCTCTAACACAGACGCTGGATGGGTAAATCCAACCTTAGCTATATCTTCATCGTTCTTAGATACAACATTTAACAGTATACCTGTATCTTTAACCTCTTTTAAATAGGTTTGAAAATCGTGATACGCTTCTCCAACTGCACTTTCCTTACCTAGATCAATTCCATCTATAGAACTGTCCCCGATAACACCTCCCCATAAAGTATTATCTAAATCTAACATAACAGCTTTGATTACTTTTCCATAAATGTTTTTTATAATACTTGATACATTGTATGCAGTAATAATCATACCGTCTATACTCATCGCATTCTTGTAGTTATACCAAGCACTAAAATCATACCAGTTAGTTAACCCTATATACGATGATAGATAATTTATATCATTTATATAAATATTCTCATTGCAACCGATATACTCTGCAACTTTATTATTTAATAATGATATAAAATTTGATTTACCTGTAAAATGTGTTCTATCATAATTACCGTATAACCTATACGGTGGAAGCTCAAAATTGTTTTGTATAATCACAGTATCTAAGTTCTGAGATATACTCTCCCAAACAGTACTAAAATAATCGAATGTTTCGTTAAGTTTTTTATCAACAATCTCTACCGTATCAAGAGGTTGTGGTAGATGTTGTAGGTTTCTATACGAAGTATGAATATATGTTATATCAGGTTTGAAATTGTAAAACTCACTTTTTATATCTATTGCATCTTCGTAATATCTACTATAACTTCCTAGATAAAATGTAGGTCTGATACCTGCTTCTAGTAAAAATATTTCAAGAAATGAAATTACGATCTCTTGCGTTGAACCTGATAGAATAGCAATCTTCTTATCTATAAGATTTGGTTGTAGTAAAAGAGTTTTCTTATACTTCTTTCTTACATATAGTAATTTATTTTTATCAAACACTTATCAACAACCTCTCGCTATTCGTAGTATCAATAGCAAATATTATACCAAATAGTCATTCAACAATCATTTCTAATTATTGATAAATATATCAAGCTCACTAACCATATTTAGAAATATCCCCTTCGGTATACTTACCTACTCTTAATAAAAAAGCCACCCTAAATATAATTATTTAAGATGGCTTTCTAAATCAATTCTTACTCTATATACTCTAACTTCATACTCTAAGACTTATTTTTGAAAAGTCCTGGATGTTTCTTCTTCGCATGCTCGATTGTATCTGTACCAGTTTTAAATATAGCCTTATAACCAGCACTGTTAATCGGATGTACAGCAAGATAAATATGTATGATAAGAAATATTAACATAGCAACATATCCAGCAAGGTGTAACGTTCTTAATACTACTGCAAAATCAGGATTTAAACTTGTTCTAACGCTTAATAGAACTCCTGAAACTAACATTAATATACATAAACCAGCAACACCCCATACAACAAGCATCTGAAAAATATTATATTTACCCATCTTTTTTGGATACTTTAAATCAATGTATACTGTTTTACTATCTATAACCCCATCTTTAATATATTGCATCCAAGTTTCATCAGCATCCTTATGAGGTGTAGCATCCCATTTAAAAATCTTAGGTAACATAGACATTATAAAAGGAATAGAAATAATAATCCACACAACACCGATACCTCTATGGACTACTCTACCTACCTGGATACCTGTATGTATAGTTTGATCTGTTGCACTTATCCCAGAAAAAACTGAGAACGGTATTCCAAACAGATACGCTAACTATGAAAACGCAGGAGATACAAGTAGTGTACCTGTTATAATTAAAAACATTATCACATGTATAATATGTTTATGATACCGTATCTGCATATTTGAGAATAATCTTATTTCATTTGTATTATTGTTACTCATTATTTCTCCTCCTCGTTATTAAATGGTGAGTTTTCACGATTTTTCTTCCAATGTCTTGCATGTAACCCAACAGCAGCCAATGTCGCAGCACCAGCTATAACTCCACCAACTTTAATAACATCACGCGCAGTTGCAGTAAAGCTTCTAGGCGACTTAGGTATTAGATACTCATCTTGATTTTCAACAGGCGCAATAGTGATATATTGTAACGTTCCAACCTGTGAATTTATTTCATCTATCCCGTAAGCTATAAATGGTTTATCAAATATCTTAGTGTAGTTTTCAACACGTTTTTGTGCTTCTGCTTTTACATAGTCTTCATCACCAGAAAAGATTGCAACTGAAGGACAAGCATCTTTTACACGCCTGACACCCAACACAAATATCTTCATCAATCACATCTGCATACATTCTTGTTTCATTCCAGTATGGAGAGATACATAAAATCATCTCCATCTTAGTTAATGCTGTAGCCATATCAGCACCGCCACCACCTATACAGTTTAATCCATTTTTACGCCCTCTATCGTAAGCTGCTCCCAAAGTAAATGCTACTAAACAACCTGCTGGATTTCTGCTTATTAAAACTGCTAATTTTGCATTTTCATAATCACCCATTACAGCAGTATTACCAGATCGTGCCTCTTTACCACCTGTAAAAATAGAACCTAAACCTAACTCATTTGCTGAAGCGAAACAACCATCTGCATAACTAAACGTGTTTGGAGTACCGTAACATTTCATGAAGTAATCATCTAGCCCTCTAGCAGTGTTAAATCTTGGCATATAAACTACCGTATGAGCTTCATTGTTATCCCTTAACTCTTTTAGCTTAGTTGAAACCATCTCTAACGCCTCGTCCCATGATACTTCTCTAAATTCCCCTCTCAACGTTCACCCACTCTGATAAGTGGAGTCTTAATCCTGTCTGGATTATAAAGAGCACCGATCCGCTGCCTTACCTCGTCCACAGATAGCCGAATACGGTAAAGTTGGATTGGCTTCAAGACGAACTAATCTACCGTCTCGCACATAACCAACCATCGGACAGGACTGAGCACACATTCTACAACATAAAAAAACTTGTTTTTCAATACCAAAATCTGAGTTTGAAACAGTCGCTAACGCCTCTGTAACAATAGTTCCATTATCTCCCATTCCAATCGTAGCAGTTCCTACAACTGTTGACAAAGATGCTTTTACAAAATTTCTCCGTGTCAATTTCATTGATGTCCCCACGATAATATAACTATCTGAAATTGAATAATAGATCTGTTTATCAGATGTAGATATTTAGAGGGTATAGAGTATTTTATGAACAAGATCACAAGCATAAACAAAAACCCTAAAAATCATCTATAAACAGAAAAAATGATGATTAAATACGCTATCAAAAAAGCAAAAATATCTTCACTTATCTATAAATTAATATATACTAAAAATAAACTTATGATAATTTGATAATTAAATATCAACCGCTGTATAGTTAACTATTAATAATTAAATGCATTTATACATAATAATAAAAAACCTAGAGGTGTAATGAAAATGGCAAAACTATGCAAGACTAAAAATGATTTAGAGATTAAATTATCGCAATATAAACGATCACGGTTAAAGACAGTGCTTCTCAAAATATTGATAATGCCTGTGCTCCCTTCCATCACAATTCTATACCTTAAATTTGTTGCAGGTACAGTTGAAAACTTCTTTTTTCATGCTCTATTCTTTGTTGTTATAGTCGTGATGTTTGGATATATCATACACTGGAACCCATTCAATTTAGATAAGAAAGAAGCAGAGATGATTAATCATGGTGTTCAAGGTGAAAGATTTCTAACTACCATGCTTGTAAAATATCTTCCTAAAGATTATTACGTTTTAAGAAATATTGTTATCTCATCTCCTACCTCTAAAGCTGAAATAGATATCATTGTTGTAGGCGAAACAGGAGTGTTTATTGTTGAGATAAAAAACTGGGTAGGAGAGATCAAAGGAGATCTTTACGATCAGAACTGGACACAGACAAAACGACGTGGGTATCGTTATCCTAAAGCGTATCATAGCACGTTGCACAACCCTGTAAAACAAGTTAAAAGACAGTTGCGTTATCTGATAGATTATCTCAAAAATAATAGTGTAAATAGTTGGGTTGAAGCATCAGTTTTTTTCTCTAGTGGTACAGTCTTTCTTGAGGTTACTGGAGAAAGTGATGTGCCTATTTTTTCAACACAACAACAAGGTGTTAAAAACTTGGTTTCATATATTACAAGTAACGACAAATCAAAAATAGATGCAAATAAAATAGATAAACTCGTAACATTATTTGTATCAAATAATCAGTAACAGAGGAAACAAATATAATAGGCTGTAAAATTTTTTATATCAATTTATCAATATATTTGTAAATTAATATAAATAATATAGTTCTCGTTTGTCAAAGAGTTAGACAATGTTACTTGATCTATATCGACTGTATTAGATCGTATTGCATAATTACGACATGATACAATATAATATATTATTAACTAGTTTTTCTACCTACGTATATAGCAACTGTAAGCGTTGCAACGATTATCATCAAGTATGCAACAATCTGACTGGTATTAAGTGTTATTTTAATAATTACTATATCAGCTATTAGTGCGAATATTTTTTGTGATGAAAGGACTACTGCAACTGTTGTTGGTGCACTATATTTATGTCCGAAAAAGTATAAATAATATGCGATTGTACCTGCACAGAAACCGATATATCCAAGTGATAACCACGTTTTTGGATCTGTCCATACTGATATATCGATCGCCATTAAACTCTCTCTTTCAAGAAATAGTACAAGAGGGATACTTAGAACAACGAATGTTAAACTTTGAAAAAATAGTAGAACTTCAGGAGGTGTATCATTCTTCATTATTCTGTTAGAGAGCAAGATATATGCTGTGTATCCAAAACTTGCAACAACACAGATAAGTATACCTATATTAGGAGTTATTATATTAGTTGCACCACTAACAGTAGATGAGATTGTACCTGTAATATCTAACGGATCTACAGATGATACAAATAATGCACCTTGCTCATTAGCCAATATAATTATAGCAGTAAGTGATACCGTTGCTGAAAGAAATAATATTAATGGTACTCTCTTTTTATAGATCAACATACTTGCAATAGGTACAAGTATTACGCTTAATGAGACAAGCAGTATCCCTATCGATCCATAACTTACAGCACGAACACCGTATATAGAACAACTTAACGCTACAAATAAACATACGCTTGTGATAACAGAGTTGCGTATTACAGTTTTAGATGTACATTTAATCTTTTTGAACGCTATAACACCGAATATTATAAGTGGTACAGTGTAGCGAAATAGTATCTCAAAGAATACACCTATCCCTAATTCACCGTTATATCTAGTAGGGATAAACGCAACTGCCCATATTAATGATGCTACTAAAAGAGCTATAATCGCTGTAACTGCTTTTCCATTCATAACTTCTCCGTATCTAATATAATAAAAACTATACTACTTGAATTGAACACCATTCAATGTTATGTGATGTAAATTCTAAATGTTATGTGATGCAAATTCTACTAGTTTTAAGAGTTTTTGTCAAACTCATAGATGGTTACTAAACATACCTCAAAAACCTATATTTAAAAATCTATTATAAGTTCCTTTCGGCTTGACTAAGCAAATCTTTGGTGCTATTTTGACATACATACATATTCTTTAGATTTATATGTTATACTTTCAATATATATGTTATACTTTTAATACATAAAACACTCTCAACATAACTGTGATACTCTCAATCTATGTTATGCTTTCAATATATATTATGCTTTCAATATATTTTTAGGACGGTAATTGAAATGAAAAGAACAACTTTAACATTTTCGACTTTTTTATTAAAAATGATTTTATTGACAATATTTATATTTGTAAATACAGCAGATACTCAAGCAAGACATAAACCTCTAAACCCTGAATATAAAATGGTTAAACTTGATAGAGTTTTTTCAGGAGAAATCAATGTCGCAGTAGCCTCTTCTCTAGTAGATGCTATTACTGAGATCGCAAATAGTTATCAGGAAAAGTATCCTGAACACACCGTAAATATATCAAGCTCAGGATCTGGAACTCTTGCAAGACAAATTGAAAATAGTGCTCCTTTTAACGTCTTTATATCTGCCTCAACTAAATGGATTAACTATCTTGATGATAAAAGTTTATTAGATAAAAACTATGTTAAAAGATTACCTATTAGAAATGTATTAGTTTTAATCGGTAATCAAAAAGTAAAAAAAGTTAATATTAACAATATGATCGCTTATCTATCAAAAAATAGAGGGAAGATAGCGTTAGGTGATCCAAACTCTGTCCCTGTTGGAGAATACTCTAAAGAGTTTCTTACCAATAGCGGATTGTTTAACAAAATAGAAAAATATGCTGTGTTTGTTAATTCTGTAAGAACAGCAACAAGATATATCCAACTGGGAGAAGTAGAACTTGCAATTGTATACTCTACAGATGCCACATCGTTAAAGAAAAGTGAGTACAATCTATTAGAAACTCTTGATCCATTATTATATGGAGATATAAGATACACAGCAGCTATAGTTGCAGAGAACCATTCACTTATAACTACAAGTTTTTATAAGTATTTGTTCTCAGATGAAGCGATAGAAGTTATTAAAAAATATGGATTTAAGTCAGTCTAGTGGATGGATTTTTAAGTTTTAATTATAACGAACTAACAGCTATCAAGCTATCGTTAAAGATTGCCTTATGTTCAATCATTGTTACCCTCCCCTTTGGTATCTTATGTGGATATATATTAGCTAGGTTTTCATTTAGAGGGAAAATTTTATTAGACTCAATTGTAAATCTACCTTTAATCTTACCTCCCGTTATAACAGGCTACCTTCTTCTGCTTACGTTCGGCAAAAATGGATATATCGGAAAATATCTATATAACCTATTCGATATATCGTTCGCATTTAACTGGAAAGGAGCAGTTTTAGCCTCTGCAGTTGTATCTTTTCCATTAATGGTAAGAGCGATCCGTGTTGCGATTGAGCAGGTCGATCCATCGTATGAAAAAGTCGCAGGAACGCTTGGTGCATCAAAATTAAAGGTGTTTTTTACGATAACTATACCTCTGGCTATGAACGGCATAATCGCAGGTACAGTTACTGCATTTGCAAGAAGTTTAGGCGAGTTTGGAGCAACTATCACATTTGTATCTAATATCCCCGGTAAAACAAATACTATACCTATTGAGATATACTCTCTTATACAAAATCCGTCATCAGCTGATGCGTCAATAATAAAACTTGTGATTATATCTATAGTTATAGCGTTTTTATCACTTATATTATCAGAGGTGTTTGTGAGAAAAACAATCGCCAGTTCTAAGGATAGATAGATGAATACACTTGATATAAATATTAAAAAACAGCTAGGAGATAACTCATTCAACTATAAAGTTAAGATAGATAATTTTAATATCTTAGGCGTATTTGGAGACTCAGGTGTTGGTAAAAGTACATTTATCAATATGATAGCAGGAATTATCAAACCAGACGCTGGATATATAAAAATATCCGATACAGTTTTATTTAATTCAGAAAATAATATAAATCAACCTATTCATCAACGTAATGTTGGAGTTATCTTTCAAGATACAAAACTTTTTCCACATTTATCTGTAAAATCTAACCTACTCTACGGTTGTAAACGAGAAGCTGGTTGTAGATCAAGTTCAGGTAGCAAAAATGATATAAATTTCGATAATATTATATCTATCTTAGGGATAGAAGCGTTGCTTGATAGAAAACCTAACAAACTATCAGGTGGAGAGAAAAGTCGTGTAGCTATCGGTAGAGCTATCTTATCAAGACCTAAACTACTATTAATGGATGAACCAAACGCATCTCTTGATAGTAAAAAGAAAGAACAGTTACTTGATCTTTATAAATTAATGGCTACAGAGTTTCATATCCCAACTATATTTGTTACCCACTCTAAAGAGGAGTTAAAACAGATATCTAAGCAAACAATTATAATTGAGGATTACTCTATAAAAGCTGTTGTGCAATCAGATACCTTATAATTCTCCTTACAAGCCATATTATAAACCACCTTACAATATCTTAGAAATCTTCCAAATGAAAACTATCCAAAAATAATCTTGTAAAATACCTTTAGAAACTAATCTAATTGACGATATGCTACTTATAGCATTAGATATATAAATAAATATTTAAAAAAAACTAAAGTTATTTAAAGTATGAACGATAAAGAGAGAGTAAGAGATTTAAAGGATTAAATCACACTTTATAAATAACGTAATTCACAATATGAATTACACCGTGTTTTAAATTATAAAGTAACTATCCAGCAAGGAGGTTAGAATGGAAGCTTTAAGAGTAGGTGGTATCGTTTCAGGACTTGATACCAACGCAATAGTAGATTCAATGGTAGCTTCGGCTATGGTCCCAGTAGATAGATTGAATGAGAAATCACACTTTCTCGCATTAGAACAAGCAGCATATAATAATGTTATTGATGCTATCACAATCCTAAAAGAATCTTTATTTCCACTTAAATTGGAAAGTACATTTAAAAGTAAAGATGTATCAGTCGCAAACCCAAACATATTATCAGCGAGTGCCTCAACAGAAGCTAAACCTGGTGTTTATAATGTTGATGTAGATCAATTAGCTGCAAACTCATTTGCAACATCATATGT
The DNA here is from genome assembly GCA_947041225.1 of uncultured Deferribacteraceae bacterium. GTDB lineage: Bacteria > Chrysiogenota > Deferribacteres > Deferribacterales > Mucispirillaceae > CAMQYB01. The sequence continues at coordinate 7,475 of CAMRDM010000011.1, read as the reverse complement.
ACCTAAAACATCTTTCTTTCAAGGTGCAAATATGGGTACTGGTGAAATTGATGTACCCCCAGCATTTGATTATCAAATTGAAGGTATGCACTCTGTAACAGTTGATGACTTTAGTGCAAACGTAAAAATGGCAACAGATGAATTTAAAGCTGCTGATGGACGTCAGTTTGAGAAATTCTTAGCAGGAGATGCTAATCTTAGTCCGACTGGAAGATATCACCATAACTTAAACACTATAAATGGCAAGCAGATTGATTTTGAAATAGTAATAGATGGTGTTACAACAACTATTCCTATAAACTTTAATGGATTTACTAACCCTTTGCAAATTCAAGAAATAGCAAAAAGTATTGAAGATCAATTAAACGTCGGACTAGGTACTGAAAAATACGATCAAAAAATGGCTGTTAAAACTGAATTTGATACGGGAAGTAACAAACATAAATTAGCGTTTTATAATTCAAACGGTAAACAAGATATGGATATCAAAATAGTATCTGGTGATCCTACACTTATAAGCAATCTAGGATTACCTGCTGCAGGGTCGCCAACTACAGGATCATCACTTGTATCAAGTGGTAGAGTAGAAACCATGATCAATCAAGTAATGGGAGCTACCTTTGCTGGATTGACAGATAAAATGATAGATCCTAAGGGTGGAGTTATCCCAGGAATTAAACTTGCATTATTAGAAGGTGAAACTGAAGTTAAACCAGGTACATTTGGAGTGCTTTATGATAGTTCTGTTAATAGAAAATTAGGATCACCAACACAAGTTCTTGGTAATACATTTGACAAGATATCAAATGTTCCATCAGGCACTACTCCTCCAAATCAAGGAGATATAGATACATGGCTTGGTAGTTACTTCACAACAACAACACCAGCCACGCTGTTTGATGAACCGGTTGTAGGAGACACAGTTGATGAGTTAAACGGTTTCTTTCATATTAACGGAACTAAAATAGAGATCCCTGATATATCACTATTAACTCCAAACAGCTTAATGGGATTAATAAACTCATCTGGTGCTGGTGTTAAAGCTAGTTGGGATTATAAGAACAACTTCTTTAAATTAGAGAGAACTATGGAAGGTCCTAATGATATTAAACTAGGTGAAACTGGAGACACATCAAATATTTTAGATTTTTTAAAACTATCTCTTCCATCAGGATCGATCCATATTCGTGGATCAGATAAAGGAACTGTTGACACAGCTGCTCCGATTAAAGAGTCTGGTATTTCGACTTTACTAGAGCCTGCAAGAGGGATTTTTACAATCAATGATGTGGCAATATTTTTAGATACAGCGACAGATTCGGTTGATGATGTTATACGCAAAATAAACACTTCTGGAGCTGGAGTATCTATGACATACGACAAAGAGTTAGATAAATTTAGATTAGATTCAACTAGTAGTATTGCTCAGATCACTGTAGGAAGCCCTAGAGATACATCTAACTTTCTTGATGCAATAGGTATCACTGATACTTATGAAACAGAAGTACCTGTTGGTACTGCTGGACAAAACAGTATTTTTACTGTTGATGGAGTTAAATACGAGAGAAAGTCTAACGAAATTGATGGTATCATACCTGGACTTAGTATGACTATTACAGATCTTGGAATGACAACTCTTACTATTGATCTTAACACTGATAAAGCAGTTGATGCTGTTGCTGAGTTTGCTGTGAAATATAACGAACTAATGTTAATGCTTTCACCTGAGCCCCCTACTAAAGAGCATAAAGATAAGTATTGGGAACCGCTTTCAGCTGAACAAAAACAACAGATGTCTGAAAGCGAAGTAGCAACATATGAAGAAAATCACATTATGCTTAGAAACAACGAAACCATGAGGAGAAGTAGTGAGTTGAAAACTATTAAAGCTAACCTTAGAACAACTCTTACAGGTAATGTTAATACTACTAGTAAGTTCAACAACTTAACTGACATAGGATTAAATATCGCAGGTGGAGATGCTGGGGATTGGTCAACTACTAAAAAAGGTTTATTTATTGATACATCTACTGATGTAGAAAAGATAACCGAAATAATCAAAAATGGAAATTTTGTAAACATTTTAAAAGCAGATACTGACGAAGTTGTTAGATTCTTTAATGAAAATGAGAAGACAGTCGATAATGAAAATGAGGAGGCAGACTATAAAGTAGTTAGTGAAGGTTGGACTACAAGATATGACACATGGACTACCGATAACTCTAACTCTTCATCGGTACTATATAAAAAAGCTGGATCTAACGGTTCAATTGAGAATCAACTTAATAGATTACAAGAACAAATTAAAGTTCAATCTGCAAGAGTAGAAAGTTATCTTGAAAGATTATGGCAGAGTTTCACCGATATGGAGATTAGAATGCAACAAATTCAAGAGCAATCAAATGCATTAGCTCAGATCGGACAAGCGTAAAGTGATAATAAATTAATATAATAAATTAAATAAAGTATTTTAATACTGGAGGCAAATGTGAGACAAAAATCGACTATGAATATCTATCAGAAACAAGGAATTGACGGTGCATCTAAAGGTAAAATCGTTCTATTTCTACTTGATGGAACTTTAAAATTTCTAAGAATTGCGTGTAAATCAATTGATAACGCAGATATTGAAGGTGCACATAATAATATAATCAAGGCTGAAAATATATTATTTGAATTAATGTCTACTCTTAATATGGACGTTAAAGAAATATCTACTAATCTTATGAAACTATATGATTTCATGGTATGGCAATTAATTGAAGCTAATAAAACTAAAAATAAACAATTAGTTGAAGATGTAATGAAACTTATCGAACCTCTTAGAGACGCTTGGAAAGAAGTTGTTGATAAAGAAAGCAAAAAAGATGCTCCTATTGTCCCTGAAACATATGAAAAAGCATCGGTAAATATTGCAGGTTAATTATCTTTCTATAAAGTAATTAATTGAACTTCTTGCAAAATATCAAAATATAAACTAATATACCCTCGTTATGAGGGTAGAATTTTCTATAATGCTAAAACAATGTGAAGAGATTGCTAAAGAGTTGATCCTTGAACCTATGGGAGAGACATTTCTTAGCAAGTTAGATATCTTCGATAATTATTTTGCACAACTGATGCAAATTATCGAGGCAGGTGAACTGAGTGATAAAATAAATGTAACATATCTTCACTCTATGTTACCTATTATCGAAGAAAAAATTAGCACAGAGTATAAAAAAACTAAAAATGAACAAAACGTATCTGTAAATAGAAAATCTCTTCTTAGCTCATATACTCAACCTAACCCTAGAGCGAAAAGTAAACTAGATAGATTACTTTGAAAAATACATTATTTAAAAAAATATCACTTTATATCTTTAAAGAGTTATATCCTCTATTCATCTTTGCTAATATCTTTTTTATCTTTTTACTGCTTATAGAAAAACTTATACAGATCGCTGACTTATTTCTTGGAAATAACGTCTCTATTATACTTATTTTTGAAACTATTCTACTTCTAACGCCTGCTCTACTTGTCTTAACTATCCCTCTTGCATCGTTACTTGCAGTGATGTTAGTCTTTAGTAGGCTATCATCAGATAGTGAGATGATCGCAATAAGATCGATCGGTGCTAGCACATTTAATGTATTAAAACCAGTTATAATATTTGCAATGATAGCTACTGGTTTAGCGTTACTACTAAGTCTTAGTTTAGTAAGAAAATCATCTACATTAACCATAAACAACCTTAATAAAATCACAGAGAACATATCTATTAATGATATAAACGAAAATGAAATCTATGAACGTATCCCTGGTATACTTCTATACGTTAAAAAGAAAATGAATAATATAGATTACGAAGGTTTAGTACTCGTAAACAAAAATGATAACTCTATTATAACTGCGACTAAAGCAGCTATCACTCCAACTAAAGAGAAAAGTATACAGATGATTTTGCTAGATGGAAGAATAACTAAAGTTGGCAATATCTATGATACATCAGTTATCAAGTTTCAAAATATGGCAATAAATATCCCTATGAATATAAAAATAACTGATATTGTAAATACTCCGATGACTTTATCTACTACCGACTTATTTAAACAATACTCTACCGATCGCAGATACCAGTTTGAACTAAATAAACGTTTTGCAATACCTTTTTCATCAATCATATTAGCGTTATTTGGATTTACATTAGGTGTTTCAGCTGCTCGTAGCAGTAAAAGTTTCGGAATGATTATAGCTGTTCTGCTCGCTATAGTTTACAATTTTATACAGATATACGCTGAAAAACTTTCATATTCAGGAACACTCAATCCTGTTCTAGGTGCGTGGCTAACTAATATAATATTCTTACTGTTTCTGATTATTTCATTTAGAAGAGTAATTAAGTAACTGTAAATATCTATTGATTTTAAAATATTTGACTAATATAATGATCTTTTAACATAATTATAATTTGAGAGGTATATTTAGATGAATAAAATAGCTGTTTTAGCTGGAGATGGAATTGGACCAGAGGTAATGTCTCAAGCATTAAAAATACTTGATATAATCGAAAGTAAATCTAATAAAAAGTTTGAAAGAACTGAAGCTTTAATCGGCGGTATCGCATATGATGAAACTGGAACTCCTCTTCCTGATGAAACAGTAAAAATATGTGAAGAGTCTCAAGCTATACTATTTGGATCTGTTGGTGGACCTAAATGGGAAGGCTTAGCACCTGAGAAACAACCTGAACGTGGTGCATTGCTTCCTCTTAGAAAACATTTCTCTTTATTTGCAAATATTAGACCTGTGAAGATTTTTCCTGCACTGATCGAATCATCATCACTTAAAAACAATCTTATTGATGGTGGACTTGATATCATATTCTTTAGAGAGTTAACAAGTGGGATATATTTTGGACAACCTAAAATGATCGCACCTGATAGAAAATCTGCTGTTGATACAATGCTATACACAGAAGAAGAAATAATAAGAATTGCTATAAAAGCTTTTGAAGCTGCAAAATTAAGATCTAATAAAGTCTGCTCTGTTGATAAAGCAAATGTGCTTATGACATCTGTTTTATGGAGAGAGGTTGTAAGTTGCCTTCATAAATCTAAATACTCATCTGTTGAACTTACACATATGTTTGTTGATAACGCTGCTATGCAATTAGTTAGAGCTCCTAAACAGTTCGATGTTATATTAACTGAAAACCTTTTTGGAGATATCTTATCTGACGAAGCGGCAATGTTAACTGGTTCATTAGGAATGCTTCCATCTGCATCAGTTAATGAAAAATCGTTCGGACTTTATGAGCCTATCGGTGGATCTGCTCCTGATATCGCTGGACAAAATCTAGCTAATCCTATCGCACAGATCTTATCACTTGCATTAATGTTACGATACTCATTTGATATGAACGAGTACGCTACTATGATTGAAGAGTCTGTTTCTAAAACTTTAAACGAAGGATTTAGAACTAGAGATATCGCAGGACAAAGCACAGATATAACCGTACTTGGAACAGTAGAGATGGGAGATAAAATTGCAGAAAATTTATAAAAGAAGTTACACCTCTTTAGCATTAAATAAATTTACCTCTTTTATTAAACATAATAAAATATTAATAATTGTAGCGATTATTTTAGCAGTGGTTTTTAGGTGTTTTCCGAATATTGATCTATATGTAAGTAATCTGTTTTATAATACAGAAACTAGATTTGCATATAAGAACTCAACGATCTCTGATATATTTTATTTTGGTGTACCGTATCTAGCGAACATTATAATAGTGTCCTCTTTATTACTATTAATAGTAAAATTGATCCTTAGAGGGAAGTTGAAATTTATTAAACTTAGATCGATACTATTTATAGTTATAACTCTTGCGTTAGGCCCTGGACTATTAGTTAACGCTATTCTTAAAGAGAATGTCGGCAGAGCAAGACCTATAGCTATTACAGAGTTTGGTGGCAAGCAAAAATTTACTCCTGCGTTTATGATAGTGAACGAGTGTGATACAAACTGCTCATTTGTATCTGGACACGCTTCATTTGGTTTCTTTCTGATGAGTTTTGCTTTCCTTATTGCAAATAAAAGAAAGAGATTAATGGCGTGGATAGCACTATTAATTTTAGCATCATATACTGCTTTCTCAAGAGTTATGGATGGTGCTCACTTCTTATCTGATATTATATTTGCTGGTATATTTACATATCTTATAATAAAACTAGTTTACGAATTTTTATACGTTAATGATGAAGAAGAGATTAAGTAATATGTTAAAAGTAGGTTTTATGGATTACGCAAATGTGTATCCTATATTCCATTATATTCAAGATATGGCAGGTGTTGAGTTTCTTAAAAATTATCCTGCTAATCTTAATATCGCTATTAGAGATAGAGTTATAGATATATCTCCATCATCATCAATAGAGTTTATAAGAAATTACGAACAGTATAATATTATTCCGTTATCAATATCATCTATAGGTAAAGTTAAAAGCGTACTTATCATATCTGATTGCCTTATTGAAAATTTAGATGGTAGAAAAATATATTTCAGTAAAGAGTCGAACACATCTACAATTCTCGCTCGTATTGTTTTAGAGAAATTTTACAACATTAAACCTGTGTACACGATAGATAGAGATGATACTGATATCTCTGCTGAAGTAATTATCGGAGATAGTGCATTAAAAGAGTATTACTCTCAATCAACCACCTCTTCTAAAAAGATTATTGATCTAGGAGAGCAGTGGTATAAAGCAACATCTCTTCCGTTCGTGTTTGGATTATGGATTATGAATAAAGATATTATAGGTAATCCTAATTTAGATATGTTCATCGAAACAATAATTGAGATCAGTAAGAAAGATAGGAAAGAAAACTTAAAATTTATAGATAGATATATTGATTTTGGAGTAACAAAAGAACAGATGTTACAGTATTGGGATACGATAGATTATAGCTTTACAGATAACCATATTAAAGGTTTAGAGCTATTTTATAAGTACGCTTATGAGCTTGATGAAACTTATGGTAATAACTTAGTTGATATAAAACCATTTGTTTATAGATATAAGTAACTGATTAAATTAACTGTTACTATGATAGTGTTCAGTGGTGTGGCTAGTTCGGTTAGATAAGCTTGTGAGTTTGTTCGGTTAGATAAACTTGTGAGTTTGTTCGGTTAGATAAAGCTTGCGAGTTTGTTCGATTAGATACGCTTGTGAGTTTGCTCAGTTAGATACACTTGTGAGTTTGCTCGGTTAGATAAACTTGTGAGTTTGTTCGGTTGGATAAAGCTTGTGAGTTCGTTCGGTTAGATAAGTTTGTGAGTTCGTTCGGTTAGATACGCTTGTGAGTTTGTTCGGTTAGATGAGTTTGCGAGTTTGTTCGGTTAGATAAGCTTGTGAGTTTGTTCGGTTAGATAAAGCTTGCGAGTTTGTTCGGTTAGATGAGTTTGCGAGTTTGTTCGGTTAGATAAGCT
>CAMRDM010000010.1 GCA_947041225.1 uncultured Deferribacteraceae bacterium | reverse complement strand
CCGATCTCATACAATGTTTCTATATTAGCATTTTTTAAACAGTTGTATGCACGAACTGATAACTCTAACTCTTCAATTGAATTATCTAACATATCAACTATCTGATCATTTGATTTAGACGCTTCAACTTCTGGAGCAACTTCAATAGTTTCTTCAAAATTGATGTACTGCATCATGTAATCTTTAATAATCTTTGCTGCAAACGCCATCGCATTTTCTGGTTTGATCGATCCATCTGTCTCAATCTCCATAGTCAACTTTTCGTAATCCGTCGATTGACCAACACGAGCATTCTCAATATAGTAATTAACACTTTTTATAGGTGTAAATACTGCGTCTATCGGAATAACGCCAACTATATCATCAAACTTATTACCGAACTCTTCACTTGGAAGATATCCTATACCTCGTTCAATAAATAGCTCGATATATATCTCAGTACTATCATCGGTGATAGTAAGGATGTGCTGTTCAGGTTCTAAAATCTCTAGATTTAAATCCCCTTCAATATCGCCAGCAACTATAGGTCCTGCACCCTTCTTCTTGATACAAGCTCTAATTTGTTCATGTGATGTTGAGTTTAATTCTAACGATTTGATGTTAAGTAATATCTCAACGATATCCTCTTTTACACCAGATATTGTACTAAACTCATTACTAATACCCTCTATACGGATACCAACTACCGCTGTACCCTCTATAGATGATAACATTACTCTACGTAATGCGTTACCTATCGTTATACCAAAACCTTTTTCATATGGTTCTGCTACAAATTTACCGTAGTGGCCAACTAATTGACCAACTGTATCTATCTTCTTAGGCTTAATTAAGCTCTTGAAATTCATCATTACCATTAATGGTACTCCTATAAGATATTCTTACCCTACTTAGAATAAAGCTCTACTATTAGCGATTCTTGAATTTCATATTTCACATCTTCTCTAATAGGCATTCTACTGATCTCTGCTTTAAAGTTAGGCTTATCAAGTAATATCCATTCCGGTATACCACGACCTTGAGCAGTCTCAAGTGAGTCAACTATACGTATATGCTCTCTACTAACCTCTTTAACCGCTATAACCATACCCGGTTTAACAAGAAATGATGGTATTGATACTTTACGACCATCAACAGTGAAATGCTCATGTTTAACCATCTGTCTTGCTTCTTTTCTGCTCGCTGCAAAACCTGATCTATAAACAACATTATCTAAACGACGCTCTAATAATTGAAATAAGTTATCGCCCGTTATACCTTGTGTTGATGAAGCTTTTGCAAAATATCTTCTAAATTGTGTTTCTAAAACACCATAAATTCTTTTTGTTTTCTGCTTCTCTCTCAACTGGATACCGAAATCTGATAATTTCTTTCTTAATTTACCATGCTGTCCCGGAGCGTAATCTTTTCTTTCAAAACCACACTTCTCTTTATAACAACGCTCACCTTTTAAGTATAGCTTCATATTTTCTCTTCTGCACAACTTGCAGTTAGCCCCTGTATATCTAGCCACTTAATTGCTCCTTATATTCTTCTTTTCTTTTGCGGACGGCACCCATTATGTGGAACTGGAGTGATGTCTCTTATTAAGGTAACTTTTATACCTGCTGTTTGGATAGCACGAATCGCTGATTCTCTTCCAGATCCTGGACCTTTAACCGAAACCTCAACTTCACGCATACCACAATCAAGCGCTTTTTTTGAAGCATTCTCTGCTGCTAACTGTGCAGCAAATGGAGTTGATTTTCTTGAGTTCTTAAAGTTCTCTGTTCCGCCTGTTGCCCATGCTATAACATCACCGTTCATATCTGAAAAAGTTATATGTGTGTTATTAAATGTTGAAAAAACATGTGCTATACCACGTGGTATATTGCGTTTCTCTTTTTTTACTTTTTTTCTAGGACCTGCCATCGTGCCTCCTTTAGTATATGGCTACTTTATTTCTATTTTATTTATCAATTAATATTTTTTTAAAACTACTTACGTTTTATACCACGTTTTCCTGCAAGGCCTTTACGTGTTCTAGCATTTGAACGTGTCTTCTGTCCCCTAACTGGCATACCTAGCTTATGTCTTACGCCTCTATAACAGTTGATCTCCATTAATCGCTTAATGTTTAAACTGATATCTTTACGTAAATCACCCTCTACTTTATAGTTATCCTCGATAAGCTTTCTTATCGTTGATATCTCTTGCTCAGTAAGATCACCTACTCTTTTATTCATATCAATCTTAGCTGCTTCTATCAGCCTACGTGATATATTTCTACCTACACCGTATATATAAGTAAGGCCTATCTCTACCTTTTTATTGTTTGGAATATCTACTCCGGCTACTCGTGCCATGCTTGCTCTCCTTTGGTACTACTTCATAGTTTTTAAAAAAAAATATCACAAATCTATAAACTAATTATAAACCTAATTAACCTTGACGCTGTTTGTGACGAGGATTTTCACAGATTACTCTTACAACACCTTTACGCTTAACAACCTTACACTTTGTGCATATCGGTTTTACACTCGAACGTACTTTCATAAATAAAGCCTCCTACCTCTATACAAATCTCTCCGACTTGTATGACAAAAATCTACTTATCTCTATATGTTATTCTACCTTTTGTTAGATCATAAGGAGATAACTCTACTGTAACTTTATCACCCGGAAGAATACGAATGAAATTCATTCTCATTTTACCAGATAAATGTGCTAAAATCTTGTGATTGTTCTCTAACGTTACTATGAACTGTGCGTTCGGTAACGACTCTACTACTACACCTTGAGTCTCTATGACATCGTCTTTTTTACTCATACACCTTCTCTATATAAAATAAACATGCAGTATATCGAATTATTGAGCTAATGTCAATATCTCAGGTTCTTTATCTGTAATTAACACCGTATTCTCGTAGTGTGCTGATAGAGAGTTATCTACAGTAATAACAGTCCATTTATCTGACAATATCTTAATCTTGTAGTCGCCCGCTGTAACCATCGGCTCTATCGCTAAAACCATACCCTTCTTCAATCTAAGTCCCCTACCTGCTTTACCATAGTTTGGAACTGATGGTTCTTCATGAAGCTTTCTACCTACACCATGACCACAAAACTCTCGTACAACTCCGTAACCTTTGCTTTCAACATGCTCTTGGATAGCTGATGAAATATCGTATAATCTACTTCCAACCCTTGCATGTGCAACTCCTGCAAAGAACGCCTCTTCCGTAGCTTTTACTAAATCTAAACCTTGCTCTGAAACTTTTCCTACCGTAAATGTTCTGCACGCATCTGCATGAAATGAATCTTTCGATATAACTATATCTACTGATACTATATCGCCATCTTGGATAACCCTCTTATCTGTTGGTATACCATGGATCACTTCTTCGTTTATCGAAACACAACAACTACTCGGAAAACCTTGATAACCTTTTGTTGAACATATACCACCTTTGGATAATACATACTCTGAAACAAGGGCATCTATATCGTTGGTTGTTATCCCAACTACTATTTTATCTTTTAATTTAAAAAAAATCTCTTTTAAAATATCTGCCGATACTCTGATCTTATCTATCTCTGATTTAGAATATATCTCTACCATATAGTTACAATAAAATCTTTCTTATATCTTCATAAACCGCTTCAGGATCTTTAGATCCATCTACAATATGAAGTTTACCTGATGGTTTATAGTAATTCTTCAACATATCCGCTTGAGAATGAAAAACTTCTAATCTTTTTATAATCGTTTCAGGTTTATCATCATCTCTATGTATAAGAGGTGTCTTACCATCCTCTGACATTCCGTTAACCGCTGGAGGACTAAATTTAACATGATACGCTTTACCTGTTAATGGAGATACTCTTCTACCTGATAATCTTTCAACTATCGGCTCATCTGGAACCTCTAGCGATATCACATGTGTTAAACAACAATCTAAACTTGTTTGCAACATAGCATCTAACGCTGTCGCTTGAGTTACTGTACGTGGAAAACCATCTAGTATAAAACCTTTCTGACAATCTGGTGAACTTAATCTCTCTTTCATCATCTTTATTATTACATCATCTGTTACAAGACTACCTTCGTCCATAAATGCTTTAGCTATTACTCCTAGCTCTGTACCATTTTTTACAGCCTCACGAAGCATATCACCTGTAGAAAGCTGTACCACTCCAAACTCTTCTGTTATCTTTTCCGATTGTGTGCCCTTACCTGAACCGGGTGCACCTAAAAATAATATCTGAATTTTACTCATGACCAGTTACGCCCCCCAACTTTACCCTTCTTCAGAAAACCTGAAAAATTGTGTGTTAATAATTGTGACTCTAATTTTTGTATAACGTCTAAACCAACACCAACAACAATAAGTAAACTTGTACCACCAAAATAAAATGGTAATGAAAAACCTGATACAAATAACTGTGGCATAACCGCTACCAATGATAGGTATAATGCTCCAATAAATGTCAATCTTGTTAAAACATAATCTATATACTCTGCTGTTGCTAGTCCTGGACGTCTGCCCGGCATTACTCCACCAGAATTTTGTATATTATCTGCTATATCTTTCGGATTAAAAATAATTGATGTATAAAAATATGTGAAAAATACTATCAACACTAACTCTAACACATAATAGTACGGATACTGTGGTGAAAAAATTAATGACATACTTTGTACAAACTCGTTAGCTGGAGCAAAGGTAGCTATAGTTGCTGGAGTTGCAATCAATGTTGATGCAAATATAATCGGTATAACTCCCGCTGGATTAATTCTTAACGGTAAATATGATGTAGATGTCTCTGATCTACCACTTATACTTCCCTTACGCACATACTGAATTGGAAGACGACGTTGTGATGTTTCCATAAACACTATCGCTACAAACGCTAAACCCATTATCGCTAACGCTAAAAGAACTGGGATTAATTGTAACTCATTTGTCATCATTAAACCGTATGTATTGGCAAGAGCAGACGGAAGAGATGCAATGATACCTGCCATAATTATTAATGACATTCCGTTACCAACACCAAATGATGTTATCTTCTCGCCTAGCCATACCAAAAATACCGTTCCTGCCGTTAACGTCAATGCTGTAATCAATCTAAAAGACCAACCACCTACAACAACAACTGGAGAACCATCAGGCGCTGCCATCGACTCGATACCTATTGCAATAAACAACCCTTGCATAAATGCTATAGCTACTGTTAAAAATCTTGTATATTTAGTTATCTTCTCTCTACCTTCTGAACCTCGTTTCTTAAGCTCGCCTAATGTAGGGATAACCGCTGCTAATAGCTCCATTATAATTGATGCTGAAATGTACGGCATAACTCCTAATGCAAAAACTGTTAATCTAGATAATGCACCACCCGTAAACATATCAAAAAAACCTAGCATACTATCTTGTGCCATTTGAAAAAATTGTGATAATGCCTCTCCGTTAACTCCTGGAGTCGGAACATGTGCACCAATTCTAAATACAGCCAAAAGAAAAAGTGTCATTAATATACGTTTTCTTAATTCTGGTATAGAAAAAATTTCTCCTAATTTTGTTAAAAACATTTATAACCTCGATACTGCTCAATATAATTATTTTAATGTAACTACGAACCACATAATATATAATATATTTACAATAAATGCAAATATAGTTAATCTAAACTAACACAATCATACTTAATCTAAATCTAATCCACTGCTCTAAATAAACAATCATTGACTAAATACAAACTCAATAGAACCAGTTTATCTACTTGTAAAACTTAACCCACTAACCTAATTAAACTAGCCGATCTATCTCTAAACTTAGCCCAACTAACTTAACCCACTAACCGATCTATCTCTAAACCTAATCCACTTAGCCAACTAACCTAGCCCACTTAGCCAACTAACCTAGCCCCACTTAGCCTGCGATTAGATCAATTAAGATCTAGCCCAACTATGCCCTTTTTTAACTACAGGCACTTTAGGTGCGTGATATATCTTCTCAACAGATCCACCAGCTGCAGTTATCTTAACTTCTGCTGATTTAGATATTCTATCTATAACAAATGATAACTTCTTGCTAAGCTCACCATTACCTAAAATCTTGATACCATCTTTATTTCCGTTAACAAGACCTTTAGCTTTTAATGACGCTTTATCAACTGTATCATTATCAGAAAATCTCATGTCGATATCTTCCAAATTAACAATCTCAAATACTAAAGCAAATCTAACATTAGAGAAACCACGCTTAGGTATACGACGAATAAGTGGCATCTGTCCACCCTCAAATCCTATACGCACATGTCCAGATTTTCTAGCCTTCTGACCCTTAGTACCCTTACCTGCTGAAGTACCTTGACCAGAACCTGTTCCTCTTCCTAATCTTTTTGTCGCTCTATTTGCTCTATAACCCGGTTTTAGGTCACTTAATTTCATCTTTACACCTCTAAGCTATATTCAATATATAACTCGATTAATTATTACTATTACTAATGCTAAACTTTGTTAGTTTTACCCATTAACGCCGATCTTTCAATATTTCTTGCATCAGCAACTTGATTTAATGTACGCATATTCTCAAACCCGTTCATCGCCGCATATAACGAATTATATGGATTACGACTTCTTACTGATTTTGCCAATATGTTCTGTACACCAGCTAACTCAAATAACGATCTTACAGCTCCACCAGCAATTATACCAGTACCAGGTGCCGCAGGCTTCATCACAAGCTCACTCGCGCCGTACTTACCAACCGTTGCATGAGGGATCGAACCCTTAACAACTGGAATAGATACCATGCTCTTCTTAGCAAACTCTATCGCTTTACGTATAGCATCAGGCACTTCTCTCGCCTTACCATGCCCTATACCAACATTACCGTTATGGTCGCCCACAACTACTAGTGCCGTAAATTTAAATATACGTCCACCCTTAACAACCTTAGTAACTCTACCTATATGTACAACCTTATCGGTTATTAGATTCTCTTCAACGCTCAAAGTGATACCCCCAACTAAAATTCAAGTCCGGCTTCTCTTGCCGAATCAGCTAATGACTTTATCTTACCATGGTAGATAAAACCACCTCTATCAAATACTGCTTGCTTGATACCCTTTACAACCGCTCTATCTCCAATAGTTTTACCTATCAATGATGCAACCTCTTTATTCAACTTGCCATTATATTTCGACTTAATGTCTTTCTCTAATGAACTAGCTGATGCCAAAGTGATACCTGACTCATCATCTATTAGTTGAGCATAAATATAACTGTTACTTCTAAACACCGCTAAACGTGGTCTAGATGAACTTCCTGATAATTTCTTTCTTATGCGAAAGTGACGTTTATTACGACCTTCAACCTTGCTTATCTTACCCACAACAGATACCTCTTAAATTATTTCTTACCAGACTTACCAGCTTTTAACATAATTCTCTCGTTTTGATAGCGAATACCTTTACCTTTATAAGGCTCTGGTTTACGAATCTTTCTTATGTTTGCAGCTACTTGACCTACTAATTGCTTATCTATACCTTTAACAATTATCCTGTTCGTTCCTTCAACTGTAAACGCTATACCAGCTGGAGCAAGAAATACACATGGATGTGAAAAACCCATAGCTAAATCTAGATCTTTATCTTTCAAAGTAACTCTGTAACCAACACCAACTATCTCTAATACTTTCTCAAAACCGTTAGAAACACCAACTACCATATTCGATACTAATGTACGCATCAAACCGTGCTGAACTCTTATCTTTAAGACAACATCAGCATCACAAATTAACTCAACGATGTTATTCTCATTTTTTAAAGTAATTCCCTCAGGCAACTGCTGAGATAATTTCCCTTTCGGTCCTTCAACTGTAACAAGATTAGATGAATCGCATTTCACACTAACTCCCGCTGGAAGCTCGATAGGTGATTTACCTATTCTTGATACATTGTATTTTGATTTCTCTTTAACTTCTGTTTTCATCAAAAAATCTCCTTAATCTCTGTCGATTACCAAATCTGACAAAGATACTCTCCACCAACTTTTTCTGTAAGACACTGCTTAACCGTTTTGATACCTGATGATGTAGATATTATTCCATTACCTAAACCACCTAAAACCAAAGTAAGGTTTTTAGTGTTAATATAAACTCTACCACCCGGTTTTGATATACGCTTTAACCCACGTATTACAGAATCATTCATGTCGGTATACTTAAGAAAAACAACGATATCTTGATGATTACCAACAGGTTCTATCTGAAATTCTCTTATATATCCTTCTTGCTTTAATACTAAAGCTATATTCTCTTTCATCTTAGAATATGGTATCTTTACTTTCTCATGTTTTACCATAAGTGCATTACGAATACGGGTTAACATATCCGATATAGGATCAGTAAGTCTCATAATTTTATCTCCACCTAATTTTACCAGCTAGATTTGCGTACGCCCGGAATGTCACCAGCTAACGCTAATTTACGAAAACAGATACGACACATATTAAATCTTCTTAAATATGCTCTCGCTCTGCCACATAATGGACAACGATTGTTCTTTCTAACTTTAAATTTCTTCTTCTCAAATGCGCTGTTATATTTTGCTGTTGTAGCCAAATGATACCCCCTAAAGTCTCATACTAAGCAAACGGCATTCCGAGTGCTTTTAATAACTGTCTACCTTCTTCATCCGTTCTAGCTGTCGTAGTTATTATAACATCTAATCCACGAACTTTATCTATTCTATCATAATCAATCTCAGGAAAAATAATCTGCTCTTTAATACCAACAGCATAATTACCTCTACCATCAAATGAGTTCGGATTAACACCTTTAAAATCTCTAACTCTCGCTAAAGCAATATTAAAGAAACGTTGTAAAAACTCATACATAATCTCATTGCGAAGCGTAACTTTACAACCGATCGGCATACCCTCTCTTAACTTAAAACCAGCGATCGAACGCTTAGCTTTCGTTAATATAGGCTTCTGACCCGCAATCTTTGCCATATCCGCAACCGCATGATCTAATACCTTAGAGTTTGTCGCAGCTTCACCAACACCCATGTTTAATACTACCTTCGTAACAACAGGAACTTGGTTGATATTTTTATATCCATTCTCTTTCATCAAAAAAGGGATTACTTCCTTCTGATACTTCTCTCTTAAAACTGTCATCTTATAAGACCTCACAAATCACTATCATTATTTCTTATCTAACAATTCGCCACAAGATTTACAAAATCTAGACTTCTTACCATTTTCTAAAATCTTTACGCCGAGCCTAACACCTTTGTCACATTTACCACATAGGTACATAACATTAGATATATCCACTGGCATACTCTTTTCAATGATACCACCATCAGGATTAAGCGCGTTTGGCTTAGTATGGCGCTTAGCAACTGCAACATTCTCTGCAAGTACTTTACCGTTTATTTTATCAACAGAAATAATTTTCGTCTTCGTTTTCTTATCCTTACCAGCCGTAACTATTATCGGATCGTCTTTAAACAATTTATACTTGATCTTCTTCGTCTTCATCTATCAAAAACCTCTTTACAATCTTAGTAGCGGAACAATAATTAAAGAACCTCAGGTGCCATCGATACTATCTTTAAAAAACCTTTACCCCTAAGCTCTCTTGCTACTGGACCAAAAACACGTGTACCTACTGGCTCGCTCTGTTTGTTAACTAAAACAGCTGCGTTATCGTCAAACTTGATGTATGTACCATCCTCACGACGCTTCTCTTTTTTAGTTCTAACAACAACAGCCTTAATAACTGTACCCTTCTTAATATTACTATCTGGAGCAGCTTCCTTTACCGAAGCAACAATAATATCACCAACTCTACCGTAACGCTTACGTGAGCCACCTAAAACTTTAATACACATAATCTCTTTAGCACCAGAATTATCTGCTATAATTAATCTTGACTGAACCTGAACCATACTACTCAGCCCCCTTTGTTCTACTCTCTAAAGATTGAGAAAGTATCGCACTAACTCTCCAACATTTATTCTTGCTTAATGGACGAGTTTCTATAATCTCAACTTTATCACCGATTTTTGCAGTATTCTCTTCATCATGAGCAAAAAAAGTTTTAGAACGTTTAATATATTTTCTATACATCGGGTGAAGCATCTGACGTTCAATCTTTACAACAACCGTCTTCTGCATCTTATCGCTTACTACTATACCACGACGTACTTTTCTTCTTCCTCTACTTGCTTCCATCGTCTGCCTTCCTGTTACGCTCTGACATTATCGTCTTAATACGCGCTATATCCTTTTTTGATTGTTTAATCTTTGAGGTATCTTCTAACTCTCCAGTCGATAACTTGAAACGCATACGGAATACACTCTCACGTATCTCTTGCTCTTTAGTAGATAACTCTTCTGTGCTAATTTCTCTTAGCTCTGACGGTTTCATAATTATTTACCCTCCACAGAAGCTTGAATCTGTGCTGCCTTAACAACAATCTTAGTCTTTATAGGTAGCTTATGTGATGCTCTACGAAATGCCTCTCTAGCATCTGCTTCGCTTACTCCACCTATTTCAAATAACATAGTTCTCTCTTTAACTGGCGCAACATAACCCTCTAAAGGACCTTTACCTTTACCCATACGCACTTCTGCAGCTCGTTTAGTTATCGGTTTATGTGGAAATATACGAATTGTAACATCTCCACCCCTTTTTAAATATCTGTTAATCGCAATACGGGCTGCTTCTATCTGACGACTCGTAATCTTAGCTTTACACTCGCTAGCTAATCCAAAATCACCGTATACAACTGTATGACCTTTTGTCGCTTTACCTTTTATTCTACCCTTAAACTGCTTTCTATATTTCGTCTTCTTTGGCTGTAACATAATACTATTCTACCTCCTTTGAAGTACCAGTTCTATCTTCTAATATCTCACCTGTGAAAATCCAAACCTTGATACCTATGATACCAAATGTAGTCAACGCTTCAGCAGTGTTATAATCGATAGATGCACGTAATGTTTGTAAAGGAACTCGACCTTTAATATACCACTCACTTCTTGCTATATCTGCACCAGCTAATCTACCACTACACATAACTTTGATACCTAAAGCTCCAGATTTTAACGTCTGTAATACAGCTTTCTTCATAGCTCGTCTGAATGCAACTCTTCTTACTAATTGTTGAGCTATACCTTCAGCAACTAATTTTGAGTCTAATTCTGGTTTCTTGATCTCTCTTATAACTATTAACGCCTCTGAGCTAGTATACTTTTTAAGTTCAAGCTTCAATTTTTCAATCTCTGCTCCCTTCTTACCGATAACTACACCCGGACGGCTACTGTTTAATGTAATTCTAACTTTGCCACTCATACGTTCTATAACTATTTGAGATATACCAGCTTGTGAAAGCTTCTTACGTAAAAATGTACGTATTTTTATATCTTCAATTAAATGCTTCGCATAATCAGTTTTATTAGCATACCAAACCGAATTCCACGGCTTACTTACACCTACTCTAAAACCAGTTGGATTAACCTTCTGTCCCACTATTTACCCCCTTGATCATCTGCAATAACTACCTTAATGTGTGTAGTCGGCTTACAAATAAGAGACGCTCTACCATGTGCTCTTGGCATGAATCTCTTTAACGGAGGACCCATCTCAATATTTAATACTTTCACTTTAAAATTTGAGAAATCACGAATCTTATGATTCTCCTCAGCGTTCGCAACAGCAGACCTTAGAACCTTAAATATAGCTAATGCACTCTTACGTGGTGTAAATTTAAGCAATGCCATCGCTGCATCAACCTGTTTACCGCGTATTAACGCTGCTACTTCTCTCGTCTTACGTGTAGAAACCCTTATATACTTGCCTGTAGCTTTTACATCCATAATCTATCTTCCTTTAACCTTTTTATCATCTTTCTTATGACCTTTAAAAGTTCTTGTTAATGAAAATTCACCCAATTTATGACCAACCATATTCTCTGTAACATATACAGGAATAAATTTATGTCCGTTATGGACAGCAAAAGTTAATCCGATCATATCTGGTATGATAGTACTTCTTCTTGACCACGTCTTGATAACTTGCTTACTGCCCGAACTCTTAGCAACATCTACTTTCTTCTCTAGATGCTTATCAATAAATGGGCCCTTCTTTAACGATCTTGGCACGCTAATCCTCCTAAGTTAATAACTATCCGTTTATATAAACTGTATAGTATTAAATAGATATACAATATTTAATATACTCTTTTCTTAATTACTTCTTCTTACGACTCTTAACAATATATTTGTTAGATTGCTTGTTACGCTTACGAGTCTTATAACCTTTAGTCGGTTTACCCCATGGTGTTACTGGATGACGGCCACCTGATGTACGTCCTTCACCACCACCCATCGGGTGATCTACTGGGTTCATTGCAACACCTCTAACTGTCGGACGAACTCCCATCCAACGCTTACGACCAGCTTTACCGATTGATATATTATCATGCTCTTGATTAGATACCTGTCCAATAGTTGCTCTACACTCCGACTTAACCAATCTAATCTCGGCTGATGGTAATCTAACATGGCAATATTTGCCCTCTTTAGATAATAACTGTGCAAATGAACCTGCTGATCTAACCATCTGTCCACCTTTACCTGGACGAAGCTCAACATTATGGATCACTGTACCAACTGGCATATCACATAACTGTAATGTGTTACCTGTTTTTATATCTGCACCTTCACCTGATTGAATTTTGTCGCCAACTTTCAATCCTACTGGTGCTATGATATAACGTTTCTCGCCATCTAGATAATGCAACAATGCTATTCTTGCCGATCTATTAGGGTCGTACTCTATAGTTGCAACATTTGCAACAATGATATCTTTATTACGTTTAAAATCTATTAAACGATAACGACGCTTGTTACCGCCACCTTGGTGACGAACTGTGATACGACCGTTATTGTTTCTTCCACATCTTCTTGTTTTAGATA
This sequence comes from uncultured Deferribacteraceae bacterium, assembly GCA_947041225.1. GTDB lineage: Bacteria > Chrysiogenota > Deferribacteres > Deferribacterales > Mucispirillaceae > CAMQYB01. The sequence goes on along the minus strand of CAMRDM010000010.1, from coordinate 28,958 downwards.
CCGTTAACGATTTCTCTGGAGATGATGCCGTTACCTCTGAGTAATCACTGTTTGTTCTAAAGCGAACACCTTTCGATGTTGGATTATATTTCTTTATGCCCATCTAAACTGTACCCCTTCTATGCAAAATCTAAAGTTTCGCCTTCTTTTAAATACACAACCGCTTTCTTCCAATCTTGGCGACGTCCCGTCTTTTTACCAAAACGCTTAACCTTACCATTAAAGTTCGCCGTTCTAACTGCACGTACCTTAACTTCAAAAAATTTCTCTACTGCCTGCGCTATCTGAATCTTATTCGCAGATGGATGTACTTGGAAAACAACAGCGTTTAACTGCTCTTTCTGAAATACAGCCTTCTCTGATAAATGAGGTCTTCTTAATACGTCATATATTGTTATCATAACTCTTTCCTATTAAATCACTATATATTTAGCTATTCTATTTAAGCTGATGCAGCTTCCTTACTATCCTTTTCAGGCGATTGCTTACTCTCTAAACCTGTCGCCGTCTTTAAAAGAGGAAGACAAGATTTGAGAATGAATACTTTACGAGAATTAACTAAATCGTATACATTTAAGCCATCAATATGCAGTATGTTCGCACACTGAAGATTACCAAATGAACGTGTTACTTTCTCATCAAGAGTATCAACTATAAATAAAACGCCTCTATCTAATGCAAAATTATTTAATATAACTAAAGCTTCTTTTGTTTTACCCATCTCAACATATAATGAATCTAATACTATCAACGATCCATCATCATATTTAGAACTGAAAACTGATTTTAAAGCATTCTTAACTTTCTTCTTTGGCATACTGTATGAGTAATCTCTCTGCTGTGGTCCAAATGTAGTACCACCACCACGCCATAATGGAGATCTGTTCGATCCTGCTCTTGCATTACCCGTACCTTTCTGCTTGTAAGGCTTTCTGCCACCACCCGAAACTTTACCTTTCGTCTTAGTGCAATGTGTACCTTGTCTCTTATTTGCTAACTGCATCTTTACCACTTCGTGGACTAGAACCTGATTAACTGGATAATTAATTATCTCATCATCAATCTCTGCAGTAGAAACAACCTCGTTCTTTAGATTATAAACATCTATTTTAGCCATCTTTTTATCTCTCTGTTATTACTTCAATATAATATACTGATATCAACAAAACCTAACGCTTAGGTTTAACAGTCTCTTTTATATAAACTATACCGTTCTTGTGTCCCGGAACAGCTCCCTCAACTAATATAACATTAGTCTCAGACATAACTTTAACCACTTTTAGTCTCTGAGTAGTAACTACTTTATTACCCATATGACCCGGCATCTTTCTGCCTTTATAAACTTCCCCTGGATGCTCTTTCATACCTATTGAACCAACTCTACGGTGAAAACCTGATCCGTGTCCTGCTGGACCACCCGCAAAATTGTGTCTCTTCATTACACCCTGAAAACCTTTACCTAATGAAACACCTTGAATATCTACAAGATCACCCTCTGAAAAAATTTCAGCTTTTATCTCTTGACCGATATTAAAATCATCTGTTTGGTCTAGACGAATCTCTTTAAGATACTTCATTGGAGTTACTCCAGCTTTCTTAAAGTGACCTGTCATAGGTTTATTTACTTTGTTCTCAGATACTATCTGCTGAAAACCTATCTGAATAGCACTGTAACCATCAGACTCTAATGTTTTCTTCTGAGTAACAAAACATGGGCCGGCTTCAATAACCGTCACTGGTATTACTACACCATTAGAGGAGAAAATCTGTGTCATTCCAACTTTTCTACCTATTATTCCCTTTCCCATCTATCTATATCCTGCCTTATAATTCTATAATTTCGTTATTAAACACTAAACTAATACTCAAAATCTCAGCCTAGCAATGTAAAGCAAACTCTTGTTACATCTTAATCAACCAATCGTACGCTACTGATTAATCTCTACATCTACCCCTGCTGATAGGTCTAGCTTAGTTAAAGCTTCTATCGTTTGTGGGTTATACTCAAAAATATCTATAAGTCTTTTATGTGTTCTTATTTCAAACTGTTCACGCGAATTCTTATCTACATGGGGAGATCTTGTTACACAAAATTTCTCTATGCGAGTTGGCAATGGTATAGGACCTACAATTCTAGCCCCTGTACGTTTAACAGTATTAACTATATCCTTTACTGACTTATCTAAAACTCTATGTTCAAACGCTTTTAACTTAATTCTTATCTTTTGACTTGCCATTAAAATTACCCACTTTTCTATGTATGTACATCACTACTTACTACTAAACAAAAACCATAATCCAAAGTATAAATAACGATAAATACTAAGATTAAAACTATAGATTAATAAACTCCAATAAGAAATCTACTAATCTATAATATATATATTCTAACTAATATTACTCTATTATCTCTGTAACAACACCTGCTCCAACTGTCTTACCACCCTCACGAATTGCAAAACGTAACCCTTTTTCCATTGCGATCGGTTGAATTAAGTTTACTTCAGCTGAAATATTATCACCCGGCATAACCATCTCTACACCTTCTTGTAGAATAATGATACCCGTAACATCTGTTGTTCTAAAATAGAACTGTGGACGGTAACCTGGGAAGAATGGAGTATGACGTCCGTGCTCTTCTTTTGTTAATATATATGCTTCAGCTTTAAATTTCTTGTGAGGCTTGATCGATCCCGGTTTAGCCAATACTTGACCACGCTCAACATCATCTTTCTTAGTTCCTCTTAATAAAACACCAACGTTATCGCCTGCTGTTCCTTCATCAAGAAGCTTTCTGAACATCTCTATTCCTGTTACGATTGTTTTTGCTGTGTCATTTATACCAACAATCTCGATCTCTTCTCCAACTTTAACAACACCACGCTCAACTCTACCAGTTACAACCGTTCCTCTACCTGATATTGAGAAAACATCCTCTATAGGCATAAGAAATGGTTGATCTATAGCACGCTCTGGTTGTGGAATAAAACTATCTACTGCCGCTATTAAATCTAATATAGGCTGGCTATGTGTAGCATCTGTTGGATTCTCTAATGCTTTTAACGCCGAACCTTTAACTATCGGAGTATCATCTCCTGGAAATTCATATTTAGATAATAAATCTCTGATCTCTAATTCAACTAATTCAATTAACTCAGGATCAAGATCTGGACTATCAGTTTTGTTAACAAAAACAACTACATGTGGAACACCAACTTGACGTGCTAAAAGAATATGCTCTCTTGTTTGAGGCATAACACCATCTGTTGCTGAAACAACTAATATTGCTCCATCCATCTGTGCTGCACCAGTAATCATATTTTTAATGTAATCTGCGTGACCCGGGCAATCAACGTGTGCATAGTGACGAGTCTCTGACTCATACTCAACGTGTGCTGTTGATATTGTGATCCCTCTTTCTCTCTCTTCTGGAGCTTTATCAATATTAGCATAATCTACGAACTCAGCTAAACCTTTGTGAGCTAACACACTTGTAATCGCTGCTGTTAATGTCGTTTTACCATGATCTACGTGACCTATTGTACCTATGTTTACGTGTGGCTTTTTACGCTCAAACTTCTGTTTTGCCATTTCCTAATCCTCCGTATCAAAATTTCTTAATTTGTTATTTTTTTAATTTATCTTTATCTTATCAAACACTTGTAACTGTTACTATTCTAGCCTCGAGATTTCATTATCTCTTCTGCTATACTGTTAGGAACATCTTCGTAATGGTCGAACTGCATTGAGTATGTAGCTCTACCTTGTGATGCTGATCTTAAATCAGTAGAGTAACCAAACATCTCTTTCAAGGGAACCATTGCGTTTATCACTTGAACGTTACCTTGCATATTCATGCCCTCAATACGTCCTCTTCTTGATGATAAATCACCCATTACGTCACCCATATACTCATCTGGTACTACAACTTCAACCTTCATCATCGGCTCTAATAATACTGGTGATGCTGAACGCATACCATCTTTAAATGCCATTGAACCTGCTATCTTGAAAGCCATCTCGTTTGAATCAACCTCATGATATGATCCATCTGTTAAGCGAACTTTACAATCAACTACAGGATAACCTGCCATCGGACCTGATTCCATAGCTTCAATAATTCCTTTCTCTACTGCTGGAATATACTCTCTAGGGATCGATCCACCTACTACATCATTAACAAACTCAAACCCTTTACCAGGTTCGTTCGGTGTAAGCTCTAACCATACATGTCCATACTGTCCACGTCCACCAGATTGTTTGATATATTTTCCTTCACTCTTAACAGTTTTCTTGAATGTTTCTCTATATGCAACCTGTGGGTTACCGATATTCGCTTCAACTTTAAACTCACGCTTCAATCTATCAACGATGATCTCTAAGTGAAGTTCTCCCATTCCTGATATAACTGTTTGTGCTGTTTCATCATTTACTGAAACTCTAAATGATGGATCTTCTGATGCTAATTTAGCTAACGCCTGTGATAACTTATCTTGATCTGCCTTAGTTTTTGGCTCAATCGCAATAGATATAACCGGTTCTGGAAACTCTATAGACTCTAAGATAACTGGAGCATTCTCATCACATAGAGTATCGCCTGTTGTTGTAAACTTTAATCCAACTGTAGCACAAATATCTCCAGCTCTGATCTCTTTAATCTCTTCACGCTTGTTTGCATGGATCTTAAGTAGACGTCCAACTCTCTCTTTCTTATCTTTTGTAGAGTTAACTACATAGTTACCCGCTTCTAAAACACCTGAGTAAACTCTGAAATATGTTAACTGACCCATGTATGGATCTGTCATAATTTTAAACGCTAACGCCGAAAATGGAGCTTCATCTGATGCTGGACGCTCAACTTCATTACCCTTCATATCTATACCTTGAATTGGTTTGATATCAAGTGGTGATGGCATATAATCCACTACCGCATCTAATAAAGTCTGTACACCTTTATGTTTAAAAGCCGTTCCACATAAAACAGGGTTGAACATTAATGTTATTGTACCTTTACGGATACATTTTTTAATCTCTTCCTCTGTAAGCTCTTGACCTTCAAGATATTTTTCCATTACAGTTTCATCTGCATCAATAACTGACTCTATCATCTTAACTCTATACTCTTCAGCCTTAGCTTGAAGATCTGCAGGGATATCTTGCTCGATAACTTTCATTCCTAGATCTTCACCCGTCCAAACAAATGCACGCATCTTAACTAGATCTACAACACCTTCAAAATTCTCTTCTGCACCGATCGGTAACTGAATTGGAACTGGTTTTGCTCCAAGTCTATCTGCCATCATTGATACTGCATTATAAAAATCTGCACCAGTTCTATCCATTTTATTGATAAATGCTATTCTCGGAACAACATATTTATCTGCTTGTCTCCAAACTGTCTCAGATTGTGGTTGCACTCCTGAAACCGCACAGAAAACCGCTACTGCACCATCAAGAACTTTTAATGAACGCTCAACTTCAATCGTGAAATCAACGTGTCCCGGTGTATCGATTATGTTAATAACATAATCTTTCCAAAAACATTGGGTCGTTGCTGAAGTAATCGTGATACCACGTTCTTTCTCTTGCTCCATCCAGTCCATTGTAGCTGCGCCATCATGAACTTCACCAATTTTATAATTTACGCCTGTATAGTATAATATACGCTCTGTTGTCGTTGTCTTACCTGCATCAATGTGAGCCATAATACCTATATTACGTTGAAATTCTAAACCTTTAACTCTTGCCATTATCTTACCACCTAAAGTGTGCGAAAGCTCTGTTTGCTTCTGCCATACGATGTATATCTTCACGACGTTTTACTGAAACACCTTTATTCGATGCTGCATCTATAAACTCGCCAGCTAAACGTTCTGTCATTGTCTTCTCTTTACGTGCACGTGCTGCTGTTATTACCCATCTTATAGATAAAGCTTGTTTTCTTACTAGCCTAACTTCTATAGGAACTTGGTATGTTGCACCACCAACTCTTCTTGATTTAACTTCTAACGTTGGTTTAACATTCTCTATTGCTTTCTTAAATACCTCTACCCCATCTTCGCCTGTACGCTCTTTGATAAGATCTAGTGTTGAGTAAAATATTCCCTCGGCAACTGATTTCTTGCCCGAGTACATTAAACTATTGATAAACTTAGTTATCAATATATCCTTAAATATAGGATCTGGTAAAACTTCTCTTTTTTTTGCGACTCTTCTACGTGCCATCTAAATATTACTCCCAATATATGATTATGATTAGTAACCTTAACTAAACTGTACTGCTAACAGATTTATTTAGGACGCTTCGTTCCATATTTTGAACGACTCTTCTTTCTGTTTGCAACACCCGAAGTATCTAACGCACCTCGAACTATTTTATATCTTACACCAGGTAAATCTTTTACCCTGCCACCACGAACCAATACTACCGAGTGCTCTTGAAGATTGTGGCCTATACCTGGGATATAAGCTGTTACCTCTATTGAGTTTGTCAAACGCACACGAGCTACTTTACGCAACGCTGAGTTAGGTTTCTTCGGTGTAGTCGTATAAACTCTTACGCAAACGCCTCTACGCTGTGGATTACCCTGTAACGCTGGTGATTTTGTTTTACGTATCTGTGATTTACGACCAAAACGTACTAACTGATTTAATGTAGGCAAAATGCCACCTCCATGCTGTACTCTTATATAAACATACTTTTATATAATTGAACTAGACATAATTAATCTATGCTCTCAAAACATAACACATATAAAACTATCTCATTTAGCGACACCGATCTCTCAATGTTTAGTCACTAAACAATTTTTTAAAAACAATCTAAATTTTTATAATCTTTGATACATTGTCGTTTTTCAGAAACTCACCCTTTAAACGGTTGGTCCAATAGTGAAAATAGTTGAGTACTATTATTTACTGGTTTGTTTCTATAAATTCGTCAAGATGAAGATAATAATACAGATAATAATAAAATGCAAGCATTATTTACATTTCATTAATGTTTTTATTTATACAGATAATAATGTTTAATTTTTTCATGCGAACTAATTACTGTTACCATTTATAAATACTTGTCAAATATAGATATTTTACTCTTGTATTGTTTTTCAATTGAGCTAATATTTTTATTAAAATATTTTTTCCACACATAAAATATTAGTAAATTTCATATAAATAATTACTTTAGTTTTATTTTTTTAACGATTTACATCTATTATAATAGACAGTGTAATTGATACGTAATGAAATCAAACAATAAGGATAATCTATGAACAAAATTTATGTATTAGATAACTGTGTAACAAATAATTTTAAAGATAGTTTGATATTTGAAAAGATTACAAAGGCTTGGAGCTCACTTGCTAATGCTAAATCTCAATCATCTATAAAATACGGCGTCTATCATAACTATGAAAGTGATTATAAAGGCGACTATACGCTATCTATCGGGACTGATAACGAAACTGATAGCACAACTGTATTAGAGATACCTAACAATATATCGTATAAAATTTTTGAAGTTGATCTATCTACGAAGGCAGAAAACGCTGTTTTTGAAACATGGACACAGATTTGGAAGCTTGAAGAGAAATTATTACTTAAAAGAGATTATGTTCTTGATTATGAAAAATATTATCCAGATGGAAAAATTGAGATATATATCGGTGAGAAAAAATAACGTATATAAAGTAGGGAAAATTAGAGTAATTATTTTAATGTGATGGTTTGTAAACTTGCTTGCTTTAAGTCTATCTAATCTATTATTTTATAGATCTATGCCGATTAACATTGAAACTAGTAATGGTAAATATTGTGAATTAGGTGATTAATACTTGATAAGCAATTCTAAGTAATTGTAAGTTCGATAATTAATACTTGATACGTAACATAGATAATTGTAAGTGCGATAATTGATACTTGATACGTAACATAGATAATTGTAAGTGCGATAATTGATACTTGATAAGCAACCTAGATAATTGTAAGTGCGATAATTGATACTTGATACGTAACCTAGATAATTGTAAGTTCGATAATTAATACTTGATACGTAACCTAGATAATTGTAAGTGCGTTACCTGCATTGATGCGATGGAGATTGTACAGAGATAAATCCTGCCGATCTAAAACCCCTACTTAACTCTAAAATACGAATTTCTTCCAACTTAACACTTTTTGAGGTTGAGCCTAAAACCGTTGATGGGATAGTTGAAATAGATTTTTTTGAGTAATAAAAACTTTCATCTTTATTACCTATGTTCGGTCTATCTACAACTATTACTTCCATTCTTTCTTTCTGCTCTACAAGGCTATCTGTTAAAATAAGATCCGTAGTAATATTATTAACACCTTTAATATCTGCTGGAGTTTCGATGTCTTCTCTGCCTATAGAGAGATCAATAGATAAACTTCTGTTAACTAAACTTGGTGATAGCAACGCAAACTCTTTAGTAATATTGCCTGCTAATGCTAAATTAGTTAATCCTTCTTCATACTCTCTTGCTTCAATCTGGCGAGCTTCTGTCAACTGTATTTTTTTAGCTTCAGCTTCTGCCAACGCTATCTGTATTTTCTCTGCCTTAACTATTGCTTTCGCCTCAGCTTCTGATAGCTGTAACTCATTTGATTTAGACTCTGTTAATGCTACATCTGTTACTTCTTCTACTGTAATATTGTTATGAGCTTCTATATCTTCTGTAATATAATTACTATATGCGATCATCTCTATCGTCGCAGTATCTAGCATATCTGTCTTACTATATAATTCAATATCTCTACTTAAAATCTCAGCATCACTACTTGCAACCAGTTCAGCTTCAACAGGTTTTGTGGTTTTCGTAATCTCTCTACTCTTAACTTGATTAACTGCTTCCTCTATCTTAACCGTCTTAACAGGTTTTGTGGTTTTCGCAATCTCTCTACTCTTAACTTGATTAACTGCTTCCTCTACCTTAGCCGTCTTAACAGGTTTTGTGGTTTTGATAATTTTCGGAGCTTTTACACTATTAACCTTTTCTACACTATCAACCTTAATATTATCTGTAGTATCTATTCTAGCAAATACCGTTTCGATTACTGTAGATTGATCGCTTAACTCTTCCTTATCTATCTCTGCAATAACTGTTTTTTCAATTACTTTATCTTTATTATCAACTTCATCTAAACTACTATAGATCTCTCGTTCGTTCATCGCAATATCTCTATAACTGTTTGTAGATGCAATTACTCCTCTAGTCGTAAACTTCTCATCATTTATAAAAGTTTCATTCGGTAAATCAACTGCAACAGTTTCAACACTCTTACCACTTACTACAGTTTGAACAATTTTGCCATCTATGTTTTCAATATTAATAAGCACCTTATCTGTTGAACTATCTTGATTATTAAACTGCTCTTTATTAACATCTGCAATCATTATATTTTCATCAGAACTTTCTTCAACTGACAACCACTCATTGCTATAACTCTTTACAATAGATATCTGTTCTTCTGCACTATTTGCAATAACTGTATCTTGATCTATATTACCTTGTTCATCTACACTTATATAAATATTGTTATCAGTATTTAAAAGATCGCTACTATCGTTTATAGATAATTCTTTCTCTAACTGCTCATTCAGATCATTTAACTCATTTGAAATAAATACGATCTCTTTATCTATATCGCCTTGCTCATCTATACTTATATAAATATTTTTATCGCTAGGTATTAGACTACTTTCATATAGTCTGAAATCTAATGTTGATAAATCTGCTACTAATAAATTTGATGGGTTAATATAATTTGATGGGTTATCATCTTTTTTTGATACTATCTTATAGTTCTTACTGATCGTAACTAAACCGTATGGAAGAGCCACAACTATACCTAATACAAAAATTGTTAATATGTGCTTTATAACCATTTAATTATACCTTCATAACTTGAATTCATACAGTTAAAACTAGTTTAAACCAAAATCAGTTAATAATGTTTTTACATCATCACTATCATCTTTACTATCATCTTTCTTAGGGAAACTGTTGAAATGTAGAAAACCAACTAGCGAACCTAAAGCTGTGCCTATCTCACGCATTGACAACATTACTTTCTGTAACTTCTGCTCTGTTATATCTTGAAACTCTAAACTCTCTAAAACTCTTAATCCCATCGTGTCAACTTTGCTTGTAACAGAATCGATAGCCTCAAGACGATTGTTTATCGCTCCAACATCACTGTTTTTTAACGCCGTTCTTAACTCTAATGTGTGTGATGAAATTAATTTATAGTAATCAAGTAACGCTTCTGCCGATTGAACAAGATTTGTTATCGCATCATCAGTCGTTCTGTTAACTGATACTAAAGATGTCATTATATCTGGAACTGATCCTCTTGTCTCTGAAACAGTAGGTGTGATATCACCCATCTTTGTTTTTAACTCAGATATTAATCTCAATAACTCGCCAACCTCACCTTTAACATTGAGTGAACTGTTGTCTATCTTCTCGCCTGATATAATTTGTTTAGCAGCTAATTTAAGATCTTCTACTGACATATATTTAAAAACATCCTTATCTATATCTACAGTTTTTGTACTCTTATGTAGATTTTTTTTATCTATTACAATATCTTCTTTATCTGTAACATCTATTGGTTTCGTTAAATCGACTACATCTAGATCATCTATAGAGACAGTACTGATACTATTAGTTGGGCTATCTAACTCTTTTTGAACATCTGCTTGGTAGATATAATTATCGTAATAATCATCACTGCTGTGATACTCATCATCACCGTAATCATCTATCTGATAATCATCGGCATTAAGAGAAACAGCTGCGTGTCCTGTAATTTTGTTATCCACAGAAATATCTGATATATTAAGTAAACTATCAGCCGTATCTAACAAACTATCTGCTGTATCTAATAAGTTATCTGCTGTATCTAATAAACTAGCACCTGTACCTAATGAGATATCCGTATTACTCGATGAGATATCCACCGTGTCAACTAAGCCAACTCCTAAACTGTCGTCAACTTGAGCTAGTTTTTTTTTTCTGAATCTAAACGTTTTTTCTTGTTAAGCTCTTCTGTCTCTTTCTCTCTCATGTTAAGTTCTTTTGATATTAAAGAATCTAGCTCATCTTGTGAAACATGAACAGTCTCTTCTACACCAGATTGAGATACAGCATCAGCTAAAACATCCTCAACCGAACCACCTCTACGCTTCATATTTAAAGCTTCAGTCTCTTTCTCTCTTGATAATAATTCAGCTGCTATCATATCATCTATACTTCCAAACTCATCGCCTTCATCAGCATCTTCTTTCAATAAAGGTGCTTCTACATCAGGAGCAGATTTCTTCTCCTTATTTAAAAGCTCTGTCTCTAACTCTCTTTTCCTTAACTCTTCCTCTATCGCTTGATCGATACCTATACTCGCCTCAACAACAGGAACTTGTGGAGCTTCATCAACCACTGGAGCTATATCTACTTTAGATGGAGCAACTGAGCCGTTCGTAGCAACTGACTTAGGTTCTGACGTCTTAGGTTCTGCTGTCTTACCCTTAACTGTACCTTTTACCTTATTGCCCTTACCACCTAACATTATCCTTCTAAGATCGCTATCGCCAACACTGTTGCCATCTTTCAATACTCTATCAATATCAAGTATCATAACAAGTCTCTCATCGTATCTACATATACCTAATATGTACTCTTGTCCAACAGAGCCTACAAGTGGTGGAGCAGGTTCTATCATCTCTTTTGTAACACGGATAACAGCCGTTACTTCATCTACTACAAAACCGATATTGCTTCTATCAAAACGAACAACAATAATACGTGTCGTTTGATCAAAATCATGGTTGTTAAGATTAAACTTTATTCTTAAATCCATAACTGGGATAACTTTTCCTCTTAAATTCATCACGCCTAATATATAGTCGTCCAAACGTGGAACTACCGTTATCTCTACAGCTTTTATTATTTCCTGTATCTTCAAAACATCAATTGCATATTCTTCATCGCCTAGCTTCATTCCGACAAGTTCAATTATATCAACTTCGCTATCCGAATTATAACTTTCTGACAAGTCAAACATCTGTTCCATTTAAATCCCCGTTCTCTAAAAATAGATAATATAGTACTATAATTTAAGAAGTATTTGATCGCGTATATCATCTATACAACCAACTACATCACTCTCTGGATGCCTAGTATAATAAGGCTGAAGTAACTTTATTGACTCGCTTATATCCTCATCATATGGGATAAAGCCCAATTTCTCTACATTAATGTTTAAATACTTTTCAACAACTGACGTAAATCCATGAAAAACATTTAACTCTCGCTTATACTTAACCATGTTTAAAATCATACCAGGTCTGAAATACTCTATAAATGATTCTATCGTTGATGCCATCTTAGGATCTATCTGCATCGCTAAATCAATGATTGACTGAACAGATGGAAAGTTCATGCTCTTACTACGCAACTTCTTATTCATCTCTTCAAAATCCCATCTGTTAGCGATCAGTCGCTCTATATGTCTAAATATAGCAACTTTTAGAAAACCATACGCATTCTCAATAGATGTCGGTTCGCCACTCATGATAACAATCTTTTTATCTGCAACATTAAAGATATCTATCATATTGAAACTAGTACCCGCACCTAGATCCATTATAACATAATCATACGATGATGATTTTAAATTCGTTAATATTTTCATCTTCTCATGCTTAGATATATTAGCCATGCCTAACACATCTCCTGAGCCACCAATGAAATCTACACCCGCTGGAGATTTAACTATAACTTCTTCCAACTTCGCTTTATCTCGGATAAAATTATATAAGCTTACACCCGGTATCTTTAAACCTACAAAATTATGTAGGTTTGCACCACCTAAATCAATATCTACTAGCAACACTTTATGTTTTGAGGATGAAAGTGATATCGCTAAACTAGATGAACAAAAACTTTTACCAACACCACCCTTACCAGATGCTATTGCTACCAATTGAGCCATATCTAAATTACCCCATTACAATAACTTAATTATTTATAACCAATAACTAACTATACACAATTAAAACTTATGATATAGCAATATAATTGTTTTGTCTATATTATTTGATAGTATCGTACAAAATAGAAAATAATTTACTTTTCAATAACTTAATAAAAAAATAAACTAGGTGGAACTAGTCGGGATATCTCTACTCTCATATCGTTCAATATGATATGAAAGGAAACTGTATAAAATATTATAAAACTTCTACACTCATACAGCCTAATAAAATAACATACTCTATAAACCAATCAAAAACTACTTCTCCTGATAACGTGATGCTATAAAATAAACTATTAAATATGATAGAATAGCTGTAACTAAACCTACTATATGTGTGCCTACTATAAACGGTAAAAGAATACTCTCAAAAAAATCTTTCACATTACTTAAATTAATAGAACTCCAATCATCAGGAATAATTATCTTTCTACCAAGTGCAAATGCTCCAAACTTTGTCGTAGCACCATATATAAACGGGATCGTTATAGGGTTAGTTATATACGCTCCTAAAATTAACGGGTATACCGGAAGATTAAAAAAGGTTGAACAAAATAACGCCAAATAAGTATGGAAACCTATGTACGGTGAAAGCCCTATTAAAACTCCTAAAAAAGTAGCTCGTGCTAAATCTCTAGGCGATCTATCTAAGGATAACATTAATTTAAATTTAATTCTAAGTTTCTCTAATATCTTCATCTAGCTCTATTATACTAATATGTCTGTATAAATCAATATCATTTATAATCCCACTATTGCATGTTTTGCAACTTCATTAAAATTACTAACTTCTATAAGCTTCATAGACTTTGTTACATATTCAGGAAGTTTCAATAAATCCCTAGAATTCTTCTTAGGTATTATGACAGTTGTTGCACCTATTCGTTTAGCTGCTAACAATTTTTCCTTTAAACCACCGATCGGGAGAACTCTACCCGTTATAGTTATCTCGCCTGTCATCGCAACGGCATGGCGAACTTTCTTCGACGTTAATATAGATAGCAACGCCGTAGCTATAGTTATACCTGCTGACGGACCATCTTTCGGGATAGCTCCTGCTGGAACATGGATATGATAATCATACTCTGTAAATGATTTACTATCAATCTTATAATCGGATGCAACCGTCTTTATAAAACTTAATGCCGCCTTTGAAGACTCTTTCATAACCTCGCCTAGCATGCCTGTTACTATTAAATTTCCACTGCCCTTATATCTTGCACACTCAACAAATAAAACCTCGCCACCTACTGGTGTCCATGCTAAACCTGTAACTACACCTATATCATTACTCGTTAACTCATCCTCTTTTATATACTTATCGGGACCTAGCAGATCTCTCAAATTCTTCTGCGTAACCTTAAACTTCGTATACTTCTTCTCAACTATACCTCTTCCTACTTTTCTGCACAACTTATTTATAACTTGCTCTAAATTACGAAGTCCACTCTCTCTTGTATACGCTGATATAAGTTGCATAATTGAACGCTTTTCAAAACTTATCTGACTGCTCGTTAATCCGTTCTCCTTGATCGCACTTGAGATAATATACTTCTCGGCTATGATAACTTTCTCTTCCTCTGTGTAACCAGGAATATGAATTATCTCCATTCTATCTTGTAACGGTAAAGGGATCGCATCTAACATATTCGCCGTAGTTATAAATAGTACCTTACTTAAATCAAACGGTAAAGCTAAATAATGATCGATGAAATTCTTGTTCTGTACTGGATCTAAAACCTCTAATAATGCAGCAGATGGATCTCCTTTAAAATCTGAACCTAACTTATCTATCTCATCTAATATAAATACTGGATTACTCGATCCTACCGTATTTAAACCTTGTATTATTCTACCTGGCATAGCTCCAACATATGTTCGTCTATGTCCTCTAATCTCTGCTTCATCTCTTACTCCACCAAAACTTATTGATAAAAATTTCCTGCCCATTGCCGTAGCTATTGATCTACCTAAAGATGTTTTACCAACTCCTGGAGGACCTACTAAACATAATATCGGTGCTTTCATATTACTGTTAAGGGAACGGATCGCAAGAAAATCTAATACCCGTTCTTTGATCTCATCTAAGCCGTAGTGATCCTCTTCTAAAATCTTACTCGCATTTTTTATATCTAAATTATCATCAGTACTTATACTCCACGGTAGATCCGTTAATAGATCCAGATACGTTCTAACAATGTTCGCTTCAGGTGAGTCTTGATGCATATTAGTCAATCTCTCAAGCTGTTTCTCTGCCTCTTTTTTAACATCCTTAGGCATCTTTGCTTTACGAATCTTCTTCTTATACTCATCTGACTCCTTAACATGAACCTCTTCTTCTCCTAACTCTCGCTTGATAACTTTTAACTGCTCTTTTAAAAAGAAGTTACGTTGTCCTCTATCTATCTGTCCTTTTGTGTCTGAAAATATCTGACTCTTTAACTCCGATATAGTGATCTCATTATTGATTATAGCTAATAACTTATCTAATCTTTCTGAATCTGATTCTAACTCTATTAACTCTTGTGCTACATCTAATTTTAAACCTAAATTACCTGCAATCACATCAACTATCTTACCACTATCATCAACCTCTTCTACAAGTGGAAGTAAGTTTGCTATTAAATTTTTATCTAAATCCGTAGCACGCTCTAATCGCTCTTTTAACGTTCTTATTTTTGCAGATAAAAGTAACTTATCTGTTTCAACCTTAGGTGTTATATTAACCGTCTTAACCATAAAAAACGGCTTAGTAGATTTATACTTTTCAACCTTAGCTCTAACTACTCCTTGAACTAAAATCTTGATTTTACCCTCTGAAACTGCACTCATACGAATTATAGTTGCAATTGTACCTGACTGATATATATCTTCTTTGTTCGGTGTATCAATAGTCGAATCTTTCTGACATGCTAGAAAAATAACGTTCTCATCCTCTAAAGCTGCTTCAACCGCTTGAATACTTGACTCTCGTCCTACAACCAATGATACAACCATATGAGGAAAAACTATCATATCTCTTATCGGAAGTAACGGAATGAAATGCCCTTTAGCAATACTGTCTATAGTTTTCATAATTAAAACCTCATATTACATTTAGGCTTATCTAATTTTATCTGGAAATATAGTGAACTAATTTTATCTATTAGATACTATTAAAGAATTAGATGAAGTTAATAATATGATATAATCATCAACTAATATTGCAATAAATATAGTTATATGTTATTAAAAAATAACCTTACTATCAGTAAGTTACTATTTTATACATTCTAAAATTTTTAGATTATTCGTGCGATTAGATTATAGATCAATGAGTAACATATTTATAAATTGATACCGTCTTGAAAACGATTAGCTTATCTAATTATCAACAATATATACATACATTAAAATAACTAAAATATAATGAGGTATTACTTACTACGATTTATTGAGCTCTCATAACTCTTTTATAATTTTTGCTAAACCATCTCTTAAGTCTGAACGCTTATGGGCAAAATTGATAGTTGCCTCTAACAACCCTAATCTTGTACCACAATCAAATCGTTTGCCCTCAAACCGATAGCCGTATACACGCTCTCTTACTGCCACTAAGTTTAACGCATCAGTTAACTGTAGCTCATTGTTACAACCTACATTAATCTCTTCCAACGCTCTCATTACCGAACTTGTTATAACGTATCTACCTATAATAGCATTCGTCGATGGAGCATCTAATTTCGGCTTTTCAACTAATGAGTCAAGTAACGATAACCTATCATTAATACACTCTTTAAACTTAACAATACCATACTTATCTGTATCCTCTTCTTTAACTTTCATAGTTGATACAATCGGTGAGCCATACTCTTCAAACTGTGTCATAAGCTGTGAAACAACTGGAGTGTCTGATAAGATAATATCATCTGGAAGAATTACAACGAACGGATCATCATTGACTATATCCTTAACACACAATATAGCATCACCTAATCCAAGCATACGCTTTTGACGAACATAAACAAGATTAACCATCTCACTTATCTTTTTAATCTCTTCCAACATCTCTACATTACCTGACTCAACAAGTGTGTTGTTCAACTCTACATTAATATCAAAATGATCCTCTAAGGCTTTTTTAGTTCTACCTGTGATAAATATGATACGCTCTATACCTGAATCAATCGCCTCTTCAACTGCATACTGAATAAGTGGTTTATCAATTAACGTTATCATCTCTTTAGGGATAGCCTTAGTCGCTGGAAGCATCCTTGTGCCGAAACCTGCAACTGGAAAAACAGCAGTTTTAATTTTCATAATGTATCCTAAATATTAATATTGTCTAAGCTAAATTATTTTTTAGATATAAGTTTTACGATAAAGTCTGCCACCTTGTCGTAGTAGTAAGATGGAAGAACAATTGACGTTTTACCGAAACTATAATCGTTAAAAAGAAATGTGTCTGGTGAGATAATCTCTATATATGGTGATTTTGAAATCTTTATTGTTGAACTGCTTTTAACTGTGAAACTATAACTCTCAACAGTCGGGATAAGTTTTTTGACTATCGATATAGGATCATCATGTTTTGAAATTATTACTAAATCACCCTTCGATACATACATCTCAATTCTGCTCTTATCTGCAAAAAATACAAAATAATCTCTACCTAAAACAGTCTGGTAATCAAAAGCTGAATTGTATTTAAAAATCTTATAATCACTATCTTTATTGATAGATTTTGTGAATATCTTAGCCGTACTATACGCCTTTCTAACCTCTGATAAATATCTAAATGATACAACTTCACTATTGGAAAGATCAGATTTAAAAAGCATATTACTTTTATACATTACAAGATCGTTAAATACACCACTCTCTAAATCATTGTTGATACGCTTTAAAGACATATTCACAGTTAGCATACGAAGCTTATTGATAATCGTTGGCTTGAAAAGAAACATACGTTCCTCTTTCTTACTATCTTTACCATCTGACTGACTATTCATCTCAAATGAACGATAATTATCTGTCAAAAAATAATTAACCCTATCAATAGATGGTGAATATATATCCTCAACATTTGCTAAAACTACACTTATACCACGTAATTTTAACTGTCTACTAATAAGAATCATATTAGCCGATGGATTAATAAATACTATATCTGCCATACTTTTAACTCCTTATAAAATGAGTCTCTCATTACAGGTATCATATTTGCAGATTTTATAAGATTAACTAACTCACTCTCAAGCATAGAATCCTCTGACTTTGCACCTGCTGCATATGTTATATTCTCTTTTATAATCGTACCATCTAAATCATCAGCACCAGCTCGCAACGCTACCTGTGCTGTCTTGCTACCAAGCATTACCCAGTACGCTTTGATATGTGGAATATTATCTAAAACTATCCTCGATGCGGCTATCACTCGTATATCATCTATACCTGTTGACTGATGAACGTGTGATAAAAATGTGCCGTCTGGATGAAACGATAACGGGATAAATGATACAAATCCACCTGTCTCTTCTTGAAGCTTTCTAAGTCTTAACAAATGATCGAACCTATCTTTATCACTCTCTATATGTCCATATAACATAGTCGCATTTGTACGGATACCTTCTTTATGTGCTACTCTATGAATATCAATCCATCTATCACTTGATATCTTCTCTGGACAGATCTCTGCTCTAATCTTTTCATCAAAAATCTCTGCTCCACCACCAGGCATTAACTCTAAACCTGCTGATCGTAACGCTCTTAAAACCTCTGCAACAGATAAACCAGATATAGTCGAAAAATAATCTATCTCAACTGCTGAGAAACCTTTGATTGATATATGCGGATAACTACTCTTAATTGCTGACAACATATCTGTATAGTAACTAAATGGATAATCTGGATGAAGAGATCCAACTACATGAACTTCATGCAAACTTTCAGCGTACTCTGATATATATGATATTACATCATCAATACTCATCTCATACGCACCCTCATCACCTTCATCTTTGGCAAACGCACAAAACTTACAATGACTAGCACAAATGTTTGAATAATTTATATGCATATTCTTTACAAAAAAGGCTTTTTCGCCCCATAATTTTTTTCTTATTTTATCAGCTTTATTAACTAAATCATAAAACTCATATTCAAATGGATTATTTTGCAACTCTACACTCTCTTATATTATTTCGTAATATATCGATTATTGACTCTATCCTACCATAGAATTCATCTGAAATAAAGGTTGCATTATTGATACTATGATAAACCCAACCATACCACCGATAAATACTATGAATAACGGCTCAATTAATGATACAAACCGTGTTAAAAATTTATCTACCTGTTTAGAGTAAAACTCGTTCACCCTATCTAGTAGATCTGGCATATTACCTGATGACTCGCCCGTTGATACAGCAGCTGGAAATAACTCTGGAAAAACCTCTGCGTTTTTTATAGCTTTGGAAAATTTAACACCTGACTGAACCGACGTTCTAACATCATTTATTACAGATTGAATATATCTATTATTTAATGTACTACCTGCATGGGCTAAAGCATCTGTAAGCGGTAACCCTTCTCGTAACTGAAACGCTAATATATGTGCAAATTTTGCGACTAAAGTTGTCGATACTAACTTGATATTGTAAAGACGCTTATCTACCTTTAATCTAAATTTTACATTATTTCTAAAATTGTATCTTGTAACAAATATAACAAAAAGTAGAAACACTAAAAGTATAATTCCGTAATTAACTACAAAATCTGATATAGTTAACAGAAACTTAGTCGTACCCGGAACTTCTTGTTTCATCGATGAAAAAATCTTCTCCATCTTAGGCACAACAACAGATAAAAGAAAGCCTAAAACTCCCATACCCATAACTAAAATTGTCATCGGATACACTAACGCTGATGATACCTTATCGTTATTCTTCTGCTTATACTCTTCATACTCTGCTATATCCCCTAACACTGCCGATAACCTACCGATATTCTCAGATGCCTTAATTAAATTAACGTACATAGAGTCAAATATATTCGGAAATCTTGCTAAAGATTCTGAAAAACGCATACCCTCTGAAACCTTAGATGCTGAATCTAGTAACGCTTCTCGAAGTCCTTCATTCTTCTCTGATTTTGCGATAATGTTGATAGCTTCAACTAATGTTATCCCTGATCTTAATAAAAGTGATAATTGGAAAAATGTGTCCGCTAGATTTTTCTTAGCTGAAAATAACGTACGGAAAGTATCAAACTGTCCCTTTTTAATAGATACCTCTGAGATATCTGACACAAAAACACCTTGACGCATTAACTCATTTGTAAGCGCTATCTTCGATGTAGCCTCTTTCGTGCCACGCTCAATCTTGCCATCTGATGTTGTTCCTGTATAATTAAATGATGCCATATTTTTACTCTACCTGTGTAACAGCCAATACCTCTTCTGGAGTGGTAATGCCCTGTTGTACTAAATAAATACCGTACTCTAACATCGTCTTAAAACCGTTGTTTCTTGCCTCTTGACGGATCTCAAACGCTGATGCTCGCTTATTTATCATATGTCGTATGCTATCTGTTATCTCTAGTAACTCAAAAACTCCAACCCTGCCTCGATAACCTGTATCGTAACAATCTGGACAACCTTTACCTCTTTGATGAGTATCAATTGTTAAACCTACCTCTGCTATCTTCGTCTTCATAAATGGATCTATCTTTACAGTCGTTGCACAACTTGTACAAACTTTTCTTACAAGACGTTGTCCTATAACAATCAGTAACGATGATGATATTAAAAACGGTTCAACATCCATCTCTATCAATCTCGCAACAGCTGTTGGTGAGTCGTTTGTATGCAACGTTGATAAAACTAAGTGTCCTGTTAATGATGCTTGAATTGCAGCCTCTGCAGTCTCGTTATCCCTTATCTCTCCAACCAATATAACATCTGGATCTTGACGTAAAAATGTTCTAATAGCACTCGCAAATGTTAAATTTACAGCTGCATTCATCTGGACTTGTGTAACATTATCCATGTGATACTCAACTGGATCTTCTATCGTAACTACATTCTTATTATCTCTATTCATCGCAAGAAGAGACGCATATAATGTCGTCGTCTTACCAGAACCTGTAGGTCCTGTTACTAATATAATTCCGTTTGGACGATCTAAATATGGCTTAAACTTATCGTAAACTTCACCTACAAAACCTATCGTTTCAAGTGATGTGAAATCTGATGAACGCTCTAGGATACGAAGAACTGCTTTCTCTCCATTAATTGATGGCATAGTCGATACACGAATATCTATCGTTCTATTACCGATCTTTAAATTAATTCTACCATCTTGAGATCTACGACTCTCTGCAACATCTAACTGTCCGATAACTTTTATTCTTGCAAGGATTTGCTCATGAACTGCTTTTGGATAACTGCGTAACGTATTTAATCTTCCGTCAACTCGGATACGAATAAGAAATGACGCATCTCGTCCTTCAAAATGAATATCCGATGCTCCACTCTTAACTGAATATATTATAATCTGATTAACTAACTTGATAACTGGAGCATCATCATAAGATGCTGTTAAAATATCTGATTCATCATCATCTGGTAACTCTTCCCCATCTGCATCAGACTCAGTAACGTAATCAACATCGCCTCCGAACGACTCAAGTAATGCTAATATCTCTTTTCTCTCTTTTTGGATAAAGGTAGCCTTGACACCTAAAGAGAATGTTAAATACTCTGCCTTCTGTAAACCAGCTTCATCAAGGTAGTAAAATATTAACTCACCATCATCTGATACCAATGGGATAAAATCACTCTTATCTGGATATTTAACATATTTACTCTTTACCTTATCAAAATCTAACATTTATTTTTAACCTATTACTACCCTATTCATCATCTACTATTTCTTGTGATTGCTTTCTACTATCAACTTGACGATCTATCTCTTGAATTAACGGGATATCAAACTCTAATGTAGAGAATATATCATCACCAAATATCTTGTCGCCTTTTAATCTAAACTTGTCTACATCTGCTGTGTTCTTATCAAGAAAAACATTCGCATCGTCAACTGAATCTATTATACTTGTTGAAATGAAAATCATCAAATTAGTTTTCTCTGATGTTTTAGTTTGTGTTTTAAATAACCAACCCAATACTGGTATTCTTGCTAAAAATGGAACTTCATTTCTAACTATAGATGAATCATCTTTAATCAATCCTGATATAACCATTATTGATCTATCTCTTAACTTAACTGTTGTTTGAGTTGTTCTTGTTAATGTAATAGGTGCTGATGCGTTAAACGTCGCTGGTGATATACTATTTATCTCCTGATTAACTGCAAGAGTAATCGTATCATCGTTCGATATCTGTGGAGTTATCTTTAATCGTATACCAACATTTCTATAATCAAATGTTTGTATCGGATTGTTATTCGAGTCAAACTTTTCACTCGTTACATACGGTCTATTTTCACCTACAAAAACTTCCGCCTCTTCATTATCCAATGTTAATATCTGTGGGTTTGAAACGATATTTACACCTGATAAACTTTTCGCAGCAGAAACTAACGCTCCGATTGATGGAAATTTCATTCCACCATACTCAATTATATTTCCTATTACACCTACACTAAAACCGCTTGGAGGGGTATATGCTGTTCCTTGTGATACTGCTCCTGCTAAACCTTGTACTCCACCTGAGTTTGTAAGTCCACCAATTACTGCTCCAACACCTGGAATCTGTGCTCCACCAAACCACTCTACTCCGAACTGTGAGCCTTGATCTATAGATGTCTCTAAAATAAGAGCTTCAACATAAACCTGTCTACGCTGTTTATCCATCTGAGATATTAAACTCTCTAACCTTGCATAAAATGTTGCATCACCCATCGCAATTATACTGTTCGTTGCTTTATCTGATGTTAAACTCGTTTGAACGCCTTGACCACCTCGTGCTGTGTCTTTGTTCGTTAACGAACTTGTAAGTTTTGATAAAATCTTCTCCATATCTTCTGCTTTCGCATTCTTAAGTGGATACACTTTCGGAATTAATAACGACTCTGATTGTAGTTTATCCATCTCGTTTACAACATAAAGAATACGTTCATAATCTTTATCTGTTGCAGCGATGATAAGAGTGTTCGTTGTATCATCTGCTACGATCGCTGGCATAGTCGATGTTAATGAGTTCTTAGCCAACTCTGCAAAAAATTTAATTATCTGCTGTTCTGCCCTAGATGCTGTTGTTGATTTTAAACTTAATGTATATAATTTAAATTTACCTGCTTCCTTACTAAGCTCATCTAGCATATTTACCATAGATCTAATTCTTGATCCCATATCTCTTATTATAAGAAGGTTTAAACCTCTTACTGGTTCTATATAACCTGTTCTTGATTTCATCTTATTAAGGATAGGGATCACAGCTGCTGGATTATAACTATCAAGCGATATAACTGTTGTTACATAAGTCTCGCCCTCAACATCACCCGTTCTAAGACTCTCTCCATATAATGGAACATCTTTCTCTGACAAAATCTGAATGTTGTTACCTGACTCAACTGGAATTAATCCGTTCAGTTTAAGGATTGAGAAAAAGAGCTTCAAAACCTCTCTAGGATTCATCTCTTTCTGAGAGTCGATCGTGATTGTTCCCTTTATATCAGCTTCATTGTAAATCATATTTCTACCCGTAAACTCCGATACAAATGTAAGAAAATCCTTGATAGGAACATTCTTGAAATTCACATTGTACGAACTTTGAGAGTACGCAATAGATCCAAATGTACTAGCTAATGATATTGATAGGATAAGAAAAAATGTTGCTAATTGTCTCATATAATCTCTACAAATAATGTATTTTTTGTGCCACTTCGCATTATATCAATGCTTACAGCTGATATATCGTCTAAATTTGATAACATCTGAAATAGAACTTCTGGTGATTTTAAACTCTCTCCATTGATCCTTGTTATAACATCACCTAACTGTAATCCTAGTTTACCCAAAGGAGAACCTTCCTTCATTCTTGATATTTTATAACCTAAAAACTCTGTGCCCTCATACGACGGCGAAACAAGTGCCGATTGTAATACTTTATTTAAATCTTTAAGCTCACCCACAATCTCTGCACGTGGGATAGATATGTTAAGGCTACCAGCAGCTACTGGTGCTCCTGATGATCCCTTCTTAGAATTACTACTAGACGCCGTTGAAAAAACACTCTTACCTTTCTCTAATTTTAAAAGGTATTTTCTACCACCTCTCTCTACTTCAGCCTCATCTATACCTAACGAAACTAATTTCAATCCCTCTTTCTCTTTACCGATTGATAATGCAATAGTTTTACCATCTACTAAAATTAATGCAACACCCCTACCCATATCTGTTGAAACTATCCCTACTAACTTAGCATTGACAAGCTCTGGTGCAGTAACCGTTCCATCACCATTATCCGTTTCAATAGCTTGAGCTGAAAGAAGAGCAAGATTAAAAATATTATCACTTACTAATTTTCTCAACATTTCATTAGAGTATACAACAGCTTTTTGACTGTTTACAGATACTACAGGTAGCTGTTTTGCATCTGCATATATATACGATACAAGCTCGCTAACAAGCCAACCAAAAAACACTCCAAATAAAAGTGAGTATGTTAAATAGGGAATTTTTAAATACATTAGATCAATCTATACCAATAACCATATAAAATCAACAACTAATTAATCATCTATACCTTTAATCGCTTGACAGCAAACTATATAATAAGTTTAAAAAATATCTATATTGTATATAATAAATATATTTATATTGTATACTAAGTGGGTTATAAATGATGGAATTATCGATCTACTTCTATCATACAAAATACCGAAAACTACTGACGGGAAAAATACAAGAAATGAATGTAATAAATTATTATAAAACAGATGTGATAATGAGAAAATTATAGATGTAACTATATTCGCATAGCTAACTATATATATACTACCAGAAAATCTCGTGAGTAACATACTCTGAAGTAATCCCCTAAATAAATACTCCTCAACTAACGGTACAAATATAAGAAATAGTATTATCGACTTTAAACCGATATCTCCAACTCTTGCGTAATCTGTTAATATTAAAATAAAAAAAAGTATCGCCACCGGTATAGTGGCGATAAATATATCTTTTAAATTAACTCTCAAAATATTAATTGTTGATAACATTAATTAAATTAAAACTGCTTATCTAACAACATTTTTCTAATCTCAACGATAGCTTTCGTCGGATTAAGTTCCTTAGGACAAGCTTTCACACAATTATATATTGTGTGGCAACGCCATACTCCGTGCTTATCGTTTAAAATCTTCAGACGCTCATCTGCACCTTCATCACGAGTGTCACTTATGTATCTCCACGCACGTAAAAATGCGTTTGGCCCTAAATAATCTTTATCTGTCCAGTAGCTAGGACATGATGATGAACAACAACCACATAAAATACACTCATATAAACCATCTAATTTCTTTCTGTCCTCTTCTGATTGATAAATCTCTTTATCTCCATTTGGAGTATTTCTTATTAGATAAGGTTTAACTGTGATAAATTTCTCAAAGAAATCTGTTATATCTACAACTAAATCTCTCATAACTGGCATGCCTGGTAGTGGTTGAAGCACTATCTTACTTGTACTAATATCCTCTATCTTCGTCATACACGCTAACATGTTTACGCCATTTACATTTAGACCATCTGAACCACAAACACCTTCACGACATGATCTTCTGAATGTTAATGTATGATCTAGTTCCCACTTAATCTGATTTAATGCTTCTAGTATTAACATACCCGGACGACGTATCTCTACTTCATATTTCTGATAATACGCTGATTTATCTTTATCTGGATCGTATCTTAATATCTCAAAAGTTACCTTTTTTCCCATATTATGCCTTCCTCAATAATTCTTAATTAATAATAAGTGCTAATAAATAAAATATTTACTAACCGATACAATATTTATCAACAAATAATATAATCTGTTAATAAATAACATAATCTCTGTAGATTAATAAACTCTTGCTTTTGGTTCAAAACTTTCTACTGTAAGAGGTTTTAATCTAACAGCTCTATAGTCAACCTTGATATCTTTACCGTTTGAAGTTATATCAGTGTGTTTTAAGAAATTTTTGTCATCTCTATCAGGATAGTCATCTCTATAATGTCCACCACGAGATTCTTTTCTTGCAAGTGCACCTTCAGTTGCAGCTCTTGCTACTAATATCATATTGTTTAACTCTAACGCCTCAACAAGATCTAAATTATAAACCGATGATTTATCAGCAACTGTATAATCTTCTATCAACGACTCTAACTCAATTAAATCCTTACGAGCAGTTGTCATTAACTCTTCCGTTCTGAAAACACCAACATTCGTTTGCATAGTTTTAGTTAATTTTTTGTATAATGAACCAAATGTGTTTTTACCTGTTCCATTAGCAAATCTATTTAATAATGCAATACCTTCGCTACCAGCATTCTCTGGAAGTTCAACAAATCCACTCTCTTTAGCGTATTTAGCCGCTTGCTCACCTGTTGTTCTACCAAATACAACTAAATCTAGTAATGAGTTAGTTCCAAGTCTGTTTGCTCCATGAACTGAATTCGCTGCACACTCGCCTGCTGCAAAAAATCCCGGAACATCAACCTCTTTGCCACCTTTCATAGTAACAACTTGACCTAAATAGTTAGTCGGTATGCCTCCGTTCTGATAGTGAGCCGTTGGAACAACTGGAATAGGATCTTTAATACAATCCACACCTGCAAATACTAACGATAACTCATGGATACCCGGTAACTTCTCTAATATAGCCTCTTTACCGATATGATCTATCTTTAATAATATATGATCTTTCTCTGGACCTGCTCCGTTACCATCTAATATCTCTTTCTGCATTGAACGTGATACAATATCTCTCGGTGCTAAATCTTTAATAGTTGGTGCGTATCTTTCCATAAAACGCTCGCCCTTACCATTTAATAATATACCACCCTCTCCTCTAACACCTTCAGTAATTAAGTTACCCGCAGTGTAAACTCCTGTTGGATGAAATTGAAATGACTCAGCGTCACACCATGAGAAACCTGCTCTCATCGCTAATGCTAATCCATCACCTGTATTTATATGTGCGTTTGAATTAGTTTCATATATTCTACAATTTCCACCTGTTGCAAATATAACAGCTTTTGCATGGAACATATGTAATCCACCGTTTTGAAGATCTATAGCTAATACACCTACAACTACATCACCGTTCTTAATTAACTCTAAAGCATAAAATTCTGAGTAAAACTCTGTACCTTGTGCAACTGATTTCTCATATAACGTCTGAAGCATAGCATGTCCTGTTCTATCTGCAACGTAACAAGCACGCTTTACTGGACGCTTACCATACTCTGCTGTATGTCCTCCAAATGGACGCTGTGCAATTCTACCCTCTGGAGTTCTATTAAACGGTAGACCTAAATGCTCTAACGCTATAATCATCTCTGGAGCCATACGACACATATACTCTGCTGAATCTTGATCGCAAAGATAATCCGATCCCTTAACGGTATCAAACATATGCCAATGCCAGTTATCTGGTTCTAAATTACCAAGAGCCGCCGCTATTCCACCTTGTGCTGAAATTGTATGACTTCTTGTTGGATAAACTTCTGATATAACCGCTGTTTTTACATGTTGTGATGCAACTTGTGCAGCGTTTAAACCAGCGCCACCTGCTCCCACAACTAAAACATCATATTTATGAGTTTCTATTTTAATCGACATTTTTTCACCTTTAATTTATTGATATACATATAACCCTATGGAAGTAAGCTAAGACCTAAAATAATCATAGCTATACCTATCGCCCAGTATATAAGAAGTAATATAAATCTCTTACCTATTCCTGAAACATAATCATCTGTGATCATCTTTAAACCATTAACAGCGTGAAAAACCCCAAAGATTAAAACAAATCCTAATACCAATCTATTCATACCGTTATAAGCACCTGTTATCATTCCACCTATATGAAATGTTAGAGCAAACATCAGAATAATCGCTGATACACGTTGTAACATCCAACCTAATGTTCCGTTATTACCCGTGCCTGTAAATTTATATCTATTCTCCATTAAATCACCCCTTTAGACATAAAAGTGATACCTACTACCGACAATACTATCACTGTCAACACAAAAACAATGCCTAGATACTTATTAAACTTATTTCTGTCTGCTGCATTGCTAAACTCCATAAGTAGTATCCGTAAGCCATTTAATGTATGAAATACAAACGAGACTATCATTATAGACTTAACTATCGGATTTGCTAAAAATGTCGGTAAAAATGTACAAACACCTGCTGATCCTAACATGTGAAATAAAAAATAAACTACTAGTATAACTGCTGTAATACGATGCAACATCCAAGCTATCATTCCGGGATGCTTCTTGTATCCCACCTTCTTTGGATAGGACAGTAGATCTTTTCTTGGCATAACCATACTCCTAATTATAAAAATTTATTTGACGAAATATTTGGTGGAACTTACGACTGCTAAATAATAACTATCTTCATATAAATTAACTTAAACCAACTAAATTAACCTAAACCAACAACAATTATTAAATTAATTTAACTTAATAACTGATAACATATAACGCAAATTGGTAATAAAATAATATATTCGATAATTATAAAAATACTTGAAACGTTTGCAAACAAACAGACATAACTATTGATACTGACGAACGATATGGAATGTTAATACGCAAACAATCTATTTAACGGTTATAAACCACGCACAATATTAATCAATTTAAAAAAAAATGATAAAACTACATATTTCAAA
>CAMRDM010000009.1 GCA_947041225.1 uncultured Deferribacteraceae bacterium | reverse complement strand
TGGTGGCAAGTTTAGACATTAAGTAAAAGTTGAGTATGTTTGCAAAACTTTAACACTCAATAATACTTAACACGTTAGCAATGTTTAGCAAGTTAGATGCACGTTAGCAAGTTCGAACATTGAGTAAAAGTTGAGTAGGTTGGCAAAACTTTAACATTCAATAAAGTTGAACACGTTAGCAATGTTTAGCAAGTTCGGTGCGTAGTGGCAAGTTCGAACATTGAGTAAAAGTTGAGTAGGTTGGCAAAACTTTAACACTCAATAATACTTGACACATTAGCAACGCTTAGCAAGTTCGGTGCGTAGTGGCAAGTTTAGACATTAAGTAAAAGTTGAGTATGTTTGCAAAACTTTAGCACTCAATAATACTTAACACGTTAGCAACGCTTAGCAAGTTCGGTGCGTGGTGGCAAGTTTAGACATTAAGTAAAAGTTGAGTATGTTTGCAAAACTTTAACATTCAATAAAGTTGAACACGTTAGCAACATTTAGCAAGTTCGGTGTGTTCGGCAAGTTTTGGCGTTCAGCAGAAGTTCGCATAATAAAAAATTGAGCGATATAAATAATAAACATTTTAGATACAATTATGAAAAAGGTTTGATAATAATTCCAGCCATAGAAATAATAAACATTTTAGATGCAATTAGGAGAAAGATTTGATAGTAATTCCAGCCATAGATATTTTAGATAATAAAGTTGTACGATTAAAACAAGGGATAATGGAAGATGCTACAAACTATAATCTTGATCTTCTTACACTTGCTAAAAAATATGAAAATATAGGTGTGAAAAGATTACACATCGTCGATCTTAACGCTGCAAAAGGTGAGTTCACTACCAATGCAAAAAGTATAGAAAATATAGTTAAATCCGTCAACATAGATATCGAACTTGGTGGAGGTATTCGTGAACTTAAAATAGCTACTCATCTTGATAATCTCGGCGTTAAATATTTTATCATTGGAACACTTGCTGTGAAAAATATCGACGCTACGAAAGAGATCATAAACAACTTTCCAAACAGAGTGATTTTAGGGCTTGATGCAAAAGGTGAAAATATCGCAACCGATGGTTGGTACGCTAAATCTGAACTTAAATTAAATGATATGGTTGATATTTATAAAGATACAAAAGTTGAGTCGATCATCTACACAGATATTTTAAAAGATGGAATGCTTGAAGGATTAAACCTTAAATTAACTAACGAACTTGCAACATACTCTCCATTTAAAATTATAGCATCTGGTGGACTTTCATCAAGTGATGATATAGAACAACTTAAAAAGCTTAATAATAAAAATATCTACGGTGTTGTCGTTGGAAAAGCTATTTATGAAGGGAAAATTAGTTTAGAAAATTTAGCGAAATATATTACTCATGATTAAAACGTATAATCTTTTTATCACAATAATTTCAATAGGCAGACATATTATTCATGATTAAAATACATAACTTTTTTATAACAATAATTTCAACAGGATTTTATCTAGGAAAAATACCTATCATGCCCGGGACATTCGGATCGCTCCTTGCTATTCCTCTTGGGTATCTTTTCACTTTCATACCATCATTAAAAATTAAAATAACGGTGATAATATTATCAATATTAATCGGTATATACGCATCTGATAGATACGCAAAATTAATCGATAAAGATGATCCGGGTGAGATAGTTGTTGATGAGTATTTAGCTCTTCTAATATTTTATATTATCTTTCCGTTTAAACCGATATACATTATTGCAGGATTTATTCTTTTTAGAATTTACGATATATCTAAACCGTTTCCTATAAAATATTTTGAATCACTTCACGGTGGAGTCGGAATAATGCTAGATGATATAATCGCTGTTATCTACGCTATTTTATCATTTATGATTATTAAAAAATTGTACGAGGTATTTATATGAAACAGGTTACATGTGCAATTGTCGCTATCGGATCTGAACTCTTAGAAGGATCTGTGCTTGATACTAACTCTAACTATCTTGCCATAAATCTATCTAAACACGGATTTACTGTAACCGATGTTAGAATGGTTATAGATGATAAAAATAAAATCTTAAAAACTTTTAAAGAGCAATTTACTACTCACGATATAATTCTAACTACAGGTGGAATAGGTCCAACATTTGATGATTTAACAGCAGAGATTTTTGCAATAGCAACAGAGAGAGAACTTAAACAAAACCCAACAGCATATAAACATATGGCTGATAGATTGGCTCAACTTGGAGTAGCAATAGGTGAAGGACATCTAAGACAAGTTGAACTACCTGTTGATACTGATCTCTTTGATAATAAATTCGGCACAGCGTTAGGGTTCGGTACAGAGTATAAAGGAACGTATATTGCATCACTCCCAGGTGTTCCGTTTGAGATGAAATATATATTTGAAAACCATCTCATACAATTTCTAATTGATAGATTTAAACCTGAAACAATACACTTTAAAGATCTAATATTTGCATCACTTCCTGAGTCTATTATCGATGAAGATATTAGAAAATTTGAACTTGTTGATACAACCATAATTTTAAACGCTGGTAAAGCACAACTCAAAGTTAAATTTCGTGGAAAAGATTTATGCGAGATAGATAAATACGCTCAAGTATTAGTTGATAAATATCCTAAAAACTTTCTAGGATACGACACAGACTCTATCGCTAAACTTGTAGTTGATAAATGTATAACTCATAAATATACGATAGGTTTTGCAGAGAGTTGTACAGGTGGAATGGTATCGCAAATGATAACCGATATAGCTGGATCATCTGAAATTTTTATGGGATCAATTATATCTTACAGCAACAAAGTTAAAATCAATCAACTTAAAGTTGATCCAACTATTATAGACACTCATGGTGCTGTAAGTTCTGAATGTGCAAACGCTATGGCTATAGGTGCAAGAGATGTTTTAGGGGTTGATTACGCTGTATCAATAACTGGGATTGCAGGACCAACAGGTGGTACAGATGATAAACCTGTAGGGTTAGTTTACATCGCAATATCATCAAACAAAAATACAGTTGTGTTTGAAGAAAGATTGAAAGGTGACAGAGAGTCGATCAGAATACGATCAACAAATATCGCTCTCTTTAAACTCTTAGAGATAATCAAGAGTTCGTAACATTCTAAGTAAACTGAAATATAAATAGCAACTAGTTCTTTGAATTAAAATATTTAATTAAAGTATTAACAGTTTAAAAAAATATATGTGTTTTGAAAAGTTTAGTGTACAATATGGAAAGAGTACATGTTTCAATAGATAATAAAAGGTAGTTTCGATTAGATGAAAATAATTAAAAACTTGTCAGAATTTTTAAATGAAAATGTTAAAATCGCTACAACCATCGGTAACTTCGATGGACTGCATATCGGGCATAGAAAATTAATCGAAAAACTTAAACTTGAAGCTAAAAGCTGTAACCTTAAAACAGCTGTAGTTACATTCTTTCCTCATCCTCAAAAATTCTTTAAAAAGAAAATTGAGTTAATCAATACATACGATCAAAAAATAGAGATCTTTAGAGAGTTAGGGTTAGATTACTATATCGAAATACCGTTTGATGAAAAGATATCAGGACTTACACCTAATGAATTTTTAAATGAAATATTGGTCGATAAGTTAGATGTGAAAATGATCGTTGTTGGATCAAACTATAAGTTCGGTTTCAAGCAAAAAGGCGATGTTGATCTGCTTGAAAAGTTCGCAAAAAATAACGATATAAAAACATTCTTTCTTGAAAGTATTAAAGATGAAAATAATATCGTGATATCTAGCTCTCGTTGTAGACAACTTTTATATTGTGGCAATGTGGAGAGAGTTAAACAATTTCTTGAACGTCCGTTCTCTGTAAAAGGAGTCGTTGTAAGTGGTGATGAAAAAGGTAGAGAGTACGGATTTCCAACAGCTAACATCGAAACAAGAACTGAAATTTTACCCGGTAAAGGTGTCTATACTACAGAGATAATTATAGATCAAAAAACCTACAAAGCGATAACGTATGTTGGTACAAGACCAACTGTTGATCACGACGAAGGACTTAGGAAAATTGAAACTTATATATTTGATTTCTCAGAGTATATTTACGATAAAATATTAGAGATAAATTTTCATACATTTATAAGAGCTGAAAGAAAATTTAGTTCACTAGATAAACTTATTGCACAGATGAAACTAGACTCATCACTCGCAAAAACAATCACCAATGATGATGAATAAAAAATAGAGTATAGATTAAAATGTTTTGCACATCAATCTATAACTCTATACCATTTTAAACTTATAATTCTATATAATTTCAATCCATAACTCTATACCATTTTAAACTATAATTTATCGTAGCTACTCAATATAAAATCATTTATTTAAACCACCCATACTCCACTAAACTTAATCAAAATAATTTAGTATCAAACAAAACATCAGCACCCATCACAATGCACACAAACCATAAGCACAACAAAAAGCCAACAGGTAAGAAAGTAAATCCAATATACAATCTATAAAACTGTGGAATATATCCGTTTGCTTCTTCTATCTCACTTTTATATCGCATAAGTTTTCTAAAATATTTTATCGTTACAGGAATAGTAATAACCGTTGCAATAATTAACGATATAATAAGTACGATAGCTGCTACTTTTTCGCTCACAGAAAAAGCTATCACAGTTGGAATTAATACTCCAAAAGTATCAAGCAAAAGAATAGGCAGTAAAGTAGTCGGTGCAATAGATTTCTGTTTAGCTTCTCTTTCTTCTATCTCACGTTTTAAATCAGGATTATATACATCCATCTTTTTTGCTTCTTCAATATTTTTTAAAACAACCTTATCATAGTTTGGTACTCTTATCTGTGATATATCAATTTTAATTGTTTTAAGATACATTTTATTTACAAGTGTAACCGTTCTATCTGTTACGCTCTGAACTTCTAATCCTTCGTAAGGCATTATGCTACACGCAATAACACTTGTCATATAAAGATGTTCTTTACCGTAATACAAAAATTTTACATACTGATCTGGGATCTCAAAACCACCCTCTCTAGCACAATGATATTTACTATAATCATCTATAAACGAACGATGTCTTTTAGTTACAAAATAAATATTTATTAACCCTAAAATCGGCAAAAGTATTAATGCTGGATACCAGTATGCCCCAACCCCTACAAGAATAACTAACGACGCTATACTTAGCATTGCATAGTAGCTGAAATCAACTTTTTTTATCATCTTTTTTCCCTCTAAAAAATCATAAACATTAGTTGGTTTATATTTAACCAACTCTAAAACATATACGACTACTTCCTTGTTACCCATCCATTTTTGAGTGCGACCTCCTCAAACTTTTCATCATATTTTTCACTGTTTCTACAGTAGTAAATCACTTGGCAAAATTTCAACTTTTTCAATTTCTCTAATTTTTCAAACGCTTCAGCTTCTAACAATAATGTTTCATTTGATACTCTTAACTCTGCTAGATTTTCACACATCAATAAGTTGTCTATATTTTTGAGATGTTTATTTCCAAAAAAAGTGATTTCCTCTATCTTATTTGATCTATCAAAAAGAGGAAAACTTTCTAACTTAGATAGGTGTCCAAAAGTTATACTCTTTAAGTTTGGTAATTTATTTAAAAAACTAAAATCTGTTACTTTTCTACAATCAATAAGTGAGATAGCTTCAATATTAGGAAATTTTTCATGTAGCAAATTTTCATTAATCAACACTCTATGTATCAATAAACTTTTTAAGTTTTTATTCTCATTAACAAATTCTAAATCTAATTTAGTAACCCTTAACTGTTCTAAATTTTGAAACGAACTTAAAACTCCTTGTTGTTTTGTATTTAAGCGTATATCATCAATATCTAAATCTTTTAAATTAGAAAATTTTGTTAACGGTTCAAACGATATCGTAGGTTTAAAACAGCATCCATAAATATGAAACACTTCTAAGTTATCAATTAACGATAGTTCATTTAGGTGATCTAACCTCTTCTCTTTATATGTACGATTAACTATAACTAGATCACGCACATTTGTTATATGTTGAATAACGTCCATATTGTTGATACAATTATTTTTTGCTACCTTATCTAAATCGACGGTTAATATAACTCTAATACTATCATCTTTTAGTTTAGAATTAATCTCTTTTAACTCTTTAAGTGTTACGCCCTCTTCACCAATACTTATAGACTTTCTCACCGTATCCCCCTTATAGAAACTTATAACTCTTTATATTTATTTTAAGATAATTATATCTATATTACAACAGTTTACAGTTTTATATACTTATTTATATTTACATTATAAGATTTTTTATCTACCTTATAGTAATCTTATTTATACCATAATATAATTATAGATGAAATTAATCAAGGTTGTGAGTGTTTATGAAAGTTACATATATAAGTTTAGGGTGTGCAAAAAACCAAGTAGATTTTGAAAATCTAATAGGTGAACTATCATCTAACGGATGTGAGATTGAAGATGATCTAACGGTATCTGATGCTATAGTTATAAATACATGTGGATTTATAGAATCTGCTGTTACAGAAGCGATAGACACGATCATGGACGTTGCAAGCAAAAAGAAACCTACTGCAAAATTAGTCGTCGCAGGGTGCATGGTTGAAAGGTATAAAGATGATATCAAAACTGAACTACCTGAAATAGATTTTTTCACAGGTGTGTATACATTATCAGATATAACAGATTACCTAATAGCAGATAGAGATAAAAATAGAGTAGATTTTAACGATATAGAACACCGTGTAATAACAAACCACTCATATTACGCTTATCTTAAAATTTCTGATGGATGCGATAATAAATGTTCGTTCTGTACTATACCTAAAATTAGAGGGAAATTAAAATCTAAACCGATTGACATAGTTGTAAAAGAAGCTCAATCACTTATTGCTAAAGGTGTGAAAGAGATTATTATTATAAGTCAAGATACGACAGATTATCATTACGACATAGATAAAACTAAACGATTAATCGAACTGCTTGATAGATTAACAACAGAGTTTCCAGATACATATTTTAGATTATTATATATGAATCCAGATGGCGTATCGGCTGAACTTATACAATTTATTAAATCTAAAGAGAATATAATCAACTACTTCGATATCCCTATTCAACATATTAATGATAGAATATTAAAAGTTATGAAAAGGAAATCTAATCAGAAGATTATTAGAACGGTTATATCAAATATCAAAAAACATATCCCCGATGCTTTTATTAGATCGACATTTATCGTAGGCTTTCCATCAGAAACAGATGAAGAATTTAACGACTTAAAAGAGTTTATCGAAGAGGGTAATATAGATTTTGCAGGATTTTTTGAGTACTCTGATGAAGATATCGCTGTATCATATAAATACGATGATAAAGTAGATAAACGTATAGCTAAAAAACGAAGATCTGTTTTAGAGAGAGCACAAAAAAAATGTACATCTAAAAGACTTAGAGGTTTAAAATCTAAAATATTTGATGCGTATATAGAAACAGTATCCGATCAATCTGATTATATTTTAGAAGGTAGAGCGTTATTTCAAACTCCAGTTGTTGATGGAAAACTTTTCACATTGGACGGCGTAGCAGATAAAGGATACGGACCTTACAAAGTTAAGTTAAAAAGAGTTATATATCCTGATATCTATGTGGAAATATTGTAGTTGATATATTAATGATTAGGTGTTAAAGTATCGTGATGAATTTATCTTATATAAGAGTTTTACTATCTCTTCTACTACTATTTATACTTATAGCTTGTGGCAAACCTATCGAACCTGATAGAGATTTAGCATACTATAAGCAGTTAGGTGATGAATATTATGCGTCAAAAGATTACGATGTAGCGTTAGAGGCTTATCAAAATGCCTTAGCTAGAGCTGAAAATCCTATCCTTGCATCTGAAGTTCAATTAGCTATCGCTAACACATATTTTGCTGATGAAGATTATATTTTAGCGATCGGCGTATATGAAACATATGTTGAACTATATCCAACATCACCTAAATTAACTGAAGCATACCTCAATCTTGGACTTGCACATAATGACATTAAAGAATCTCCAAGTAGAGATTTAGTTGATGCTACAAGTGCATTAACATATTTTGAAAAAGTTAAAAGGTTGAACCCTTCATTATATGAAACTAATAATTTATCTGAACTAAGTCGTGAATTGACAAACGATCTAGCGTTAAAAAATTATAAGATAGCAAGATATTACACTCGTATTTTAAAATCTCCTCAAGCGATATTAAGATACAAATATCTACTTACAAACTATAGCAATACAGAAATCGCTCCACGTGCTTTCTATAGATTAATAGTACTACTCTTAAAAGCTGATAGCTATACAGAGGCTGAAGGATATATTAGAAATTTATCTTTAATATATAAAGATACAAAAGATTATCAAAACGCTGTTAAAAAATACGATAAATATATCGTAAAAAAAGAGAAAAAAGAACGTAAAGAGTTTGAAAAACTTGCAGAAGATGAAGAGAAAAAAGAAGTTGAAATAATTGAAGAAGTTAATGAAGTTGATAAAACTAAAGAACTTGAAAATAAGGGAGAAAATTAGATCATAAAATAATAATGATCTAAAAGGTTTACTTATGTTAGATATAAAATTAATCGTATCAGATGTTGAAAGTGTGAAATCAAAATGTATTGCAAGAGGATTGAATATAGATTTCGATGCTTTAATCAAACTTGATACAGATAGAAGAAAGTTAACTACTGATATAGAGGTTCTACAAAATAAAAGAAATGAACTATCAAAAGAAGTTGGAAGATTAAAACAAAGTGGTAACGATACAACTTCCATTCAAGAAGAAGTTAAAAAAATATCAGAAAATTTCGCAACTTTAGAGAAGAGTTTAAAAAATATACAACAAGAACTTGATGCACAACTTCATGTTATTCCTAATCTAGTTGATGACACAACTCCTATCGGTAAAGATGAAAATGATAATAAATTAATTCGTACATGGGGTACACCTAAAGAGTTTGATTTCGATGTTAAATCTCATGCCGATATAGGTACTGATCTGAAAATGGTAGATTTTGAAAGAGGTGTTAAAACTTCTGGATCAAGATTTGCAGTATTAACTGGCAACGGTGCAAAACTTGAGAGAGCGTTAATATCTTTCATGATAGACACTCATACGGTTGACGGACGTGATGAAGTAATGACTCCGTTTCTTGTTAATTCTAAATCTATGTTCCATACAGGACAACTACCAAAATTTGCTGAAGATGCGTTTATATGTGAAAAAGATGATCTATATTTAATTCCAACATCTGAGGTTTCTGTTACTAATCTATACTCTAATGAAGTTATACCTACTATAAATTTTCCTATTAAACATGTTGCGTACTCTGCTTGTTTTAGAAGAGAGGCTGGATCGTACGGTAAAGATGTTAAAGGATTAATCAGACTACATCAATTTAATAAAGTTGAACTTGTTACAATATGTAGAAAAGAAGAGTCTGAAGTTGAGTTAGAGAATATATTAACATCAGCAGAAAAAATCTTACAACTACTAGAAATTCCTTATAGAGTAATGTTGCTATCATCAGGTGATATAGGTTTTTCATCATCTAAAACATATGATATAGAGGTATGGTTACCTAGTGAGAATTGTTATAGAGAGATATCATCATGTTCTAACTGTAAAGATTTTCAAGCACGCAGAGGATCGATTAGATATAAAGATGAAAACGGTAAAATGCAGTTTGCACATACATTAAACGGTTCTGGATTAGCAGTTGGAAGAACATTAGTTGCTATTTTAGAGAACTATCAGAACGCTGATGGATCTGTTACTATTCCAAAAATCTTACGTCCATATTTTAATAATATGGAAAAAATTGAAGCGTCAAAATAATGCCAACACTATACGTTGCATCAATTCCTATCACAGGTAATTATAAAGAAACATCTCAAGAAGTTATAGATAAAATTAAAGCATCAGACTTTGTAATAGGTGAAGAGAGAAGGAATGTTCTAACTCTTCTTGCAGCATCTGATGCTAGAGATAAAGAGTACTATCTTTTAAACGAACACTCAAAAGATGATGATAGATTAGAACTTTTACAACATCTATTTAATTCTAACACAGCAACTTTATTTACCGATAACGGTACGCCATGTTTATCAGATCCTGATTTTGATTTCGTTAGATTATGTAGAGATAATAGTGTTACAGTTAAATCAATAGGTGCAACTTCATCTATCACAGCAGCTATATCTATATCAGGACTTGATTGTACTAAATTTAATTTCCTATCATTTCCTCCTATAAAAAAAGATGAAAGAAAAAGGTTTTTTCATAATATTATAACTAGAGGCGTTGAAGAAACTAGTATATTTATGGAACGTCCTTACGCTTTACAGAAAGTTTTAGAAGAATTAAGTGATTTAAAATCTAAAATCTTTTTAGGCGCAAATCTATCTATGGAGAATGAGTTCTCAATTTATGCAACTGCCAAAGAAATCCTCAAAAAACCTAAAATACCTAAATCACCTTTCATTATTATAATACCTAAAATAAGTGAAATGTTTTAACAGTAGGTACTCATGGTAGTAAATCAAATAGAGAACAGATTGAAACTTTTATAGACATAGATTGTCTACAACTAAATCAAACATAAACATATCAAATGTTTTTGCAGTATACTATTATGTAACAATGAGTATAATAGTTTATATATATTAACAAGCAAGCTAGAAGTAAGGAGAGCAATAATTAAACGGGCGTATATTAAAAGCGTAGCATCACACTATCCAGAGAATGTAGTATATAATAATCCTGATGGCAGAATAACATCAAAAATTAATATCTACTCATACCACTATGCAAGTGAAAAAGAGTGTGCATCGGATTTAGCTATTGCGGCGGCTGAAAAATTATTTGCCGAACAAAATATCGATCGCAGTACGATTGAGGCGATAATAGTATGTACTCAAGCTCCTGATTATATTATGCCATCAACATCATGTATTGTTCATGGAGCATTAGGGCTTCCTGAAAGTACATTAGCATTTGATTACGCTCACGGTTGCTCTGGATATATATATGGATTAGCTCTTGCAAAAAACTATATCGAAACAGGGATAGTTGATAATGTTCTATTAATCACTTCAGACACATATAGCAAATATGTTAATCAAAAAGATATGAGAACTAAACCGTTATTTGGTGATGCAGCTGCTGCAACTTTAGTGGTTGGTAAAGAGTCATCAAAAGAGTTATTAAGCAACTTTAAATTCGGGACAAACGGTAAAGACTACGGCAAACTAATTGTTCATTACGGTAGAGCAAGAATGGCAAACGCTGATGTTGAATTAGCTCACACAGATGTTTTTGATCAATTTGGTAATGCTAGAAACGATGCACATATATATATGGATGGGAAAGCTGTTATGCAGTTCACACAAGCTGTAGTTCCTAAAATGGTAGATGATATTTTAAAGTCAGCAAAATTAAATATTAAAAGTATCGACAATTTTATTTTTCATCAAGCGAACAAAGTTATCTTAGATAGTCTACGAGAGCTATGTCATATCCCTGATGATAATAAATATTGGAACGATACATCAGATATAGGTAACACTGTATCATCATCAATACCAAATGGGATAAACAAGATACAAAGTGCTGGTGTTCCTTTAGGAAAAAGAGGTTTACTAGTTGGTTTTGGTGTCGGTTTATCATGGGCTGGATGCCTAGCTGATCTATCTATGATTGAAAACCCTAAATAAATCAATACCTATCTATATATTAACTTCAACTCTCATATCTATAAATAATCACAATAAACTATTGATAATTTCCAAATACTATATATATTAGTAATGATTGCAAAAATAATATTAATATAATATTTAGGGAGAATACAAATGAAAAAAATAGTACTACTTATCACAACACTATCAATAGCCGTAGCTTGTGCAATAGATCCTCATATACCAAGTAATATCTGGGACGGAGTTACTATAACTGAGCCAGGAGTTGATCCCACAAAAAAATATTACCTTATACGAGTACCTGGTAACTTAGCTTGGTTAGCAGAACAAGAAGAAATCACAAAAAATATTAAATTTGTAAATCATCAAAATATGGGTAATCATCCATATAAAGGTATACAAAAGTTTGACGGTATTTTAGATGGCGACAACAAAAGTATAAGAAACCTAAATATAGACACCTCATCAGGTAATACACCAGCTGCTTTAATTAAAGAGGTAACTGGCAATCTTACAATGCAGAGACTTACTTTAGAAGGTGGTAAAATAACTGGTAAAACAAATGCAGCTGCGTTTATCGGAACTGCTACTGGACAAGAGAATGGTCAACTTACAATCATATTAGATAATCTATCAACTAACTATACATTAACTTCTGATGACGGAAACGTTGGTGGACTTATCGCATCTGTAACATATAGTGATGTTACTATAACTAACTCAAAAAATTTAGGAACGATAGTCACTAAAACTACATCAATAGAAAGTTCAATAGGTGGAGCAATTGGAAGCATTACAAACTCTGACATAAATATATCAAACTATGAAAACACTCTAACTTTATCAACAGGTGGAAACGTCGGTGGTATTATCGGAAAGAGTAGCGAGAATGTTATAATTGGAGATAACCTTACAAATAGTGGAGCGATAAACAGTGTAGGTGGCTCAGCAGGTGGAATTATCGGCACAAGTATTGATACAGGACTGACCACTAACAACCTTACTAATAGTGGAGTGATAACAAGCAATACAAAATCAGCAGGTGGAATTATCGGAGAAAGTACAGGTAGTATTGGTAGCGAAATGACAAACGCCAATAACACTGGAAATATAACTGGTTATAACGGTTCAGTAGGTGGAATTATAGGACTACTTAATGGTAGTGCTCGTAACATGATGACAAATATAAAAAGCACAGGGATAATAAATAATGATAACGGTTCTGTGGGTGGAATTATAGGAGAAAGTTTAAACTCTAATACAACTACAGATAATGTAACAAATACAGGTAAAATAACTAGAACGGGAACTAATGAAACAGCAATAGGTTCTGCAGGTGGAATTATCGGATCTAATATCGGTGGTACATCTAACCTAACTACGACTCTAAACAAGACTTATAATACTGGAAGTGTAAGCAATATTAATAGTACAGCAGGAGGTATTATTGGATATCAAAAGAGTGGGGATCTCGGTACAACTGAGACGAATATAGAGGGAAGTTCTAATAAAGGTGATGTAACTAGCAACAAAGGATCAACAGGTGGTATCATTGGATTTAATAGTAGTGGTACTGGACTTAATACAACTACGATATCAAAATCTCACAACACAGGAACTTTAACAAGTACTAACGGTTATTCTGGTGGAATAATCGGAGAGAGTATAAATAATGTTACAGTAATAATAACCGATGTTTATAACACTGGAGATATAAGTGGCGATAACAAAACAGGGAGTAATTATGCAGGTGGCATAATAGGATACAATAATAGTAATACTAATACAACAACTATAAAGCTTACATTTAATATGGGTAATGTGGAAAGTAAAGTTACTGGTAATAGTAGTGGACGAACTAATGCAGGTGGTATTATTGGACACCAAGAGAGTAATGCTAGTAGTCCTAATGTTAACAATATTGAGAACGTATATAATATAGGGACAATAAGTAGTGCCCTTATATCTGGTGGTATCGTAGGGATCAATGCAAATGTAAAAACTAAAATAGACACTTCATTCAACTACTCAGATGTTAAGGGTTCAACAAAAGGTGCGATTATAGGTAGTGCTACAGGAGGATCAAATACATACACAAATAATTTCTGGTATGCAACAAATTCATCAAATAAGCCAACTGCTGTACAGTCTGCAGGTGCAGAGCTTAGTTTTGATAATTTTATAAACGATACGAGTTTCCCTACTTGGGATTTTACAAACACTTGGGAGATTTTACCTGGTGCAAAGTACCCTACTCTTAAAAGCAATAAAGAACCCGTTGAAGCAACAGAGTAATTTAACAACGTATTAAAGTATAAATATACTAAAGTATAAAATACAAAAATACTTAGTATAAAAAATATTAATATAAAACCCCATAGTTTAACACTGTGGGGTTTTCATTTCATAAAATACTCTATCAGTTTCTATAATAATATTTTAGGCTTAATAAATATTTTAGGTTTTATATATACAAAAAATCTATCTTTATAAATTATAAGTTAGAAACTTTTTAAAACAATAATCTAACCTTCATAAGGGAACTTTGGAGAAATTAGTTTAAATGTAAAATCTGCTAAATCTACTATTCCAACTGTTTCACTACTATCATATAGATCAAGTAAAAATCCTGCCATCTGTTCGCTTGTGTGATATCTACTAAAATGTTTATCGTAATCGTATGTATCAGTATTTGTAGCAACCGATCCAAACTCAGTTTGTGTAGCAGCA
This sequence comes from uncultured Deferribacteraceae bacterium, assembly GCA_947041225.1. Classification (GTDB taxonomy): domain Bacteria; phylum Chrysiogenota; class Deferribacteres; order Deferribacterales; family Mucispirillaceae; genus CAMQYB01. The sequence goes on along the minus strand of CAMRDM010000009.1, from coordinate 27,570 downwards.
GGTGCTAAAACTTTCGCTTGTAGCTTTGCATTACCCTCTTGCAACTCTCTTGCTAACCCTTCTGTAAATGCACTAACATAAAACTTAGTCGCACTGTAAGCAACTACATTTCCAACAACAATATATCCTGCACCTGATGAAACATTTATAAGTTGAGTGCCTGCAACATCTTTATAATCTTTCACATAAAGTGATGATAAAATAGTTAACGCTTCAATATTTACACGCAACATAGTTGATGTCATCTCTATACTCTGTTCTGCCACAGTTCCATAATTTCCTAATCCTGCATTATTAATAAATGTATCTATATGATAAGGTTTTAGACTCTCATAAAGAGCGTATACATTCTCCATAACAGATAAATCTGCTAATTTTATTACTACATCAATAGACGGTGAAATCTGTAGAATTTCTTCTTTTAACTTCTCTAAATTTTCTTTACGTCTAGCTATAAGAATTAAATTTTTATGGCGTCCAGCGAACGCTTTTGCAATATCATATCCGATACCTGAACTTGCACCAGTGATCGCTACATAACTAACTTTTGTTTCTTCTTTTCCCATTTGTAAAACCTCCTAAAGTTTGTGTGAGTAGTATACTACAACCTAGAGTGAACGCTAGGTCAAGCATTATTTTAAATATCAGTTAAATGATATATTATAAATGTAGAAGAGAAGTAGCAATCACATATAAATATAATCATATAAATATCTATCGTGATCCTGTATGTTTTATAATATATGTATATATTAATTTTTTACTAATATTATAATAAATCAAACAGTATCACTCTTAATATTATCAACTACATAACTCGAATAAACAGTATAAATAATGGTATATAACAATAAATATTAAGTGATCACTTTATATAGAGATGCTCTGCTCCTTATTTGCATAAATTACTAAATTATGTTAATATAATAGAGTTTCCTTCTAATCAATTATAGGTATAGTGAAATTATTAAATACTAACTAAGTAGTATCTTAAGGAGAAGAGATGATAAAAAGAGCTTATATTAAACACATAGCTTCTCATTATCCTGAAAAAATTGTATATAATGATCCTGAAGGACGATTAACGTCAAAAATCGGTGTCTACTCATATCACTACGCTAGAGAAGATGAGTGTGCATCAGACTTAGGTGTGATCGCTGCTGAAAAACTATTTAAACAATATAATATAGACAGAAACTCAATCGACGGTATTATTCTCTGTACTCAATCAGCCGACTACGTTATGCCATCAACAGCTTGTGTTATGCAGGGAAGATTAAACCTTCGTGATGATACTTTCGCATTTGATATAACTCAAGGCTGTTCTGGATATGCATACAGTTTATCTATGGCTAAAGGGTTTATTGAAACAGGAATGGCAAATAATATTTTACTTATCAATGCAGATACGTTAAGTAAAATTGTTCATCAAGGAGATATGCGTACAAAACCTATCTTTGGCGACTCTGCTGCTGCAACATTGATCTCTGGGAAATACTCAAGAAGAGAGTTTATAAGTAATTTCAAATTCGGTACAAAAGGTAAAGATTATCATAAAATAATTATTCACTATGGAGGTGCAAGAATGAAGCACACCGATAGAGAATTAGCTTATAAAGATATCTACGATCAATTCGGTAACGCTCGAAACGATGCTCATATATATATGGACGGGAAATCTGTTATGCAGTTTACTCAAAAAGTTGTACCGATAATGATGAATGAAATATTAGAATCAGCAAGATTAAATATAAGTGATATAGATAATTTTATTTTTCATCAAGCTAACAAAATGATGCTTGAAGGTATACAAAAAGCGTGCAATATACCAGATGATGGAAGATATTGGAACGATATTTCAGATATAGGGAACACAACTCACGCATCAATTCCTAATGCCATCAACAGAATGCAGAAAAGAGATATTAAGTTAGGGCAAAGAGGATTACTTATGGGGTTTGGAGTAGGTCTATCATGGTCAGGATGTCTCGCTGATCTATCTATGATTGATAATGAAGAGTAATAAAACAATTCATTAACATAGTATCAAAAAAACATTGCAAATTTATTCAATCTATATATATTAATTGTAATCCCTTAGGAAGTATTAACAAGGAGAATATAATATGAGGAAAATACTACTTTTAGTAGCCCTACTATCGATTATAGTAGGTTGTCAGGCAGAAAAGTCAAACAGTAATTGTAACGATAACGGTGGTGGTAATTGTGTTCCTTCAGAGAAGCCTGATGATCTAACCGTATTTTATCTAGGAAGTGATTTCACTATAGATAGTATCACAGGTAAAACATTTGCCAATCAAGATCAAACATTTATAAAGTATAATGTAGCTCACATAACTTATAATACTCAAACAGCTGAAGGTATAATAGAAGAATTAAAAGCTGGAATAAATGCAAAGTTAAATAAAAACAGTTCAATCACGCATATATTAGGTAATCCAGCGATCGGTGGTACAGTAGCAAACGATAACACTTTAACGGTTTATTTTGATATAAGTATCACTGAGACAGCTCATCCTAATAAAACTTTAAATGAAATATACACATTCATGATAAGGTTTGGAGAGTTCATACCTCCATGGAATGGTAGTGAAGAAACTGAACCTAATGTTTCAGATGATGATTACTATCTTATAAGTAGTGCTGCAGATTTATTCGGTTTATCTAAACTTCCAACCATTGATAAAAATATAAGATTAACTAACAATATTAATATGGGTAACAAACCATTTACTGGATTAAATGAGTTTGCTGGTATTTTTGATGGTGATAATAAAACTATAAGAAACTTAAATATAGTTAATAGTAATGATAATACACCCACAGCATTAATTAAAAAAATTATTGGTAACAGTACGATAAAATATCTTACACTTGATAGTGGAAAGGTTACTGGTGAAAAATACGTAAGTGCATTTGTTGGAGAGATATACGGTACAGAATTATCTATGCTTGAACTTAACATCATTAACTCATCAAACTATTTACAGTTATTTTCTACTAGTGGTGCAAACGGTGAACAATCTATCATGGGTGGATTTATTGCATCAGCTGATAATGCAACTATCTCTATAACGAACTCAATAAGCTCAAGAAAAATATCTACTGGAAAAAATCAAAAAAATAATAGTAGTGGATTTATTGCAGAATCAACTAACTCTAATATCTCACTTGATGGATTAATAAATCACTCTGATATGACGACTGGTGGAAATGTTGGAGGTATTATAGGATATACAATATCTACTCGTCCAATGACAGTAAATATAGAAAACACATTTAATACTGGTGATTTAATGGGTTTCAATACCTACAGTTATGTAGGTGGAATAATCGGAAATATCAATAGTACTTCTTTAAATATAGTAAGCACTCATAACGTAGGTAACATAAGCAGTTACGATTATACAGGTGGAATAGCAGGAAGTATTAGAAATAATAATGCATTAGATATCACGACTAATATAGAGAGTAGTTATAATAGTGGTGCTATAAATAGTAGTAGTACTGGTGGAGGTATTATCGGAAATATTTATAATGAAAATAAACCTCTAGATATCTCTCGTTCGTATAATACAGGAACTGTAGTAGGTACAATTCACTCAGGTGGTATTATCGGTAATAATACTAACACAGTAATGATTATTGAGGAGACGTATAATAAGGGAGATATATTAGGTAGCAGTAACACAAGTTTTGCAGGTGGAATTATTGGAACTAATTACTATACGGCACCAATTCTTAACAAGATAACCAACTCGTATAATGCTGGAAATATAAATGGACGTAATATTTCAGGTGGAATAATCGGAAGAGTATATCTTAGTCAACAATCTAATGCTCAAACTACTATTGAAAAAACATTTAGTTACGGTGATATAGATAGTCAAGATATATTCAAATCAGGAGCAATAATAGGTTCAACTGAAAGAAACTCAACTCAACCTAGCTATAACAGTAACTACTGGTATGCACCAACAACAAATCCATTTGCGAATGCAGATATTAATAATAAAGAAATTGACGCTGACGGATTTAAAGATATATTTACAAATTTCACTAATTGGGATATCACTGGTGATAGCAGTATTTGGCTGTTACTAGATGGTGGTATATACCCTACCCTTAGAAATAATAGAGAAGTGAAAGTACAGTAAAATATTAAAATACAAAAATTTAAACCCCATAACTTTTAAAGTGTGGGGTTATTTTTTAAATCATATATTACTTGAACCATACAGTTATACAATTATACTCATAAATATTTATTTCATCACATAATATTCCTGTATATACAACTACTAATAGCTATACTATACCCATACAAAAACATTTATACTCTCAAATACTCTCAACAGCATAAATGTCTCTATGCAGATAAAACAACTATCTATTTTGAATAAACAAAAAATATGTAGAAATATAAAACTCACCTATTATCTCTTGTATTATGAAAATGTTTACTATATTATCGGTTAAGAGTGTATAAATTATATATATAAATGGGGAAAAAGAAATGAGTTTAGCTAAAAAATATATAGATGGACTAAAAAATGCTTATGAGCTTATTGAAGATGAATTTATAAAAAAGGATTATGAAGATTTCGAAAAATTATCACAAGGTGCAACCGATAGTGACATAAAAAAACTTTTAGAACTATATCCTAACACACCTAAAACACTTATTGATTTACTACAAATTGTAGATGGTACGTATTTTAGAAAATATAGTGGTGGAACTTTAACATGTTTTATACTAGGCTCTGACTTGGAGGAGTATCCTTATTATCTATTATCAGCAAAGCAGATTATAAAAAATAAAAATGAAGCTTTCGAGTTGTATGAAGAAATGTTAGATGATGAGCATGATGAGTTAGCATCTATAGATGAAAAGATTATACGAGACTCAAAAAAAATGAATTGGCTACATTTTTCTGATTGCAGTAATAACGGTGGTACATCAACTCTTTTTATTGATTTTTCACCAAGTGAAAAAGGTGTGTATGGACAAGTAATTATGTTTGTTCATGATCCTGATGAGTTTGAAGTAATTGCAAATAGTTTTGATGAGTATTTAGAAAAAATTATGCTTAGAGAATATGACTTTCTAAATGATGATGATTTTCTAGATGATGACGACTAAATAAACTTATCGTTGAATGAAAGTACACTATTTCCTAGCAACCAAGTAGAATAAAACTAATTACGAAAAACTAAATAAGGTTGCAAGATTTACTAAAACATATTCAAAAAAATCTGTAACATCGCATTAATACCTTGAAAAATTCTAAAGTATCTACCATATCAAAAACCTGTATACCACTAAACTTATACGCCATACAGTCAATCTCAATTACATAATCTTATAGAGTTCCATGCTATATATAACAATAAATTTCTACTATAATTGATCTAAATAAAAGATGTAATTTACTATACTAACTTATAGTTATTAATATAGTAAACTAGTAATAGAAATATATTTATCTACAAATATAAAAAAAGTATTGATGAAATTTAAAAGTTGTGATAGTATAGATAAATCATGCGGTTTTGATGAGCAACAAGGCTATAAAGTCTCGTAAATCTTAAAACATTTCAACAAAAATTTAGTCTATTCCCCGGTAGCTCAGCTGGCAGAGCAAGTGACTGTTAATCACTGGGTCGGCGGTTCGAACCCGTCCCGGGGAGCTTTAGACACTATTATTCTTTACAGATATAATAGTCTTAAAAAAGAACACAGATAGCAACCGTTTTGATCTACTTCATTGTTGCTGTGCTGGTTACAATTATGTAAACGCTATCTGGATTCAAGTTTTCGCTCCTCTTTTATTGGGGAGCGAACTTAAACCCTTACAATTTACTTCTCTACTCATAGGTCGCTTATGTTGAATCATAAGTTGCCGATAGAGTCCAACTCAGTCAAAATACCGATATATCAATCGTATCTTAAATTAACTGGTAGTTATGAATTAACTGTCTTGCTTAATCAGATATACTTCTCTTCAAAAGAAGAGTTAGATATTTATGATATCAAACGATTATCGTTCTACGATAAATCTATCCCTACCCTACGCATAAAATTAAATCATCTTGAAGAGATCGGATTAATCACTTCAAGAAAAAACTCACTCTATGCAAAAAAAATGTATAAAGTTAATACTCAACTATACCCTAACAACAATCGCTTAATATCTATGCTTGAGGGTGTCGATCTTATCGATATCCCTGAATACATAACTGCTGCTATCATCAATAAATTTCGTCAACACGTTTTACACGGTAATGATGAATTAACGTTCTCTATAAGCTCACTTAAAAAAGAGTTAGAGGCTGATCGCTGTGTAAGTAGTATCAGTAGCATTATTTCAATTTTGGAGAGTAACGGATTTCTAACTAAAAAACTTGTCGGTAGAGTTTATCAATATAAACTTAATAGCAACCGTTTAGCTGGTTACTTCGATAAAGAATTAATAGATAAACAAAGCACTCTACTTGCAAGCCTCTTTCAAAATCTTACTACTACAACTTTAACTTATGACAAAATTAAAAGTTATACTAGCAGTCTTAGAAATCTACTTATCAAAGGCTACAGCTATAACGATCTAAAACATATCATCGCATACTTATATAAATCTGAAAGATATAAAGATCGTGTTCACTCTCCAACACATATAAAAAATATTTTCAGTAGATTAAAAGATGAAGCATCTTTCTATATCTCACGCAGGAAAGCGAACGGAGTAATATACTCATTGCTTAACTGTGAAACGCCATCAGAGAGCGTAAGCACTTGTAATATCAATAAAGAGTACAATGATCTATCTACATCGAAGGTAGAGGCGATAATCACTAAATCAAGTAACACTTTAAAAGGTTGGTATTATAGATGGTCGTACGGTGTGTCTGATATCGATATAGATGATTTTATTCAAGAAGCAAGAATTCTTCTACTTTTGGATATCAAAGAAAATAGAGATAAAATTGATAGCCACTTACTCAACAGTTTAAAATTTAGTATGCAGAAATTTATGACAAGTAAACGTTGCACGTCAACTGGTGTTACTGTAATTAAATTTCATCATGAAGATATAAGCGATCTACAAGATAGAATTGCAACAGTAGATCAAGATGATGTAAACGATATCTACCATGATAATGTTAGAGAGTACCTATCAGAGCTGTTAGGTAAAATAGATAGTAATATCGCAGATATAGTATCCGATCATTTTGGATTAAATGAGGAGTACAAAACGTATAGTTTAAGAGAGTTAGGTAAGAAGTATAAATGTTCATTTACGCAAGCAGGTAGGCTTATCAAGAAAGGGCTTACTCAATTACGAAGCCATGCACCACCTGAGATCGTCTCAGCGTTAATCAATTAAACAAGTTTAAGAGCAGTTATTATATCAAGTAATATTGCTATATCAAAAAATCAGTAGTTATTCAATAATATCAACAAATTCAATCAAAAATTCTAAAAAAATCTAAAAACCGTATAAATTTATATGGTTTAAAATCAATCTCCCAAACTTCATAAAAGTGTTATCAAAAAACCGTAGCTAAAGAGAGCCTGCTAGATAAAGGATAGTTCAACTATCAAAAAGTTTACTCCAAATGAATAAAAGTTTATATATGAGTTCTTGAATGTTACACCCTTAGTAGTAATAAGTATATCGTACAAATATTTTATATTACAGGAGAGATATTATGTTCAAGAAATTTTCACCCATTTTTTTATTTGGAGTAATCATGTTGACAGGTTCAGATCTATTCGCTGTATCTGTTCCAGCTGAAGGCGACTTAATGTACACCTTTTATGATGTTTTAATAAACGATGTAATAAAAGGTCCGATCGGTGCTGCAGCTGGAGTTGTTGGAATAATTTTCACAGGTTTCATGGCTGTTAAAGGACAGATCTTTCCAGCATTATTAGGCGTTGCAGCAACTGCTACTGCATTTGGTGCAGAGAGTATTGTAACAACATTCGGAATTGAGATCGTAGGAACAGTAGTTAAGGTTATAGGTTAGAAGATGGTAGCGATGCCTCAATACTTATCACGTCCGATGGCTATTTTATTTTGGGAGAGTGATGAACTAGTTATCGGATTAATGGCTTTAACTATCGCATTTGTTGTAACTGGGATAGTTGCCTTTATGATCGCAATAGGTGTGTTCTCTATGTATCGTCGTTTTCGTAAATCAGCAGGTAGAGGATTTTTACAACACCTACCATACATTTTAGGTCTAAAAAGTTTCGAAGGATTTCCACACGCTTATATAGATGAATTCGAGGAGTAGAGATGTTTTTAAATAAATATATAAATAAAGCAAGCAATCTTTTTATAGAGAATAGATTGTTAAAATTCATCGTAGTTGTGTTAGCGATCACGCAGGTTTTATCTTACTGTCAATTAGCTAATCTAAAAAATAGTGAACGAACAATTTTAGTTCCAATAGGTTTGAATGAAGAGGTAAATATATCAGGCAAAACTGCTGATTTAAATTATCTTTCTGCTATGGCTGTGTATATAACAACGCTTAAATATTCATCAACACCAAGAACGGTTATGAACCAGTACAAGATGTTACTCACGATGTTTGAAACAGATAGTTACGATTTCTACGCTCAAGATTTTCTACTATCGGCTCAAAAGCAACAGAAGAATGAAGTTACTTATCAGATGAGAATTAATGATATCGATATCAAAATAGAACCTGAAAGCATATTAATAATTAACGTTACATACTCTAAGTTTATTTTCAAAGAACCAGTTGATACAGATAAACGACTTAGATTAGAAGTTAAGTTTGAAATCAATTACGGTAAATTTGCAATCAAAGAATTTAAGGAGGTTAAGTTGTGAAATTTTATAAAAAGTTAGTTCTGACTTTTTCATTTATATTTATTTTTGGAGTAGACATCTCATTTAGCAGTACTAAAGTTTACACTATTTCACGCACTGATGTGAATAGAATTATATGTGATGATGAAATAAGTGAAGTGATCTTTTCAGAAGAGAAAGGTTTAATAACTAAAACTAGTGGTAAGGAAGTTTTTATTAAATTTCCTGTAAATATTATTGTCGATGCACAAGATGGATCAAGAGAAACGATCTATAGCGATGATACAGCTGAAGTGTTTTTAGTATGTGGAAACACTACACATAGTTTAATTCTAAAACCGTCAAACGTTCCAGCTAAAACGATCACACTTGTTGAAGAAGGTTTAAGTAGCAAGCGAGTTCACGACGGCGATAGTAGAGATGAAGAAGAGTTATTAGCAAACCTTATGGTACTTGCAGTTGATGAAAACGTACCTAAAACATTTAAGAAAGAAGTTATAAATAAATTAGAACGTTTTAAACGAGGCGATGTTGAGATCACTTTTATCAAGAAGAATAAATATGTTGGACAAGGCTATACTATTAGCGAGTATCACATTCATTCATCAAGTGAAATAACGCTCCTTACAACAGAGCTTATATCGTTTTCAAGAATAGTTACACCTGCTGCACTTCTATTAACTGCTGAAAGTTTTAAAGGTTGGATCAGAGGGTATGTTATCGAGCGAGGTGTTAAATGACATTTCTAAAAGATAAATTTAACGCACTTACTGGATCACAGAAACGACTTGTAATGGTTGGGATATCGGTTCTCATTCTTATAATATTAATCACAGTTATCTATAAAGCTAAGAGTTCTAACAGTGATACAACAGCCGTTAGAAAGAAAGATAAATATATCGAGTTAAATCTATCAGATGAAGATGCAGATAAATCATTACAGTTATCAATCAAAGCAGAAATTGAAGATGCAGAACGTAGACGACTTGAACAACAAGCTGAACAGAACGCAGAGATGGAAGAGCTTAGAGGTTTAATAGATCAGCTAAGTACTGCTCCAAAAAATGATGAGTTAGGTGATTACGGTGATCTAGAATTAAATTCTATTCCACTTCCACCATCAGAAGTTGAACCACCTAAAGCACCACCTATAATTATTAGGGGTGGGATATCGGTTGAGAAAATATCAGTTGAAGTACAGAAAGCAAAAGAAGAGAAGAAGAAAGAGCGACAACGTAAAAAGTTAGTCAATTTTATACCAGCTGGAACAATTTTGAAAGCGACATTAATAAACGGTATGTACGCTCCAACTATGGGTAAGGGTAAAGAGTCTCCCTACCCTGCACTACTTCAAACATGGGATTTAGCTTTTCTACCTAACAATGTGAGAAAAGATTTAGCAGGTTGTTTTGTATTAGGCGAAGCGTTCGGAGAGTTATCAGATAGTAGAGTACATATTAGATTATCAAAAATATCTTGCATATCGAGTGATGAAAAATGGGTACTGCAAAAAAGTATTAAAGGGTTTGTAAACGGCGATGATGGGAAAGTTGGTGTTGCTGGAAAAACAGTTGCAAATTTTGGACGTTTAACTTTAACGGTTCTATTATCAGAATTTTTAGCATCAGCTGGTGAAGCTGTTAAAGCTGCAACACAGGTGAACACTTATAATCCATTAGGTGGAGTTACAACAACTGTTGGTGGAACAGCAGGCGATATTGCACTAGCTGCAGCTGGTTCTGGAATAGGTGAAAGTGCATCTATGTTATCAGAATTTTATTTAGATATTATGAAAGAGATGAGTCCAGTTATTGAAGTTAATAGTAGACGCGAAGTAGAGATTGTAATTGAAGATGGAGCAGAATTACTTACAGATGATTTTATATGGGAGGGGATAATAAATGATGAGAAAGTTGACTAAATACACTCTTTTAATATCGTTAGTTTTTATAAGTTACGGTTGTGCATTTTCAGCCTTAAAGAATACATGTGTTGATGTTAAAGGTGGAATTAAGTGTGCAACGATTGAAGAGAATTTAAAATATATGGATAACAAAACACGAGGCAATCAAACGATTGATAATCTATCCGTTGTAGATACTGAGAATGATGTTTTCAAAGATGAGATTGTACGATTAATGACATCTCAATCAATAGATAGAAGTACAACAACTATACCGACTAAAATTTATCAAGGTAGATATAGATTGATGATTTTACCGTACACAGATAAAGATAAATATTATTCAGGTAGGTACGTTTATATAACAGCAGGTAGAGAACATTGGGTTGTTGATGATTATGTGATGAGTGAAAAAACACCTATTAAAATTGATGTACCGTTAAAGAAATCTAAACAGAAAAAGGATATAGATTTTAAAAATAAATTAAAACTTAAAGATCGTTCAGATGTTGAGCTTATAAATTTTTATACAGTATCAGCGTTCAGTGGACTTAACTGTAGAGATTATCCTGATCAGAATTCTATGATTGTAAGATCGTATAATTACGGTGATGAGTTAGAAGTTATTGATACAACTTCAGCTTACTGGTTCAAGGTTAAAGACGGCGATATAGATTGTTTTGTGAACTCAAATTACTTAGATAATAGGTATATGAAATGATTGATAAATTAACTACTTTACTTTTTGGAGAAAACAGAGGGCTTAGTAAAAAAGATTTAGATGTTAAACGTAACAGTTTCTCAGATCTTCTACCATACCTAGCGTGTCGTGCACCTGAAGATAAAAATATTAGTGATCTAGAGAAGAAGAATTACAACTACGCATATCTGCTTAAAGATAATAGTGTCGGTTTTATATTCGAGTGTCAGCCGTTAGTTTTTGCAGGTAACACATTTGATTCACTATCATCATTATTCAAATTTCCATTACCACCAACGACTGTTATTCAGACGTTTTTATACGCTGATAGTTATATTGAAGATATTTTAAATTCGTATAAACAGCTACGTTACAGTAATCCAAATTTAAGTGAGATATTTAAAGAACAGATAGAACAGTATTGCAACTTTTTTCGTGAAGGTTCAAAGAACGGTTTATGGCAGTTATCAGGAACACCTATGAGATCGTACAGATTATATATCTCAATTAAAATTCCTATCAAATCTGATTACTATAAAGATAGCGATCAATACTTAAATGAAGTTGATAAATATAAAGATCTACTTGATGCATTTGTATCAACTTTAAAGGGTTCATATCTTGCACCTGAAATTGTTCATCCTGATGATTTTCTGTTTTTATTAGCTAGAATTTTTAATCCTGATAGTGATATTACAAGTAAAAGATGGGATCAATCACAGCCGTTATATAAACAGATTATCAATGCAGAAACGAGTATCAAAAAAGATGGCGATACGTTACAGATCGGTAGTATGTACGCAAAGTGTATAACTCCTAAATCTTTTCCTAAGATGATTGAGTCAACGATTATGAATGATATGATCGGTTATTTTGGTCGTGCAGCGTTCTCAAGTGATGATGATATAAATCAAATTCAATGTCCGTTTATGATCTCATCAAGTTTTATATATGAAGAGTTAAGAACGTATTTAGAAACAAGAGCGTCGCAAGTTATGATCCAACAAGCAGCAGGTACACTTGCAAACGGTGTAGCACTTAGAAAGATAGAAATGAGCGATATGAAAACTAAACTTGAAGAGGGAGAGATCTATTTAAGAGCTATAACTCAGATGTGGTTATTTGATAATGATAAAGACAAGCTATCTGAAAAAACTAATCGAGTTGTAACGATGTGGAAAAATTTAAATATCGAAACACAGAAAGAGAGTTCGTTCATATTAACTAAATTATTTGTATCAGCACTACCCATGGGACTATACGGAAAAGATTATAAAGATCTTCAACGTGATTTTATTCTACCTAGTAAATCTGCATCAAGATTAATGACTGTTCAAGCAGGGTTTAAAGGTATTGGAGCACCGTATATGTTGTTTATGGATCGCCGTGCTCAACTTTCAGCAGTAGATATTTTATATACTGGAGCTAACAAGAATTTTTTAATCACAGGTGGATCAGGTGGTGGAAAATCGTTTTTAGTAAATTATCTTGTATCAAGTTATTTATCGGTTGGATGTAAAGTTCGTATTATTGATGTTGGAGAAAGTTATAAAAAAACAGCGAATTTATTTGATGGACAATTTATAAAATTTTCAGGTTCAGCGATCATCTTAAATCTGTTTGAAGGGCTAGGAGATTTAACCTCGAAAGGACACGGTGTGAATGAGAATGAGTTAGCAGATGATTATGCATCAAAGGTTGCGATATTGACTGGCGTTATAGCCACGATGGCGATCTCACGAACAGGTGCAAACGCTACTGAAACGCAGATGGTTTTAATTGAGCAAGCTATTAACAATTCAATTAAAAGTAAAGGTGCGAATTCATCTATAGATGATATATCAGAGTATTTAGCTAACTTAAAATCAGATGCACAGAAAGAAGCAAAACTTGCTGAAGAGGGACATTTCCTAGCACTTGCTTTACAGAAATATTGTAAGGGTGGCGATTACGGTAGATATTTTTCAGGTGCTAGTAATGTAAGTTTTAAAGGCGATCTATCAGTTGTAGAACTTGACGGTGTGCCTGAAGATTTACGCAAAGTTGTTGTGCTTGCTTTTGCCTCTATGATTGAAGATGAGGTTTATAACGGTGATAGACAAACTCCAACAATAATAATTATAGATGAAGCTTGGCAAACGTTAAGTGAAAATCCAGCTGCTGCAAAATTTGTTGAAGGTTTATATCGTAAGATCAGAAAGTATAACGGTTCAGTTGGTATCGCTACTCAATCTATTATGGATACTCATCCAACACTTGGAAAACTTAAACATATCGGTGGAGTGCTTAGGGCTCAATCTAATATTGAATTCTATCTTCCTGATAAAGATATTAGTAAAGCTGTAACTGGCGAGAATAAGCTGATCGATCTAAATGAGTTTGAAGTTCATTATCAGATAAATAAAATCAGTTCAAAAACTTTACCTAGATATTCAGAGTTCTTTGTTAAATCTCAAAGTGGTTCAGGAGCAGTTAGATTATCAACTGATGAGTTCACATATTTTGTCTGTTCAAGTGATGCAACAGATAACACGTTTCTAACATTTTGGTGTACTAAATATCGAACTGAAGATATGGAACTATCTCACGCTGAAGGTATGAGAAAAGCTATTTTAAAAGCAGTTGAAATATCTAAAAAAGTTGGTGGTATAGGAGCGTTCAAACATTATGTTAATACAGAGTTTCAAAATGATATCAAAAATCAGGAGATAAAATTATGAAAGTAATATTTTTAATATTGATCACTTTTATAACATACAACGCTTACGCAGTTGATCTAGGTAAAATAGGTGCGACGTATGAAATATTAGAGAAAGATATTTTACAAGTAATGAAAGATAGAGCTACAAACACAGATTGGAAATCTATCTTCGATGCTGAAAAGAAAAAACTAGAAGAGAATATCGGCAAAATTGATAGAGGTATCCCTAAAGCTGAGAAAGATTTTACACGCTATATCGATCTTACAACAACCTTAGATAAACCTATTTATATTAGAGATAATAAAACAGGCAAACCTAAAGCCTTATATCCTAAAGGGTATACTTTCAATGTGCTTGATCACACAACAATCAACGCAAGATTTATATTTTTTGATGCAAGTAGAGAGGAAGAACTTAGATGGTTTAAAGAGAATTATAAAGATAATTTATCGTACATGCCGATCATTTCAGGTGGCAATGCACTGCACTTATCTGATGATATCGGACGTGAAGTTTATTTTATAGATGATGAGCATATCAACAAATTTAAGATTAGTAAATTACCAGTTATCATCTATCAAGAGAAAAACAAACTTAGAGCTGATGAATATTTTTTAAGGAGCAGAGCTGATGAAAAATAATATCAATATCAAAAAGTTAGTTCTGACTTTTCTTATATTTGGAGTATCAACTTTTATAGGTGTAAACTCTGCTCACGCTGTTTGTAAAAGTGGAATGTTAAATCCTATATCTGATATTAGATGGTCGTGTTCTATGCCAATTATTTTAGGTGGGATAACTGTTGCAGATGTTACATCAGCTGATGGTAAATTAGCATCAAGGGCTGATAAGATGGGTTCATCAGGTTCAGCTTTATGCGTTTGTGCAGATCAAAATATCTTAGGTGTACCTAGAGTTGGATTTTCGTTTGCAATGAATTTAGTTTTTAGGATCGGTGAAGCTGTGAAAGATCCGTTCTGTTTTCCTACATTAGGATTTCAAATTAATATGGGTAAATGGGGTGCAGGTGGTGCAGATCTTGGTAAACGTGGAACTGGAAAAAACACATTTAGTTATACTCACATGATTTCGTTTCTACCAACTCAAATATTAAATTTATTTATAGATAGTTTATGTATGCAACTATCAGATACTAACAGTCCGTTCTCGATACTTTATATGTCGGAGTTTATGCCTCAAGCAAGATCAAGTGAGTTAGCGTTAATTTTAGCACCTGAAAGTATTTTATTTGCGAACCCAGTTGCACAAGGTTATTGCATGATTGATTCTGCACTTACGACTATTGAACTAACTGATCCTATCGGTTACTGGTGTGTTGGTGGACACTCAATATTTCCGTTATCTAACCACTCACTAGAAGTTGATTACGTCGATGCTGCATCGATCAATATCGCTAAAATGATTTTTCAATTATCTCGTACGGCACAAATATTTTCTTGTTATGGAGTACCAGGATTGTGCAGTTGTTTTCCAACTCTCATGTGGAATAAAAGAGAGTTTAGATTTCAAATTGCAAAACCAAGTGCAGACTCGTTTTGTAGACGAATGGGTAAACCGTCAATACTGTGGAATACGCCAAATAAAAATTCAGCGTTAATGAAAGCAGGTGGCGAAGATAATTTATTATTTATGATATGGAGAAGGAGGGATTGCTGTGCATTATAAAATATTATTAACAATCGTAATTACAATGATAACTTTATCGGTAACGAACGCAAACGATAAAGATTTAATCGATACCTACAATAAGGTTGATGAAAAGATAGAAGAGAAAAATCATCCATGGAACGAATCTATAGGCGATGTCTATGAAGCTATGCTTAAAGCTGAACCAGTTGAGATTACTACTATCCCTAAAATTAGCACCGTTACAGATAAACAGTTTGAACTTATCAAGAGTTTTGATCTACCAACGGTTGATACAGTTAAAAAAATGATCGATGATCCAAGCTGTATCGATCCTGATGTTTTAGGAGATTATAGAGTGTATATATTTATATCTCAGTCAGTTCCTATTAAAACTTTGAAAAATTATATGAAGTCTGCACTTAAAACTTCTAACACTTTACTTGTGATGAGAGGTGTTATAGGTTCTGCTGATTTCATTATGCCTACACAAAATTTTATAACTGAACTTGCTTGTGGTAAGAAATTATCAGAGTTAAAACCTGATGATAAATGTGGTATTTCAAGAGTTGATATTAATCCGATTTTATTCACTCTATTTAATATTGATAATGTACCAGCTATCGTATTTAGTAAATTAAGTTATCACGAATTAATGGTTAAGGCGAACTTGAATGAACCATTAAATGATGATGAATATTTTATGATTAAAGGAGATATATCGCTACCGTATGCACTCACTAAAATTAATGAAGTTGCAAACGACTCATCTATTACAGATATGTTGACAACACTTAGAGGTAGTTATGGTAACTAAAATAATAACGTTATCACTCTCAATTATAGCGATATTTAGCAGTGCTATTTTTGCAAGCGAATATGATAAATATTACGACGGAACAAGTCAACCTCAAGGAACATATCATAATAGTTTTGGAGGAGAAAGTGAAAAGTATAATCCTAAAAGTTTTTACGATACAGAGTCAGATAAATCAGCTCCAACTCATGATGAGATATTTGATGAAGAAAGTACAACTGATTATAGGACTGAAGGTAAATCTATCGGCTCATCTGTAACTGATAGAGTTGGAAGTGAGAGTGCGTTAAAAAGTAACGTATTAGATCCGATGCAAAATCAAACTGATATGACAACGCTCGGCGATACTTATATCTGTGATACTGATAATAACACTTACTCAACTATTGATGAATGCAATAATAAGTGTGAAGAAGGTTGTAGTCAATATTTTTTCAAGAGTGGTATAACGTGTCAAACATCGAAAGAGATTTTAACAGTAACACCATCGCATTTAGGCAATAACCCTCGCTTTACAATCAAGTATAAAGAGAGTTTTCTAACGACTGGTAATATCGATGCAGTTTGTCAGAACGGTTATAAAGCAAGCTCAAAATCATACAGTTGGTATATAGAAAAAAATCAGCTTAAAGTTAGAGAGTCGATAGATAGCAATATCGGTTTAGGCTCGTGTGAAGATGTTAGAGGTAAGAGCGTTCTCACAAACCCACGAAATTTTTATAATAAAATGGGAGATGCTTTTTCTAATCTTTTATCTCAAGAAGGAATGATTATTTCATCGCCTCAAATTATAACTAAAAGCAGTATGGTGAGTTTATCTATCTCATCAATAGTGGCTGGTGCTTGTAATGAAGGCAGTCTTAGTTCATCGCTTGAGAACGCTGATCTAATTCATTCAGCACAAGATGGCAGTAAACCGATTGATCCTGACATTGCAAAAGATATCGCAAAAGATGATCCATTATATAACTCAATAACTGATCGAAATAGTTACTCATTATTTGATTGTAGTATCACATTTGATTTAACTATTGGTGCTGGAACGATCACTGAAAACAAGAGTGATAGTTGTAAAAATGTTAAACAAGGTTGTTCGATCTTATCTGAAGAGATCTGTGATTACGACGGCAAACGATGTGAGGCTTCAATTAAAAACGGTATCAAGACTAATAATATAATCCCTAAATATTGCAACAAGATTTTGATTGAAGAGGTAGAACATAATATCTGTGCTGATGGTAATAATACAATCATATCAGGAAAGATTTATAACGCTCAATTTCAAGCAAAATATTTTAGAGTTAATCGTAAATATGAATGTGCTGAAGAGTCTAAATCTGATTATAATTACGACGGTTTTTTAGAACAACAGGTAACTATAAGTGATAGTGCAAATATTAGTGAGGACGGTACATACACATATAGCTATACAGATGAGGACGGTAATATTCAACACTCAAAATCAGAGTTCGATCTGAACGATCTTGAGTGTCAACAAAGTTGTAAGGTTAAAGTACCTGCTGAAATTGCAACTGATAATGAGTCTGTACTGTTAAGTGATGGAACTTCAACTCCTAGAGTTGTTGATCCTATAATGTGGAAAAGTTGCGATATGGTTGATGGAAAAGATTGGAGTTGTCCGTTAGGTGACGGCGATATTTTAATTCAAGATTGCGATTGTATAGATGATTTTGTTGATGCTTATATACAGTTAAAAACTGTTGATGAAATCTCTAAAAATAAAAAGTGTAGTACAAAATGATTGTAAAAGTTAGAACTAACTTTTTGAGGTGTGTATGAAAATAATTATAACGTTTTTGATATTATTAATAAGTACGATATCGTACGCTGATATGTATAGTTGTGCAGTAGATAAATCTGTTTTTACTGATCTTGATATTTGCAGTAGTAACTGTGATATTCAGTGTTCAACGCTTGATATAAATCCTAATAACGCTGGAAGTTGTGATGCTACAAAATATGATTCATTCTTTTTGTATAAAGGTAACACTTACGCTATCACTAAAGATGCTGTTGAGTTTGAGAGTGATAATAATTTAAAAATTGTAGATGAGAAACATAATAACATTATCAAATCTATATTGCAGAAAAAAGGTATCGCTCATGCATGGATCGGTGCATCAGATAAAGATATGAGTACGCAGTATGATCGTATCAATAAGGATCGTTTCACTTGGGGAGATCGTACAAAATTAGGCTATAGTAATTTTGATAAAACACAACCTGATAATAAATTCATGAATGAATCAATCGGTATATCTCCAGTGTACGGAGAACATTTTCTAATTATGGATGATAAAGGTTTATGGTTTGATGTTGGATATAATTTAGACGGTACAGAAAAGATTTTACCGTCGATAGTTTCATTCAACGGTGTTATGGATTGTGTTGCAGGAGATGAGATTGAAGTTGAATCGAACACTTCAGATCTTCTATGTCCTGATGGTAGTGATGATTGTATGAAATGTGTTAAAGGCTACACAGATACAAATGATACACTAATTGTGGGACAGTGTAGTTACGGTAATAATTTCACTCATACTAGTAACGGTATAGAGATGAATACAGCTGATAAATTTTTATGTTCAATAGATCAAAATCCATGTGGTAAAGAAACTGTCGGTACATACTATGAAGATGTGGTTATCAATTATGAGTTATTATTAGCACATAAATCAAATAGTAGTTTTGATTATGCTCATAATGACACAAACGGTATCTATGTTATAAATGAAGGTAACGGAAGTGTAACATCAAAGGCTAGTTACTCAAAAAGAGTAGGTCTTGAATATTGGGGTAGAGATGAATTTCATACAGATCATTACTCTCGTACAGTAACGCCAATACTTAATATAGATACTGGAGAAGCATTTGTTGGCAATGTTAAATACACAATAATTGTTAAGCATCCTGAACAACATATATTAAAGTTGAAAGGCTTTATGCCACCATCAAGTCAAGAATATAAAAGCTGTGTAGCTAATGCACGAATAGATATATTTTGGAATTATGTCTATAGCCATAACATCAAAAGTGTTTCTGATCTAAGAAATTATGGATGTGAGCCGTTCTTTAACTATCAAAATATTCCGTCTACTGAAAGTTTATTTAATAAAGGGCAAAGTTATCGTTATCATAATCGTCATATTAGTCATAAAATCCCTATAACTTTAAGAGTTAGTTATAGGCTTAAAAAGATAGATTTCAAATACACTTGTTCAACTACTGGTCAACCTTGTATACAGGCAACTAATAACAATTATTACTGTTCGCCTTACAACTGTTACGATGCAAGTGATGAGAATAATATCATTGATACAGATACTGACACTGGAATAACTGATCCTGATAATAACGGTAATTTAGATGATAACGGTTCTTGCTTAGGAGTGATATCTGTATTTGGTGGAACAGAAAGTAGATGTAGAGAGGTAGCATTCTTCGATACTGGTTTTGCACAATGTTGTGATGTGTTAAGTATTGAACAGCAGAGAGAAGATACTTTTGCTCGTAAATATCAAATGAGTGCATGTACAGCTGAAGAGAAAGGATTAATGGCTAATAGGCATGCTAATAAATGTGTAAAAGTTGGAGAACAATATTGTACAGAATATTTTGTCGGATCATGCATGAATGAGAAACGAACATTCTGTTGTTTTGAAGATGATTTCCAGAGAGCGTTCACAGAGGCTGGAAAAGATCTATTAGGTAGGTCATGGGGTATACCTCAGTTTCCTGATTGCAGTGGTTTTACAGTTGAAGAGTTACAAAAACTAGGAGCTATGGGTATTAGTGATCATCCTAAGATGAGAGAGTACGCTGAAAAGTTTGGCGATGAATTTACTGATGAAATGATGAAGCAGTTTGAAGGAACTGTAACTGAAGAGATACCTAATATAGAAGAGAATCTTCTAAATCAGGTCGGAGGTATGAAATGATTAAAAACTATTTTATGATCTCTGTTGTTGGTATATCAATTTATTTTATCGTATCTGTTACCTCTTCTTTTTTTGGAGTAAACATAACTCAATCTATGCCGTTTAGATTTTACTATCATCAAGCAATTAATCATCAACCGATTATTAACGGCGATTATATTATGTTCAACTTACCAGCAAATGAAATGTTTGATGATGATAAATTAGTGATCAAACAAGTTGTATGTAGAGAGAATGAGTATCTAAAAATAGATATGAATAAAGTCTACTGCAACGATAAATTAATCAGTGATAAAGAACTTATTATCACTGATAAAATATCTGCATTATTTAATTATAACGGTCTAATACCAACACATAAATATTTTGTATTAGGCAGTAATAATTCATACGATAGTAGGTACTGGGGTTTACTCCATAAAAAGGATATCAAACGTTTAGTGCATCCGATATCGTTCACAAAATCTGCTCATGCAAATGATAGTAACGGTTTCTATGAGGATAAAAATAGAGGCTGGTATAAATATGAAGTGATAGCTGTTGATGAAGATATCGATAACCAAACTGATAATATAAGCAAACAGTTTCAGCTTGTAAAACCTGTTGTGCCGTGGGAGAGAATTGACACTATGCACCCTAAAGAGTTCTCACAGATATTAGAGAAAGTTGAAAGCTACGCAATGAGTTATAGAAGTTTAGAAACGTTTGACGATTATGCAAGACTACGTTCAGTTGCACTTAATAGATCTATGGAGTTCGCAAATGTAGGTGCTTTATGGTCTCAACTAAATCCTCAAGATAGTAATGAATCGTGGTATCCGATGTCAGGTTACGGTAGAGCTAGTTATCAAGTTGCAACATCAGATATCAAGACTAAATATCTAAGAGAGAATAAAGATAAATTCGGTTTATTATATTTCTATAGAAACGATTGTCCGTACTGTGTTAGGCAAACTCCTATCATAGAATATTATGAGAAGAAAAACGGTTGGGACGTAATTTATATAAATTCTGATGAGTCGCCTGAAGCGTTAATAAAATTTAAAGTTGAGACTGTTCCAACTATGGTACTAGTTGATAGAGCAAGTGAGAAATGGTTGCCACTCACAGTAGGGCTTCACACTATGGATGAGATAGAAGATAGAGTTTATAGAACAATTAAATATATTAAAGGAGATACAAATGAGAAAGATTTCAATAACGCTATTACTCCTAATCTTTCAGTTAAACGCACTGGAGGCTAACGCTAGTTGGTTAAATAGTTTTTACAGTAGTGCAGTTGCAACATCGCCAAACGCAGCAAAAAATCAGAAACGATCGTACTACTCTGCAGGTGGTTTTAGTGCAAGAGTTAAACATACATCTGATCCATTGATGAATGTTTCACTTCCAAGTATCAACGCAGGTTGTGGAGGGATTGATGTCTTTTTTGGAGGAGTATCATTTCTAAATCCTAGTTACTTAATCGAGAAAGCAACAGGTATGTTAAAGAATGCACCTTACGTTATTTTTCAGTTAGGGCTTAAAGCTTTATCAACTCAATTTGCAGATACAATAGATGCAGCTCAAGCGATCACCGATCAACTTAATCAATTACAACTTGATGAATGTGCTGCTGCAAAAGGAGTTATATCAATGGCTATGGGCGAAGGTGCTGGATCATTAACTGGAGAGTTTGATCGACTAGCCAGTAACACAAATAAACTAGTAACTGGTATAGAGAAAGATTTTACGAAAGCACTTACACATACAAATGAAGATCCAGGTAAAGCTAAGAAAGATGCACTAGATGCTAAAAAAGATATGGATGCAAAATTAAAACATTTAGCAACTAAGAAAGGTTTAATTTTAGAAACGATAGTTGAATGGAAATTTATGAATGAGTCACAAGCAAATGCTGTACGAGCTTTAGTTGGCGATATCGCTTACGATGGAACTGAGGATTCTCAAGTTGAACAGATCTCAGGTTGTGCATACTCTATGTCATTTAAAAATTATGTTGAAGAGCCAACTCCGTTACAAATATCTAAAGCAAAAACTTGTACATTTGAGAAGCAATCAATATTAGAGAGATCAAGAACAAGTCTTGATGCAATGCATGCTTATCTTACTAAAGATCCAATACGTAAGGGAGAAATTAATACTGATGTAGCTAATTTTGTAGATTTAAATTATTTGCCAGTTTTATCATACTTAGAAGATATATCAATCGATTCAGCATTTGCACAAGGCGAATTAGGATATCTTTCAATCGCATCAGCTGCAGGGTTTGCTTACTACTCAGTACTTAACTTGAGCCATATAACTAATAAGATGATTATTGCTATTGAAGATGCAGCAACTGCAGAGGGCGATTATCTTATCCAAATAAAAAGTGCATTAGGTGAATATAGAAACCGTATAAATGCAAAACTTGTAGAGTTTAGAGAAGGATATACTCAAAGCCTTTACGAGTTAAAAACTCAATTTGAGATTATCGATCAGATGAAAAAGAATGTAATTAGTAATAGAGTTAAGAATAATTTTGAAGGTAGAAAGTAATCATTATTTAGTATGGAGAGAGGTGTATACCTATGGATTATATTATAGAAGTCAATAGCGAGTTAGATTATATTTATAGAGCATTTTCAATGGTGGCTCACCTCTTTTCTAAGAATAGTGATTACATGGGCTTGCTTGCTATATTCTCAGCTGCAGCAATATTTTTTACAGCTATATTTGCTACAATAAAAACTGGGCTTGGTAAAGCTGATATCAAAATGTGGATTATGTATATAGCTGGAACGTGGGCTGTGATGTTACTTATTACTGGTAAAAAGGTTGAAGTAACTATCCATGATCTTACACTTAATGAAAAAGAAATAATCGGTGGTGTACCTGAAGTTATGGCGTTCATCGGTACACTAGAAAATAAGATAGAGCGAACAATTGTAGAGATGATTGAAATAGTTATGGCTCCTCTTATACCTTACGATGCTATAGGTAAAGGAGATGGATTTCAACTGCTTGCGAATACAAACACAATGGCGACAAATTATTTGAATGATAATATACACGTTAAAAAATCGATTAGTAGTTACTATAATAAATGTGTAATACCTGATCTTAGCTTAGGTTTTGAGTCGCCTGACATTATACATAACAGTCCAGATATTTGGACAAGTATCAAATCTGAAACACGTTCAAGAACTACAATTGTTTATACTGCTGATGATGCACAAGGTAGAGCATATCCGTGTGCAGAGGCATATGATGAAATCAGTAAAGAATTAAGTATAGCTGCGATAACAAAAGTTATTACAGATGAATGTGAAATAAGCACTGGTATAAAAAACGATTCATGCTCACAGAATTTAAATCATATCGTTAAGGGTGGTATAGCTCCAAATAGTGACGTTAATCAATACCTTAGAAGTTATATCGTATCGTATATAATAATGTCGAACGAGGGTATGATTGAGTCGGCTTTAGCTGATGTTAATAAGAAAAATATGTCTCAAGGTATTTTAGCAGAATCACAACTTCCAAGATTAAAGAGCGTTGTATTTGGTTTGATGATCGGTATATTTCCGTTGTTAGTTTTATTTCTATTTTTCAATCCAGTTAAAGCTATCACATTTTATTTAGGTTTATTTATGATGATGATTTTATGGGGTAGTCTAGATGCTTTTATGGATATGCAGTATCAGAATGAAGTGATGAATATGTTCGCAGTGATGCGACGTCCTGGTAACGAGTTAGGCGTTCATCAGATGTTTGATATCTCCTCAAAAGCAGCCGATGCTGTAAGTTTGTATGGATCTAGTAGATGGTTGATGTTAGGGCTTGCAACTGCGATTTCATCTGCGATCACTGGTATCAATAGTTACGCTATGTCTCAGTTCGGTAGTCAATTAGGATCAACAGCTCAACAAGCTGCAGCATCAAGAGCAGATAGTTTAGGTACATCAGGCGATATGAGATTAAAAGAACAAGCAGGCGAAGAGTTAGCTTTACGTATGAGAGCAAATGAGTTTACCGTAGCTAATCAAGGTAGTGCACTTGCTGCTAGAGCTTATCAAAGTGCAGAGACAGGAATAGCTACTGCTGGAGGAATTAGAGATTATCATGGTAGTAATCAAGCATCAGTTTCTGCAACTGCTGGAATAAACGTTGCTAGTCATTTATCAGGACTAGGAAGTCTTGAAGCAAGAACAGCTCAAGCAAATGCATTAGGTCTGAGAGATGTTGGAGAGCTTAGTGCATTTAGAGAACGTGGTAGTGCCTTAACCGATGATATGGCAAGCAGTTTAAATAATAGACATAACACTGATGCATTTAAGACAGGACAGAAAATAAGTTTTGATATGGTAGGCGATGAATTAAGAAACATGAAATTAAGTTCAGCAAATGGAGCAGATATAAATCATGCATTAAATAATGATGGACAAATTATATCAACGACTACGAACGGTCTTCATGGCGATACTCAATACAGTAACTTTACAACATTTGCTAATGGCATGATAACAGGTTCTAAAACTTTTAATGAAGATGGTGTAGCTCATACAAAATCTTATAATGGATCAACTATGACTCATGCTTATTCAGAGGGTGGTCAACAAATAAATGATGGCTATGTTATAGCTGGTGGCAAAGAAATTCTTACTAGTACACAAAAAGGTAACACGTATAGTTTATCAGATCAAGCTGTTCAGAAGGTCTTACAAGGAGATCATGAGTTCTTAGGAGATGATTGGCATAAAAATGGAGAGCTAACAAATCAAGGAAGAACTGGTATAGGTCAAGTTACAAATGAATTAAGTTCTCTTGTTAGTAGAAGCATAACTGGTAGCGAAGGAGATAGCACAAGAGGAAGTATCTCTGCATCAGTAGGAGTTGCATTTGCTAAAGTATTTAGTATTGGTGGATCAATTAGTCAAGAAAAATATATGAGCAGTTCTGAAGATGAAAGAAGAGATATGCTAAGGATAGGAGCAATAAGGTATGCTGAAGAACACGGTACTAAAGCAACAGTAGACTTAATGAGCACTATCTATAATGAGACAATTAATCCGACAGCACAAAAAGAAATGATTCCAAATAATCATGAAAAAATAAACGTAACTGAATATGATCCAAATGATCAAGCAACAATGACAACTTGGGGTATTAAAAACACTTCAATGAAGAGATAAAATATAAAATTATTGCCTATCGTCTATGTTCATGTTAGAAGTAATTATATAAATTTTGAAAAATGGAGCTACATATGCATAAACTTATTTTACTGATAATGATATTTATCTCAAGTGTAGTTATGGTAAAAGCAGAAAACAGAAAACGCTTAGAACAATACGAACGCGAATGCAATCAAAATATTATAGCAAGTTGTGCTAATCTTGGAAGAACCTATTATAATGGAGAGCTGGTTAAGAAAGATCTACAAAAAGCTTATAATTTACTCAAGATGTCATGTGAAAAAGGAGATGCTAAAGGCTGTGGAGGCTATGGCATGTTCTTCTTTTATGGAGATATTACTCCTCAAGATTATATACAAGCAAATAAATTATTTAAAAAAGCTTGTGAAGGTGGAGATCTTGTATCATGCGATAATCTTGGAATTTCATACTTTAAAGGAATAGGTGTTAAGCAAAATAACAAACTAGCTTTAGAGTTGTTTCATAAAGCATGTAATGGAAATGACTCTTCAGGATGCTATAATGCTGGTGTGATATATATTGAAGGAAAAGGTGTTAAACAAGACTATAACAAAGCCTTCTCATTCTTTGAAAAAGCATGTACTAATGGTGATATAGAAACTTGTATCAAATTATCAAAAACATATCTTGATAATAAAAGTAGCTACAAAGATTTTAATAAAGGCATTTCCCTATTAGAAAAAGCATGTAGGGGTGGAGATGGAGAATCATGTAATACAGTAGGTTATATCTATTTTAATAACGAGCTTATTAAAGCAGATATACCAAAAGTTAGAGAGTTTTTTGAACTAGGATGTAAGCTAGACGATAATGTAAGTTGTAACGGTTTACCGATGATTTACATATTACAAAACTCACCTAACAAGGCATTAGAACTTCATAAGATGAGATGTGAAAAAGGTATAAGTGATGATTGTAAATATTTCGATAAATTGTACAATAAGTTATGTCTAGATAATAAAGAACCATATTGCAGTAAGTACAAATAAGTTAGTACTGACTTATTGAATATATTATAATAATATCAATTATCACAATACTGGAGGAAACATGAAACATTTTATAACCACTCTTATTTTTTTATTATCTCTAAATGTACTTACTCTACATGCAGAACCAAACTATGAGGCAATTGGTAAGCAACTATTAGAAGAATTATCTGATGATAAAAGTTTAAATAATGATCAAAAAACTGCTATATATATGTTGAACTATGAAAAAACTTCTAACATGCTTAATAATGGTTTAATTCCAGAAAAGTATAATTATTTATCAATTAAAAAATTATATTTTAATTTAGAAGATAAAAAAAATACTTGTACTAAAGGTGATGCTAAGGCATGCTTTGATACTGGAATCATCTATACTGATAATATATCAAACTATGAGAAATCTGTATCATATTTTGATATAGCATGTAATAAGAATATATTTAAAAGCTGTACAGTTTTAAACCACCTTTATATCATTGTGCCTAAATTAAGAGACTATAAGAAAGCGAAAGAATTTGCAACTAAAGCATGTGATGGTGGAGATGCTACTGGTTGCAATAATCTTGGCTATATGTATCATAATAACTTAGGTATTGATGCCGATTACGACAAAGCACTAGGTTTATATAAGAGAGCATGTAAAGGAAATGATAGTATGGGTTGTGATAACTTTAAAGATTTATATAGCAAAGTATGCTTAACTGATCCTAAAAAATATTGTAGTAAGTACGAATAATTTTAATTTTAATTAAATAGATTTAAGTAGAGGGTAATATTTTGTT
>CAMRDM010000008.1 GCA_947041225.1 uncultured Deferribacteraceae bacterium | reverse complement strand
CCAGCACGATCTTAAATCTACTCACACCTTCGTAACTTCGTTTGCGTGCAAGGTTCGGATACTCTGGTTTTGGTATATAATATCCCTCATCACTTTTAGCTATCACGCTATCTTCTGATGATGCTTGCGAGTCCTTACTGTTAGAAAGATTTTCAGTAGGTTCTACATTATCTAAACTCTCGCTTACCTGCTCAATAGTTTTTTCATCTTCTTGTTCATCTGCTTGATCTTCTACAACTGTTTTTGCTATCTCACTCACATCTTTTTTATCTATTTCACGATCAATATTTTCACTTATTTTTTTACTCTGCTTTTTAACAACTTTACTATTTTTAGTTTTACTCGTATCTGTAATACTACTCTCTTTTGAAACGAATGTTATCTCAATAATATCGTTAACATTATCTCCTAACTTATCAGAAGTTATATTTGTATACGTTACAAGCACTCCTGTATGGAGCATTAACGACACTACACTTGATAAAACTAAACTCCTAGTTAACATATGATATCCCCATATATATTGTGTGATCTGCTATATCTTAAACTTAGCTCCAAAATAAACCCTTGCACCGTAGCTTTCATAACCTAACGCTTCTTCATAATCTGTATTAGTTATATTTGTCCCTTTTAATATTAACTCTATATTATCATTTAGTTTATATCGTGCATTCAGATTTAATAGAAAATAATCATCTAAAATAATATATCCAGAATCATATCTCTCACCTACATATGCGATCTCTGCACCAACATGTAAACCTGAAATTATCTCCCAAAAAAATGTGCCCGTAACTTTATTATTTGGAACACGAAGTAACTCTTGTTTCTTACTATTATCATACGGATAACTATATGCGTAACCTAACTTGATTGCGATCTGATCTATAGGATAATACTCTGCTGTAACCTCAACTCCGTAAATTCTAACATCACCAACATTTTCATATATACCTGACGATCCATCAATTAAATTCTCATAATAATTATCATAAAAATCTACCGATAAGAAAAACATCTCTTTAACAATCTCTGATACAACACCCACTTGATAACCAAATGATTTCTCATCTTTTAAATTTCTATTACCGTATGTTGGATCAAATATTTGAAACAATGATGCAGGATTATAACCTGTACCTACTGTACCTCTAAACTTTGTTCTAATATATTTTAAGTTGTATAATGCAGATACTTTATACGTTCCGAAAAAATCTGAACCACCTGTGTTATCTGCTCTACCTGATAACTTTAATGTTAATGAGTTAAATAGATACGCTTGTGCTTCACTAAATATAGAAAATCTCGATAAAATCTCTCCATCAATATCTAGCCTATCTTCATAAACTTCATTGCCACCTACAAACTTTAATTCCTCTGTTTTCAAATCCATAAGATTAAATTGGTAACTTGTGCCAACTAAAATTTTGAACATCTTTTTGATTTTAATATTCGTCTCAAAATCAACACCCGCTGTATGAGAAATGTAATCGTTATTCCTAAAAATAAAACTAGAGTTAGAAAATGAGTCCTTATACTTACGTTGATTATATGTATAATAAAACGATAGCTTCGGCTGAAACATATCTTTAACTAAATAGCTTGTTGTATATTTTGTGGTAACACGATTAGAGGCTTGAGTAAATTCAGGATTATCTCCGATCAATGATCCTCCTCCATCTATATCTGAAAGCATATCAACATAATTTAATACAAACTCATTCTTAAAATGTTTGATCGGTTGAAACGCAATCTTAACTCCTACATTATCACGACTCGTAGCATCTAACTCTGGATCTGACTCATCTGAACTATTTTTCAGCACACTCATCGCATCAACATAAAGTTTTGAGTATGATACTTTATAACTAAAATTATCGTTACCTGCACCGATCGATGCGCCACCATTGAACTCATCAAAAAGTACCGATGTATCAATATGTATAGTTGCTGATAATTTGCCATCACCGTTCTTAGTGATAATATTAACTACTCCACCCATACCACCAAAACCTGCTGATGAAACAGAATCTGATACAACCTCTACCCTCTCAATATCATCTAATGATAATGTCGATAGATCTGCAACACTGCCGATATTTGTTGAGTCGTTAATTATAATACCATCAACCATCACTAACGTATGTTCAGATAATGCTCCTCGTAATCTAATAGTTGATGCTTTTCCAACTCCGTACTCTGTAATACTAACCGATGGTAAAGTTCTTAAAAGTGATGTAACAGATGTTGGTTGAATATTATCAATATCCTCCGATGTGATTATAGTTACACCCGGCATATCAACAGATGCTTGTGATGATAATCTACTTCCAGTTACAAGAATTTCATCAACACTACTATCATCAGACACAACACTTTTTGATCTATCTGTTTTATTATCAATAGATAGATTATCATCTCTACCACTGCTTGATGTAGAGTTAGATATTTCATGTGATCTATCACTAACCGATAGATTATCCGATGTAATAATTTCTTGAGCGTATAAAAAATTTGATATAAAAAGAAAAGTAAGAATTAAAGTTTGTCTATAAACAATTTTAATAAAGTGAAATAACATCTCAAGCCCCCTCCCTAGTTGAAGCTTAATTCAATATGTAACTAGGTAAGGTTTCCTGGCTTATCTTCAATCTACTAATCCTCATCTTCCCATCTGCTAAAACAGACAGTGACGTTAAATAGGATATTCGTCAGATATACAGTCGCTGGGCGGCTTAGGCTTAATCGTTAAAATTATCTATCGATTACCTAATTCCCTTCTCCTAAATACTTATAAAATATTGAATAAAATAAAATATCTATAACGATATATTACATTTAATTATTAACATGAATTATATTAATTTACAATGAATTTTATTATTTGATAGATTATTGATTATGATTACACACATATCATATATTGTACGATTACTAGATTGTTCTTACAAACCGATAGCACCACTATAACGATCTATAACCTGATGTTAATTTAAAAACCTTTACTTACGATTGATTATATTTAATGTGATCTGAACCTCAGTTAATGATATACTTAATTTACGTGCTATATCCGCCGATGTATGTCCCTCTTCATGAAGAGAAATAATAGATTGTCTTATACCTTTCTCTTCTCTATTCTTACTAACGGCACTATCAAACCTGATTATTTTTGAATCAATCAGATCGATAACATCTTCTAAAATAGCCTCTTTTTCACGTATCTTTATATCTAACTGTTCAGCTAATCTTTCAGACTCTTTAACTATCTCTGACATGTTTTGCATAATTGTATACGCCTCTGTTACAGAGAAGTTTAATAACTTACTCTCAACTTTACGTATACGTAATATTAATGATACTATCAATAATATCAATATAAAAACAAGAAAGTAGGACATTAATAAAAGTGATGTTAACCCCATGGTTGTTTTCCCTAATTTTGAATTAATTGTTTAATGTAAATCTAAACCTAATACAACTATAAATCTGACTTATTTATTTTAACTGTTTTAAATTCTCTCGATCTTTTGAGAAAATAAACTTTATAACTCTATCCTTAATCGACTCAGTTATATCTTTATAGCTCGCCATATAAATATAACCTTTATCATTTGAACCTCTGATTACCTTAACTCTACATAACGATGCAAAAACTAATTTATCGCCATCGTTGTAGATAGATACATAAATCAATATTATAGAATTATCTATAATCTCTTGCTCTGAAAAAAATATAAACCACTCTGATGATATAGAAATTGAACGTACTTTAAAACTTCCATCAATTACTATCGGTGCTCTAATTATAGATAGAACTTCATCCAACTTACGGTTCACCTCAGTTATATAATTTAAAATCATAGAACTCTGTTCTACATCCTCATATATAACCTGTTTCAATGTAGCCGTTAAACTCTCGCCCTCATACCTATTAATATTATCTACAACATTAACGTAATCAACTATATTTAACTCATTCACTATAGCTATATCTACCGTATCTTTATAATCAATTGATAAATCTTTCTGCCACTCATCAATCTCTTCTTCAACAATATTATCGCACTGGTACATAGAACCGCTGTTAACCAATAGATCTAACTTATATAATTTTTTATCCTTATCACCTAAATTTGTCATATTGACTTTAAATGTATAATCAAGTAGATTTTCATTAAAGTTAGGCATATAGACAACTAATGGATCTGTCTCCACCTCTTCTGCATAATAACTTTTTATATCGTTATCAAACCAGAAATAAATTTTAAAAATATTTCTTGCCACTATACACAATCCTTAATAATAAAACTATGTACTAGATAATCTATACAGTTATATCCTGCATTCTATTACCTTTTGCAGATTGATTACTTCGTCCTAATCGATTTTTATCATTTTTTTTATTTTTAATATTACGATCTTTTTTATCACCAGTTTCAACATTTGTCTTACCAGCCTCAGATCCACCCTTTACACTTGAAACCTCTTGTGCAACCTTCTTCATTACCTCTTGAGTAAGCTGTTGACCAGCATTATCAGTCACCCTCTGAAGATTGGTCTGGGCTTGTTCAACTAAATAGCTTCTGCTAACTACAGTGGCTACTCCGTATGTTGTACTCATAATATCACCTTGATAGTACTCTAATATGAACTATAAATATCGTCGATCTTAGATATCCACTCTTTAAATAAGTAAACTATACTATACTCTAATTAGTTTTTATTTAAATACCATACCATTAATTTCTCAATAATATCTATACATACTAGACATTACTACTTTTTAGTATAAACTATTCCTGTGCCAAAATTATTCATCATAAAATCATTTGATACCCTTGAAACAGATTCTGAATGTCCTAGAAATAAGTAACCATCGTTATTTAAAATCTTATTAAAATTTGATAATGCTATTTTTTTATTATCAAAATCAAAATATATTAATACATTTCTGCAAAATATAATATCTATAGTTCCCATCATCGATATTATTTTACTAGATACAATATTACCTACATTAAATTTCACTCTACTTTTAATATTATTACTTATAACAAAATCTGCACCCCGTTGTGTGAAATGTTTACTTATAAACTCTTGACTACAACTTCTAAATGCACCTTCACGATAAACACCGTGCTTTGCAGCCTCTACAACATCTGAATTTATATCTGTCGCTATAACCTCAATAGAAGCTTTTGAGAAAAATCCTGCATCAAAAAGCTCTATAGCAATTGAATACGGCTCCTCTCCTGTTGAACAAGGTATCGACCATATACGGATATTTTTCTTGTTCTTAGCGATTAAGGCTGGCATTACGGTAGATATAAGGTAATCAACCTGTCCCCTTTCACGCATAAAATAAGTTTCATTTATCGTTACTAAATTAATAAGCGTTACTATCTCCGTATCACGCTTTGGATTGGTTTTAAGATAATTAATATACTCTTTAAAAGATGTAAAAGTTAACTCAATCAGTCTTTTAGAGAGTCTATTCTCTATTAAATATTTTTTGTGCTCTGAAAACATTATCCCTGAAACTTTTACGATAATATCTCTTAGCTCAAAAAATTCAATCTCGCTAATCTTAACCGATGATGGGTGTACCATTTCCTAATCCCTCTTTAATATCTCTCTAAAAAAAGTCGTTTGCTAAAATATAAATTATTCCTAGTTCTGTAAAATTGACAGCAATATCGTTTATGTAATTATATAATTTAAATCGTAAACTTTAACTCAATATCATCTCTTTCTAAGATATGTGTAAGTTTCTATCGCATAAATGAATTTGCTTAAAAATACCATATTACAGCTATCTATCAAATATAATCACAACTCAGCCATATCTATTTACATCTATCATATAGATAGTTTTTAAAAAAATCTATATTAACATTAGAAAAATTACTAATTACCTTTTAAATCACCATATGAACAAAATAGTTCTCTATATAACACTTCTCTATAAATTTTATAACTATAGAGTGTTAAGGATTATCTCTATAAAGCTAAACAGATATTATCTCTCGTAATTTATAACTGTAATTTACAATATATACTCAACTATTTCAAATATAAAAACTACCATCTATCGGTAGCATTAATATTATTGCATTACTGTTAGATATCTAAACTATCAATCTATACACTGTATAATGATTATTAATGAAAAGTTTTTCTTTCTACTATACTTAAATACAAAACATTTAATATAGAAATCATTGAACTTATTTCTACTAATCAAACCAATCGTGCATAATCAAACTAACTATTTTAAAACGCAACTAACTTCCTAATGCATCTTTTTCTGTATCAAATATTTTGAAAACTTTACTCAAACCGGTGAATGAAAAAAGCTCCTTCATATCTATTGACATCTCACAAAGACGTAACTCTTTATCGCTCTCTTTTAATATCTTAAATAAATCAACAATCTCTCTCAAACCTGAACTATTAATGTAATGCACATGCTTAAGTGATAATACAACCGATCCTCTATTTGCTAATTCTAACACTTTGCTTTTAAGCATCGGACTGCTTTTTATATCAATATCTCCAGTAGGATAAATTATAAAACCTTTACTTGATTCTTTAATATTCATCTCCATAGCGTGTCCTCCGTAATTTATGTTTATCCCTTCTTTATCGCCACTATAGTTATATCATCTCTATAACTCTCTAAATTTGTAAAATCTTTTACGTCCTGCATAATCTCATCTATCATAGCTTGAGGACGTAATGATGAATACATAATTATTTTAGATAACAATCGATCGTAACCGTACTGCTTATTATCTTTATCAATTACCTCTACTAAACCATCCGTATAAAGAAATAGTATATCGCCTGTGTCTAATGTCAAGACTTTTTCCTCGTACTCCTGATCTTTAAATATACCTAACAGCAGTCCGTTGACATTAAGCTTCTTCACCATGAACTCCGAAGCATCATAAAATAGTACTGGATGATGACCTGCTGATGAATAATTTATACTATTCTTCTCGATATCTAAAACTAAATAAAACATGGTAACAAAATCTTTTGTATAAATATTATCACACAAAACTTCATTCACCATAGACAATACATCACTTGATGATGTTACACCTAATGTGTATGATCGCATAATTGCTCTTGTCATAGCCATGATTACCGCAGCTGGTGTACCATGTCCTGAGACATCTGCTAAAACTATTCCTAAATTGCCTTCACTAGCATATATAAAATCGTAGTAATCACCACTTGCATATTTTGTCGATATAAAAACTACTCCAAAATCATACCCATCAATCTCAGGGGTGTTTTTAGGAAGTAAACTGCTCTGAATATATCCCACTCGTTTTAATTCATCATCCATTGCGCTTTGAATAATTTTTAATTTATCATTTGTATCAATAAGATCAATATTCAAAATTTCCATCTGTCTCTGCTTCTTAATCAATCTAAGCTGATTTTCTCTTATTGATTTCACATACGATAAATCTTTTGTAACATCTCTTAATACCTCAAGAATATAGTAATCCATACGGGCAAACTCGATTACAAATGATGTGTCTCCAATAATCTTCGCTTGACGCTCTTTACCAATATTCGTCCAAGGACAGAAAAAACACGGAGAATCATACCCATAAACAGCGTAACACTTTGAATTAGTAACATCTCTACCATATAAAATAACTTCACGCAATTTAAGATTCATATAAACTATATTATAATCCCTATCTATAAACATCGCACCAGCTTGTGAATGATCTAATGAGCGTTCAAAAAATGCAAGCTTACGCTTATGAGCATGTAACTCATTTCTTAATCTCGAAATCTCTGCCCGTTGCTCCTTAATCTGATGTTTATTACTTCTATGATATGCTCGCATCTCTGTCATATCTAACATAGAAATCAGATACCTATCCTCCGCCTTAGTTATGTTAGATATAAAATAACCGTAATTACCACTATCTGATATAAGTTCGTAATAATACTTTAATCCAAAATTCTTACCAACTATAGGACAAAACTTGCACGGAGAACTATATTGATTTAATAAAGAGTAACAACTCTTACCAATTATATCTAAATCAGACATGCCAAGAAAATTAGATAAACTTTCACTAGCAAATACTATCTTAAAGTCGTGATCTATTTTAAACAAGAATGTTTTAAACTCATCTATCAATTTTTATTCCTTAATAATACTATGTCTAGCTATCTAGAATATTTTACTACTATCAATATAAGGAGAAATAATAAACAAAAAATACCCGATGAAATTAATATCCTTAACGATAGTTTCTCCGAACTTAGCATCATATCTTCTTTATATGTCATTACCTGCTTTCCAACATATTCAAGACGTTCAACTATCTCCTCTATCACATCTCTGTTCTTCTTCATCGAATCTTCTGCTTCATACTCCAGAACATTACCTAAATATATTACCACATATTCCACAAGAGTAAAAATAGTATTTCGCAGGTGTGTAAATTGTCGCGTAAATATAAAGTTTGGGATTTTAACAAGCTCTGGAAGAAGTTCGTACTGTGCTAACTTCAATCTCTCTTTCGTACTTGAATTTAGATTGTTTATATCTTCTATAGCATCTACTTCATCTAAAATTTTACGAATAACACGTAGATACTGATTGGTTAACTCTGGTGCTGCCGAAACTTTTAACTTAATCTCTTTTCTAGCATCTAAATTATTTTTCATAAAGTTTTTGATAAGACCAACGCCTGATGGAATACGTGCAATTTTTCTTTTTCTTGCTATATTAACTAAACGTCTATTATCTATCGCTATTAAATTCTCTGCGATTTCATGCATATCAAAAATATGGTTATCCATACCCTCAAGTACATCTCGTATCTCATGCGGTAGATCCATATTTGTGAAAAAGAAAAGATGAGTAATATTTTCATCATTCATCGTACGAAGAACATCTGTTGGCGTATATGAATCCATTACTTCGCCAGGTTTAACTATCTCAATCCATACAAGAGCTAACTCATTATCTTTACTCTGGTTTGACCATAACTCAATTCTTCTACGCACTTCATGATCTTTTAACGTCTTGTGAAGTGTATAACCGAAATCACGAACAACCTCTGTAACAAACTCGTAAAGTTGTACTAATTTTATATTTTGAAGTTCTTCAAACTTACTTGACTCTTCTATACTCATAAATTTCAACCCTTCTATTTTCTGGCATAGGTTCTAAATCACTTAGATTACCTTCACTTTTTGCCACTGGATACGTTGTACCTAATCCATAAAATTTCATATTTTCAACTTTAAAACCTAACGATAATAACTTATCCTTAATAAACCTTGCACGCTTCAATGAAAGCTCAAAATTATTTCTGTATCGTGAATTACTAGTCACTGGAACGTCATCTGAAAATCCAAAAATTACATACTGTTTATTCTTATCTAACTTCGTAAAATCAAGACCCTCAATAATTCCATTCGGCTTTATAACACCTAAATCATTAAATGATTTTGAAACAAGATTAAGGGTATCACTTGCTGGTGTGAAACTATTTGTTGATCCAAAATCCGAACCATCACCTTCTAAACTATTATTATCCAACACAGAACCTGCAAACGGATCTATCATCGGACCATCGTACAGTTCATTCATGTAACTTCCGTTATCCTTTCTATCTGTACCATTATCAACTACTGTTAAATTGTCAACTGGAAGAACCATACCCTCAACCAATATATCAATCTTATCTTCAGAAGGGGTTTCATCTTCTATTACAAAATCTTCAATCGGAGATCTAATAACAATTTTATCTGGTAATCTATAGCTTTTTAAAAGATCTGTATTATCTTCAATAAAAGACTCTCTATCTATTAGATCATCTTCAATTTTATTGATAAAAATAACTGTCCAACCATTTAACTCTACCTCCGACTTTGCATCATCTTCAGTATATGCGTCAACATGGATATTCGTAACAACTTTAGATTTGTTATTTTCAACAACTAATTTATAAGTGTATTTAGTTCGACTGTCTTGAGAATAGGATAGATCAACGCCACCAATAATAAGGCTTATAAGGAATAAACTTAGGAACATTTTTATATAATAACTGATTGTCATTTTTCGAGTCAATAAACCCATAATCCCTCATTACCTTATCATAATCTCTATTAGGGTAAATACCCAATACTTCTAGACGATAAATAATATCTGGACCACCATTATATTGCATAAAAGCATCTGGTTGAAGTCTCGATACTGTTTGAAATCTAGTGGTTTTTGTTGTTACTTCATAAACGTAAACCATAGAATACACATTTGTAGAAATTAATAGAAATACAATTATATATAAACTATTAATCAGAGTCTTTATCAAAAATAAGCTCATTTATCCTACCTAGTAATTCAGTCTTATTCAACGGTTTTTGAACAAAACAATTCATCCCAGATGCAACCATTTTCTTCCTATCCATAGGTTCAACGCGTGACGACATACCGATAATAGGAATATCAATACCTTTCTCCCTAATAGCTGAACATAGTTTAAATCCATCCATATCTGGCA
Organism: uncultured Deferribacteraceae bacterium; assembly: GCA_947041225.1. Lineage (GTDB taxonomy): Bacteria > Chrysiogenota > Deferribacteres > Deferribacterales > Mucispirillaceae > CAMQYB01. Next base: position 32,047 of record CAMRDM010000008.1, on the reverse strand, counting down.
TCATTATATCTGTTAAAAGAATATCGCAACAATTAGTGGAATCTATTATTGTAGCTATTGCATCTTTAGCAGAAGATACCTCAAGTATAGTAAATAGACCTAACGATCCTATTACTTTTCTTGTGATCTTTCTATCCGTTGGAGAATCATCACATATTAGAACTGTTGCACGATTATCTTTCTTACCGTTACCTAAATCATTATTTGATTTATCACTATCTTTGTTTTTACTCTTACTCTTTATACTACGTCTAGGCATTAATTGTGCAAGCTCCATAGTTCCTGCTACATCAATTATCAGCCTTACTCGTCCATCACCAGTAATAGTTGCACCAGCGATACCTGAGTTACCTGTTATATACTCTCCTAAAGATTTTATAACAATCTCTTCTTGACCGATTAAATTGTTTACTATAAATCCTAACTGCTTCTCAGCTAATCCAACTATAACAACGTAGACTTCATTACTATCAACTTCATCTAAACCAAATGTTCTATCTATTCTTACTAGAGATAAAACTCTATCACGAAGTTTCAACACCTCTCTACCTTCAAATGAGTGTACCTCATCTATAGATACTCTAACCGTTTCAACAACAGATGCTAAAGGTATTGCAAATACTTCTTCTGATACCTCAACTAATAACGCTTGTATAATCGCTAATGTTAAAGGTAATTTAAGATAGAATGTACTACCTTGATCTATCTCACTTTTAATAGTTATTATACCATTTAATTTCTCAACATTTGTACGAACAACATCCATACCAACACCACGTCCAGAGATGTTTGTTACCTTCTCTGTTGTAGAAAAACCAGGTCTAAATATTATTGCATATGCTTGCTCATCTGTAAGACTTAACGCCTCATCTTGAGTCATTATACCTTTCTCTATAGCTTTGCTTTTAAGTTTTTCAGGATCCATACCTGCACCATCATCTTTTATCTCGATAACAATGTGGTTACCCTCATGGTACGCTTTTAACTCTACAATACCTTTCTCTGGCTTACCTTTTGCAAGGCGTGCCTCTGGCGCTTCACAACCGTGATCGCATGAGTTACGAATAAGGTGAATTAGTGGATCTCCGATTTCCTCCACTACAGACTTATCAAGCTCTGTTTCCTCTCCAGTTATAACAAGCTCAATATCCTTACCACTGTCTCTTGATAAATCTCTCACCATACGTGGAAATTTACTAAAAACTTTACCGATCGGAATCATTCTTGTTTTCATAACCGCAAGCTGAAGCTCAGTTGTATTCATACCTATCTGTGATGTCGTTTCTAATAACTGCTCTATAAGATACTCGTTCTCAAACTTACTATCTAGATCGTTCGATAATTGAGATAATCTATTTCTTGATAATACAAGCTCTCCAACAAGATTTAGAAGTGCATCAAGCCTTGATACATCAACTCTTATCGTTTGCTCTTGCTGAGGTATTGCACCTTGTTTTTGTGTGTTACTTACTGGAGCTGTCTTTTTTGCATCAACTGGGGCTGCAACTCCTGATGAAGCTGATGTATTATCTGATGGCGCTGGTGCATTATCTGATGGCGCTGTCTCTTTCGGACGTGCTGATACACTGCTTGTATCGCCACCTAAATTAATATCCTTCAATCGCTGAACTGTCGCCTCTATATTAACTGTATCTTCGCCTGTTTGAATTTCTTCGATAAGTTCTTTAGTTGAGTCAACAAACTCAAGAAGAACATCCATAACTAGCTGAGTTACAACCATATCTCCTTTTCTAAGCTTATTTAAAACTTCTTCCGCATTATGTGTCAATAACGTAAGTTTATTAAAACCTAAAAAAGATGATGATCCCTTCATTGTATGCGCACCACGAAATATCTTATTTAAAAGATCTAAATCGTTCTGTCTATGTTCCAGTTCTACCAAGTCGTGATCTAGCGAATCAACAATCTCAGATGTCTCTACTAAAAAATCACCTATCAGTTCTTCAATCTCATTTTTATCCATCAGTTATTCACCCTAGACTCCAAATTGTTCTAATAATTTATCTATAAGATTTTGATCACTTAAAATCTCTTTATTCTTTTTCATGTTGTCAATCTTATCTACATCAATAATGTTCTCTTTTATGCCAAGCGATAGAAGAAGTGATGATAACCTTTCCTCTAGAGAAACAACTATTGATAAACTCTCTTCTACTTTAGAAATACTACTCTCTTTAAATTCCAATGAAGCTATCATATCTAAACAGATATCCTCACCTGATATTAATTTAGCAGATAACCTATTTAAAATAGCTTCAACTTTTAGAAAATTACCCTTCGATACCTCTGCCTTAACTGTAGAAAATTCTTCTTTCAACTCATCTATATTGAAATTAATCTTTTCAACTAATGTTAAAACCTCATGTGAATGTTCTCTTGATTCAGTTATTACTTGATCTAAAACATATTCAAATATAGGGATATCTCCATATTGAGTATCAACCTCAAAATGTACCGACTGAATTCTCTTCAATGAATCACTAAAAAATCTAGCTATCTCATAAAACTCGCTCTTAGCATCTATGCCGTTCTCAACAACATCATATCTACCCTCTGTTATATTTCTAGCTATTGATATCAACTCATTGAGATCTCTATAGTTATCCATAACAGAACTAACTTATATCAAGTAATTTGAAAACTTTTTCTTGCAAAATTTCTGGTGTAAACGGTTTTACAACATAATTATTAACACCATTCTTTAATGCTGTTAAAATATCCTCTTTTGCAGCCTCTGTCGTAATCATAAGTATAGGAGTATCCACATATTTAGGATCTAGTCTAACTGTTTTAACAAAGGTTAATCCATCCATCTCTGGCATATTCCAATCTGTAATGATAATGTCAACTTCATTTTTTGATAAAACCTCTAAAGCCTCTACACCATGCTCTGCTTCCAAAATATTAGAGAAACCTAACTTTTGTAAAGTGTTCTTTATTATCCTACGCATTGTAGAAGAATCATCTACAGTAATTATTGAGTGACTATAAGACATATTGTCTATCTCCTATCTAAGATTTTCTTAGTTCTAACTGATATCTAATCTATAAACTATAAAATAATATGCAACTCTTGACAATACAAAACTTAATTCTTTAAGCTTTTTTTCTGCTATCAAACATACTTGCTATATTATTAACTCTAAAATAACACATATAATATATAACATAAATCTAATCTTTAAGCTTTCTTATGCTATCAAACATATTTACTATATTATCAACTCTAAAACAACACATATAATATATAACATAAATCTAATCTTTAAGCTTTCTTATTCTTTCAGCTCTACTTATGATCTCTTTAATTCTAAAACCAAAATAACCATCAACAATAACAACCTCGCCTCGTGCAATTACTTTATCGTTAATTGTTAGATCTATCTGCTCATCGACACCTTGCTCTAACTCTACTATGTTACCAGGACCTAAGCCTAAAATGTCCTTTAAGAAAAGTTTAGCTGTACCCATCCTAACTGATATCGGAATATCTATATCTAATAATAAGTCTAAATTTAAATTAGCTTGCTGTGCATTGCTACTTGTCTCTCCACCTAATGAGCTAGAAACAACCTCTTTCTTAGCACCTGAAATTAAATAACTCTCAATCGCTGGATCAAAAAATAATATAAAAGGTACAGGTTTACCAGCTATATTAAATACAAACTCCATCGATATATAACTCTCTTCAGCATATCCATTATCTGAACCAACTACCGCAACATCGTTAACTTTCATCGATACTTGCTGTTTACTCTCTGATGCAAATGGAACATTTAACGACATTACTAACTGATTTGTAAGCTCTCTTACAGCATCAATCGTATCTTCATCTAACTCCGATTTTGGATCCTCATCGCCACCCAACATAAGGTTGCTTAATCTTGATATATCTGTGGTTTTAAAAAGCAAACCTAACTCAATATCAGAACTACTCTCGATTGCCTTTATAATCGTTTCGCCTGCGTGTGAGATAAAAAGTGTTTCTAAATCAACCGTATTCATCTCACTACTGTCAAGCTTTACCTCAGCAGATGTTATCCCTTGTAAAGACGACGCTAATGTCTCTTTACATATATCAAATATCGATCCCAGCATCGGTGATGTAGATAAATCAACCGTCTCTTTCATCATCTTGCTCCGTTGTTGACCTTGTTATTTTAATCGCTTTACGTATTCCTAAAACACCAAGCGCACCAAAAAACTTATGTTTATTATTAACGTAAATGTTCAATGGACGTTTACTCTTTTTATTTAATATAATTGTATCATCAGCTTGTAACTCTAATAACTCTGATACTTTTAATTTCGTTCTACCTATTTCCACTTTAAACGGTATAGATATATTCTCTAACAACTCTAAAATTCTAGTCTCGTACTCTCCAGATCTACCTTTCTTAGCACCTATCAACCAATCTTGTGATGAGATTTTATTTAATACAGGCTCTAACATAATCGCTGGAAGACATAAATTAATCATTCCAGTTGCTTCGCCAAACTTAACCTCAAACACAACTAAAACAATAACCTCGTTCTGTGCAACGATCTGGATAATATGAGGAGAATTCTCTGATAACTCTTTCTTAAACCTAACGTTTGGAATAATTTGTTTCCAAACCTCTTCTAAATCTTTTAATATTAAAGTTATAATACCATCTATTATATTAAGCTCTAAATGTGTCAACTCTCTTACATGAAAAAGAGGTAATCCTTGTCCACCTAGTAACTTATCCACAATAGGAAAAATTAATGAAGGATTAATCTCTAATACCGCATTACCTTGAAGAGGTATCATCGATATAATATTGAAATTCGTCGGATCAGGAAGAGACATCAAAAACTCACCGTATGTCATCTGATCTACAGATACTAATGTTATATCGGTTATAGTTCTTAAAAAATTCGATAAATTTGATGAAAAATTTCTAGCAAACTTATCATGAATATTTCTTATTGAGCGTAACTGATCCTTTGAGACTCTGTCAGGTCTTCTAAAATCATAAACTGATATCTTCTTAGGATGAAAATCATACGACTCTACCTCTGATGATGAACCACCTGCGTCATCCGAATCATCTACAACAGTTGAGAGTAACGCATCAATTTCATCTTGACTTAAAATATCTGCCATCAGCTAATATCTACCATAAACTCATTATAAAACATTATACACTCATTAAGCAATCTATATTATACTATTAGCAAAACTATCTTACGATACTCGCTATAAAAACAATCCAAAATAATCTAACAAAAAACAGTTTTATACTCTAAAGTTATATAAAATATAAACCCAGTGTGCTACAAATACTAGCACCAATGAACCCTAAATAATCTACACTAGCCTAAATAAGCTATAACTAGCCCCTAAATAAGCACCAACTAGCCTAATAAGCACCAATTAGCCTAAATAGCACCAATGAACCCTAAATAGTCTACACTAGCCTAAATAAGCTATAACTAGCCTAAATAGCACCAATGAACCCTAAATAAGCTACACTAGCCCCTAAATAAGCACCAACTAGCCTTTACAATGGAAAACAATCCTAGATGCAATTTCCTCCAATGGAACTATCTCATCGGCTATACCTTCTTTTACTACAGATCTTGGCATTCCATACACAACACAACTTTCTTTATCTTGTGCTAATACTAAACCGTTTGATGCCCGAAGCTCTTTCAATCCTTTTGCACCATCAGAACCCATACCTGTCATTATAACACCCATGCAAGTTGATCCATAAATACCAACTAGTGATGATATCATCACATCCACAGATGGAATATTAAAAAGCGTCGTAGGTTCAGGAGATAGCTCAATATAAACATTATTTGAAACTTTTACAAACTTCAGATGTATACCACCTTTTGCTATATATACAACATTAGGCTCTAACTTCATTTTATCTGCACACTCCACAACCTTCAACTTAGACGACGCATTTAAATGCTTCGCTAAACTAGCCGTGAACTCCGCAGGCATATGCTGAGTGATAACTACTGGTACTCCTAAATCAGCTGGTAAAAATGGAATAACTCGCTGTAATGATTGAGGGCCACCCGTTGAAACTCCTATAGCAACTATCTTCTTCTGTGATGATTTAGCGACAACTACACGCTTAGAACTATCCGTTACTGGAGAGTCTTTTACTGCCGTAGAAGTACCATCATCACCACTTGATATAGGCTTCGTAGAAGACGTAACATTTGTTAAGTTTGAAGGTTTTGTCGAACTAACATAACTTGCAGGTTTAGCCGTTCTTGCTGTCATCATTAAACGAACTAACGTTGTTTTATTACTACCAAACCTTTTTAACTTTTTAAGAAAATCCGAAGCTACACCACTTGTGCCATCAGTATCTTCATTAAGTGTCTGCTTAGGAATAAAATCCACCGCACCTAAACTTAATGCTTTTATCGTCGCCTCAGCCCCATCTTGTGTAAGCGAACTTACCATGATAACCGGCGTTGGTTTATCTTTCATTATTATATCTAACGCTGCAAGCCCACTCATCTTAGGCATCTCTATATCCATAGTGATAACATCGGGTGAAAGCTCTTTTGTAAACCTAACAGCTTCTTCGCCGTTACGTGCAGTACCTACTAATTCTAGCTCAGAATCCTTCCTTATAATAGACTCTATTATACGACGCATTACAAATGAATCGTCAACAATTAATACTTTAATCTTATTCATAAAGACTTTTCAATCTCCTTTTAAGCTTCGATATAGCTTGAGTATGTATCTGTGATATTCTAGATTCGGTTATTCCTATAATCTCAGCCACTTCTTTCATCGTCAAATCTTCAAAGTAATATAATGATACTACCGTTTTTTCTTTCTCTGAAAGAGAATCTATCTCACTACTTAAATGCTCTACCAATTTAGATTTCAACAACTCATCCTCTGGAGAAAGAGTTGCACTATCTATAAAATCTATTAAATTACTATCATCGTTACCAACAGTATCGTTCAATGATAATACTTTATCCGTTTCTTGCAAATCAAGCAACCTATAAACTGTTTCTTCGCTAAATTCTGTATGTTCTACTAGCTCTGAAACTAACGGTTTACGTCCCAACTTAGAGGCAAGTGCTACACTTATCTTCTCTAATTGCTTGATATTTGTTCGTATATGCCGAGGAAGCGTATCTAAACTTCGTAACGCATCAACTATAGAACCTCTAATTCTTAACTCTGCAAATGTAGAAAATGAAACATTACGAGACTTATCAAAACGTTCTAAACACTCTATTAATCCCATCGATGCTGCTGAATATAAATCATCTGCATCAACAGACTCTGGTAAAGTACCTTTGGCTTTCATAACCCATAATTTCATCTTCGGAAGATAATCTTTGACTATCTTAGCTTTTTCTTCTTCTGAAAGAGGTTGTAATACAGGTGGCGTCTCTCGGCTCATAATATCTTCCAATAATTTCTAAACATCTTTATAATATTACCCGTAAGTGTTTTTAGTACATAGTAAGAAATAAAAAATACTGCTAAATCTTTAAATATATATATATACTCCAATTCTTCCAAAAATAGAAGCTTGAAAAACATTGAGCCAAATAATAATGTTGTTGAAAAAAGTAGTGGCACATATTTTAGCGCTGTTATCATCTAAATACACTCTTAAATAATTTATATACCTTCTCATTTGTTTTCTTAACCGATGGTAAACCGATAAACGATCTTACACAATTCTCTATATCTCTTGCATAAAAAGAGTTCGGATCTAATACAGATACTGGTTTCTGCAATCTAACAGCTTTACGCACTAATTTGTCCTCACGAATATGGTTTAAAAGCTGTAAATCTATCGATAAAAACCTACTCACTACCGTTTTAAGATTGTTATAGGTTATATCGGCACTCTTTAAATCATCTACCTTATTGAAAACAATATACATCTTACTTATACTATATAACTTACTAACTATCTTCATAAACGCATAAGCATCAGTGATAGCCGTAGGCTCTGGATTTGTTACAACTATAATAGAGTCTGCAATTGATGAAAAACGTGTAACAGCATCTGATATTCCTGCTCCTGTATCAAAAATTACATAATCATATCTGCTATCCAAAACTAAAAATATATTAAATATCTTCTCAAACTCTGCATCTGTTAAAGTCGTCAACTCTATGAAACCAGTCGATGCTGGAAGAATATCAAAACCGTAAACATCTTTCTTGATTATTTCATCTATTGTAGCCTTATCGTCTATATACTTCTTTATCGTAGCAGATACTGTAACTGATAACATTATATCTATATTTGCTAAACCTAGATCTGCATCAAATAGTAGCACTCTCTTTCCTAAGTTAGCAAGCTGATATGCTAGGTTGACAGAAAAATTGCTCTTACCAACACCACCCTTACCACTTGAAACAGTCACGTAGTGGGCGTTCCTGTTAGCTTCCCATGCGTGCTTTCTCAAATTAAATGCTTGATCTGCCATATAAAACCCTCAATTGTTATTGATATCCACATAACTTTAAGTTATTTTACTAAAAGTTTGCCTTAAGATAATCTCTTATCATTCCATAAGGAAGGGATCTCTTGTAACACCTTTCTAGCAATTCTTTTGCCATTAGGAATTTCAATGTCATCTGGGACATTTTGACCTGTACCTAAAAGAAGAATTGGTAACTTGCGTTTTATAGAAACATTCAATAACGTACCGAAATATCTTGTCTCATCTAACTTAGTAAATATAAGATACTCAGGATTTAATATCGAATATCGCTCCACTGTATCGCCTAATTCAGCGTGGTTTGATGATAATGATAAAATCAGAACAACTAACATTTCATCACTCAATTTTGTAAAAGTTTTAATCGCATTCAACTCTTGAGAATCAAATTGACTCCTACCCATACTATCTATCAATATATGATCGTAATCTTTACTATTTAAATCACGTATAAGTGATTTAAGACCTGAGGGTGTCGATGCTGTAAATAACGGAATATTAACAATATCAGCATACGTACTAAGCTGTTCTATTGCTCCTATACGATAATTATCTATCGTTATAAGCGCAACATTCTTATTCTGTTCAAGCTTCAATTTAGCAGCAAGTTTTGCAACCGTAGTTGTCTTACCAACACCTGTTGGACCAACAAATATCGTTACTTTATTTTTAAGTGTTTCAAAACATTCTGTCTCTATTGGAATCATCTTAGCTAACGATTCCATAACTATATTCTTCAACTGTATGTTGGAAAGATTATCAGACATTAACTTCTCGATATCTTTTAAAAACCTATACGATATAACATCGTCAACACCACTTTTACACAGTATCAAATGTATATCTTTTAACCTGCTTGGTAAGTCAACTGATACACCCGGACCTACATTATAACGGATATCCGATACCTGTTTTTTTATATCTGATATATCTTGCAAAATAATAGATAACTTCTCTGGTGTTAAGGCACTAGTTGTGTCTGATGAATACTCTCTCTTCTTATCCTCGATAACCTCTTCTAACGGTTTACGCTCAACCCTTTCTGTAGCATTAAATCCGTTAGCCTGCTGACGATAACTTCTATATGAACTAGAGGTATCAGCTTCAACATTATAGTTGTTTATCGGCTGAACAGTTGATGTACTATGCTCTGATAAATCTCTAAGAATATCATCCACACCGTAACCTTCCATATCTTCATCGTTATCGATACTATTATTTAGAGAAGGAGATAAAACCCTTTGAGGTGATAAACTTTCATACGGATTTCCACCAACAGTATAATCTATACGTTTCAGTGGTGGATAAGATATATCTTCATCATCTGATGATAAAACATCAACAGAATTAGAGTGTGGATATGAACCGATTTTACCTACTGTTTTACTGTTATTTATCTTTTTTATCCCTTTGCCCTCTGATACAAATCTCTTCGTTTTGCTATCATTTTCATCGTAATCAACTGCTGCTGTAACCTCTAACACTGGTGAGCTAAAAATACCTAAACCATTATTTTTAACAACTTTTTTTGTTGTCAAAATAACCGCATCTGGACCTAGATCAGCTTTTATGATCTTCATCGCTTCTTTCATATTTTTTGCTTCATACTTCTTTATCTTCATGTTAGAAACTATCCCCACCTAATAAAACAAACAAAACTACTGATAAATTCATAATTATCAATAGTATGAACAAATATTTACAATTCTCGCTATTATAATTATATTACTCGATAATTGCAAGTAAATTAGATCAAAAACATATTATTTATAACTATTGTTATAAATAACTAGATGTATTGAACACTATCAACTCTTAGCTAGAGATTAATATCTAATCAACCGAACTTCTCGCAAGTGATAATATCTCTAAACTTGTGGCTCATCTTGATTATTAGATTTATCTATATCTGCTCCATCAACTGAAGTTTGTCCCGTTCCATCATCTGGAGCTTGTCCCGTGCCATCTACTGGAGCTTGTCCCTGTTGAGCGTTGTTAGCTCCGTTACCATCATCTGGCTTACCTAGTTTAACTGTTGGTGGTTTTTGATTATCTTCAATAATATTTATCAGATCTATAATCTCTATCTCAACATCATCTGGTACTTCCTCAAACGCTAACACCGCAACTCGTGGAAGTGGGATAGATGAAAACTGTGATAATTTTGAATTCAAATATCTATTCAAGAATTTAAACGTAACATTACGGATACGTTGTTGAACAAATACTACAACTACCTTCGATGGAGATGAAACCTCTTTCACCTTCTCAACTAACGCTGAGACAATTTTTATTGCAAGTGTTGGATCTAAAATAATCTCACTACCATCATCAGTCTGATGAATACTTTTTGCAAAAGCATGCTCAATTATATCTTGGAAACGGAACACTGATAATTTACCGTTATCTGATAGTAACGACTCACATATCTGACGTCTTAATGCGTAACGAACTTTATCTGTTAAATAATCTACATTCTTATTTGGTGATGATGAGTAGGTTGCTAACGTCTCTAATATCGTTGGTAGATTACGGATAGATACCTTCTCTTTTAATAAACGCTGAAGAATAAGTGTAATACCACCTACATCTAAAACACCTGGAATAATATCATCTACTAATCTTGGCGACTTAGCTTTAATTCTATCTAATAAATCTTGTACCTCTTGTCTGCCTAACAACTCTGATGCAAAATTCTTTATCACCTCTGATAAGTGTGCAGAAATTACTGTTACAGGTTCTATAATCATAAGTCCAGCTATCTCTGCTTTACTCTTTTCAAACTCATCAACCCATTTACCAGGAACACTATAAACTGGATCGGTAAAATCTATACCTGTAATATCATTAAAATCGTTGCCACCCATATTTAATGCTAAATATTTATCTGGCATAACATAACTTTTTGCAACTTGAACATCTCTTATCATAATCGCATATTCTCGTGAATCAGTTATCGTAATATTATCGTATATCCGAATGGGAGGAACTATAAACCCTAGCTCTCTCACTATATCTTTTCTCGTTGCCATTATTAAATCTAAAAGTATTCCACCCTGATCTCGTTGTGTCATAGGGATCAATTCTATACCTACAACTAACTCCATTATATCAACATCAAGAAGATTTTTAACTTGTTCATCTTCTGGTAAATTTTGCTCCTCTTCACCTATCTGATCATCTTCTGAAATATCCTCTTCTTTATCCATTCCTTTTCTCATATAGTAACCTATACCTACAGATGCAGCCGATAAAGCAAGAAATGGAAGCTTTGGCATACCTGGAATAATCGCAAAAAAGAACAGAACTCCACCTAAAATATATAAAACCTTCGGACGTGAAAAAAGTTGAGCCGTTAACTGTTTCGATAATGAACCGTTATCACCACCTGCTCGTGTAACAATAATACCTGCTGATGTTGAGATAACTAACGCTGGAATCTGTGATACAAGTCCATCTCCGATAGTTAAAATTGTAAACACCTCTATAGAATCGGAAAACGTTAGCCCACCTTGAAAAACTCCAATTAAAAAACCTGCCAATACATTTATCACAGTGATGATAAGTCCAGCTATCGCATCACCTCTAACAAACTTACTCGCACCATCCATAGAACCATGGAAATCTGCCTCTTTTCGTATAGTCTCACGACGCTCTTTCGCTTCAACTTCATCTATTATACCAGCATTAAGATCGGCATCTATCGCCATCTGTTTACCAGGCATCGCATCTAACGTAAATCGTGCCGCAACCTCTGCAACCCTTCCAGAACCTTTCGTGATAACCATAAAATTTATTATAACTAAAATTGCAAAAACAATTACACCAACTATATAATTACCACCAACTACAAACTCTCCAAATGATTGGATTACTGAACCTGCAGCACCTGTTCCTTCTGAACCATGAAGCAAAATAACTCTAGTTGTCGATACATTTAACGATAACCTAAAAAGGGTCGCAACTAGTAACACAAATGGAAATGATGAAAAATCTAACGGCTGTTCTGCATATATAGAAACAAGAAGAATTATTATTGATAACGATATGCTAAACGTTAATAGAATATCCAATAATGGTGTCGGCATAGGAATTAACATTATGATTAAAATACCCATTATTCCAACAGGTAAAATCACATCTGTGTTGTTTGTCAACATCCCTAAATATTTAGATACATTCTCTTTTGTCGTCGTTGCCATAAATTATAATATCCTACTAATAATTAAACATCTGCTTTCTTTCAAAGCAAGTATACTCTCTATTAAAACCTTGTTTATAATCGTTCTTTTTAACTATCTATTTGCTTCTTTATAATTAAAATATATTCTATCTTTTATTTAATCCATACTTACTTAATGTTCCTAAAATTGCCGCTAATGCTTGATATAAATTCTCTGGAACTTCATCACCTACACTTACAGAGTCGTAAAGCAATCTTGCAAGTGGAGGATCTACAACTATATCTATCTTCTTCTCAATCGCTATCTCTCTAATCTTTAATGCAATTAAACCTTTACCCTTTGCAACAATCTTAGGAGCTCTATCCACCCCTATCTTATAGCTTATCGCAACTGCGTAATGCGTTGGGTTTGTGATTACTAAATCCGATTTCGGGACATCATCTAACATACGCTTTCTAGCTGCATCTTGCTGTGCTTGTCTAATACGACTACGTACTTGTGGATCTCCTTCTGATCGCTTATATTCCTCTTTTATCTCTTGCTTAGTCATACGAATATCTTTGTTGTGTTGCCACTTCTGATAAGAGAAATCTGCTGCTCCTATCGCTAAAACTAACAACGCTAGCTTTAGTAAAATATCAAAAATAAGCTCTCCTAAATACCCCATCTGATCTATAATATCAGCATCTATCATACGTATAATTGTGCTCATCTCTTCTGAAACCGCATACCATGATATAAGAGACAACAACCCTATCTTCGCTAACGATTTAATTAAATCAACTACCTTACGCATACTAAAAAAAGTTTTCATAAAGTTAGCAAAAAAATTCAACTTATCAAACTTAGGCTCAATAGATTTTCCTGAAATAAAAAAACCAACTTGATAAACATTAATAGCCACAGCTATCACAAATAAAAGAATAAACACCGGCATTAATAATTTTGCCATAAACTTCAAAGAATACATAAATAAATAATATGTAGAGTCCTTATTCAAGTTGTATGTTACAAACTGTAAAGTTTCACTAAAAAAACCTTTAAAGCTATCCATGAAATACGGAGTGTAGTAATAAAAACCTAACACAATTACTACTAATAATACGCCAGATGTTAGATCAGCACTCTTTGCTACTGATCCCTCTTTTCGACGAGCTTCCCTATGTTGGGGGGTCGCCTCTTCACTCTTCTCTGTACCATCTTTATTCTCTGCCATTATTGACCAGCCATCTTATTGAAAAAACTTAATATCGTTCGAAAATATTCATTCATTATCTTCTCAAACACTACATAAAATAAAGGTAATCCTAACGTTAAAAATATAGCACCTATACCTATCTTAATCGGAAAACCTATAACCATAAGATTTATCTGTGGTACTAAACGTGCCATAAATCCCATCACTGCATTTGTTACCATCAACGCTATAAATACCGGCGCTGTTATCTGTAAGGCAACAATAAATACCCTCGTAAATGTTAATATTACAAAAAGCAACGCCTCTTGATTATAAGGGAAATCAGCTAAAGGAAGATAATCAAAACTTGTCATAATCGCCCTTAAAAATATATGGTGCCCATAGATCGATAAATAAATCAACGTAGCAAGAATATTATAAACCTGACCTGAAAACGACATAGACGCATTTGATGATGGATCTAGAACCGATACCATCGAAAAACCCATCTGATAATCTACTAAATATCCTCCAAACTGAACCGCTGAAAAAAGCAAACTTGTCATAACTCCAATAGTTACACCTATCAAAATCTCCTTGCTTGCTGTCAAAATTAACCATAATACACTCGGATCTACTACCGTTAAACGAGGAATATTTGGAGCAACTAATAACGCTATTATCGTACTTAACATAATACGTAATGGATTATTTATAACCGTTGAACTAAAGATCGGCGCTGTAAACATTATAGCATTAATACGTATAAACACAAAGAAGAATGTTATAAGGCGAGTCGGTTCTAATAATTCCTCAAAATTCATATATACCCACTAGTAATTATACTTTTCAATATAATCTCTCAACCCTTGATAGATACCTTCTGCTATCTGACTTCTATAGCTAGATGTTGATAACTTTTTCGCATCTCCTGCATGTGATAAAAAACCTGTCTCTATCAATATAGACGGCATTGTTGCACCTACTAAAACATAAAACGGTGCCTGCTTTACACCTTTATTTTGAGATTTAGATAGCCTAACTTTTTTAACCAACGCCTTCTGAACAGAACCTGCTAAAAGTAACGACTCCTCTAATTTAGAGTATTTCAATATATCTTTTAATATACCTTGAAGATCTGAAATAGATTTTGTTGTCGCTTGATTTTCTAAAGCTGCAACCTCTAACGCTGCTCTATCATTAGTTACATTGAAAACATATGTCTCAACTCCTGATGCTTTTTTATTTCTTGCAGCGTTCGCATGGATCGATACAAACAGATCTGCTTTATACTTATTTGCAATAGCCGTGCGCTCCTCTAACGGTATAAAAATATCTTTCGATCTTGTCATATATACTTTCAGATCCTTATCCTTACTTAATAAATCTCTCACTTTTTTTGCGATATCTAAAACAACATCTTTCTCTTTCAACCTGCCATAAGTTGCTCCAGGATCTTTACCACCATGTCCAGCATCAATCACTATTGTTCTAATTTTTAAGCCAAGCGCAGTACCCAATGTAAGCTCTTTACCTGCAAAATCATCTGCACTTTTATTAGATATTCTCGTGTTTGACTCTATACTCTTAATTATATCATCTGTTGAAAGATCCGAACTATCGACACTATTATTACCACTACCTTCATTACTGTTTCGCTCTATAACTTTTGCAACCGCTGGAAGATTGATTGACTGTTCATCTCGTTTTTTATCAAACACATCTACAACTATTCTACTCGGATTAGTCATTTGAAATATCGTGAAATCTCGAACATTTTCAGAATCTAACACTACCCTTGTTCGCTTATTTGGTTCATTAAAGCCAACTCTTACAGAACTTAATAACCCATCCTTAATCACAATATTATTCGATAACTCTGTGCTAAGCGATGATGAAGATATATCTAAGGTTAATCTTGGAGGTAAATTACTCTTCTTATCCTCACTAAGCCAAATACTACGATACTGTGCCGTACTTGAGGTATCTATTACTACTCTCGTATAATCCTTCGCAGAAAAATATCGCACACCTTTAACTTGTACAATTTCATCTTTCACATCTGATAAACCGATAAAACTAGCTGCTTTTAATGCTAACTCTTTATCTGCATCAATACTCTTTTTTTCTCTATTTCTATTTTGTTCAACTACACGCTTACTCTGATTATTTTCACGATCTTTATTAGCATTATTTCTATTACGACTATTGCGAGCATTACTCTGCTGTTCAGCTTCACGTTTTGCGATGCTTTCATCTCGTTTAGCAGAACCTGATGTCGATGGAGGAGATGACTTATTAATAGTCACTAACTTCTTTCTAGCCGTTTCGGCTTGTGTTGATGTTGGATATTTTGCTATCAATCTATTTAATATAAACCTAGCTGATGATCTATCTCTTATTTGAAGATATATATCTGATGCGTCGATATATGAGTCTCTTGATATCGATATGTTAAACTTATTCTGCAATACTCTATAATACTCTAACGCCTTATCTATATCTGATCGAACTTTAAATCTTCTGAAACTTGACGACAACGATCTAGCAGCAATTTGAATTGCTCTTGCTCCATCATTACTCCCCTTGTTAGCTCTATAGAAATCATTCATACGATCTGCAATATCAACATAAGTCGATCGTTTGACTTTCTCTGTTCTGTCAAGCAATACCAGTTCCCAGTTAGCATTATCTAAAACCTTAGATGCCAATACTGTAACTGGACAAAGAAATACCAGTAACAATGATGTTAACAATATTTTATAGCTCGCTCTAGTCATCATTCCTTACATTACTTCTTAATTTAATTTTGTAGCCAAATACTGCCCTGTAAATGAGTCCTCACACTTTGCACACTCTTCTGGAGTACCTGTGAAAAGAACCTCTCCACCTCTAATTCCACCCTCTCTACCTAAATCAATTATAAAATCTGCAACTTTTATTACATCTAAGTTATGCTCTATTATTATTATCGTATTTCCGATATCTCTAAGCTCTTGAAAAATATTGACTAACTTATGAATATCATCAAAATGTAGACCTGTTGTAGGCTCATCAAAAAGATATAACGTTTTACCTGTCGATCTTTTCATTAATTCTTTTGCAAGCTTTACACGTTGCGACTCTCCACCTGATAATGTCGTCGCCGCTTGTCCTAACTTAATATAACCTAATCCAACATCTCTTAAGACATTTAATTTTGCTTTAAGTTTTGGAATATTATCAAAAAATTCGTACGCTTGATTAACCGTCATAAATAATACATCAGCGATATTTCTCTCTTTATACACGATATCTAACGTATCTCTATTATATCTATTACCACTACATACATCGCACTTCACATACATATCTGGAAGAAAGTGCATCTCTATCTTTATAAATCCATCGCCTTGACAAGACTCACATCTACCACCTTTCTTATTAAAAGAAAATCTACCCGCTGTGTATCCTCTACGTTTAGCCTCTGGTAACATCGTAAAAATATCCCTAATATCTTTAAACAGATCTGTGTACGTTGCAGGATTACTTCTTGGTGTTCTACCTATCGGCGATTGATCGATTTTTATAACCTTATCTATATGATCGCAACCATCTACCGATTTATGCTTACCGATCGCCATGCTTGAGCCATGAAGTCTCTTCATTATAGCTGGATATAAAATATCTAACACCAATGTTGACTTACCTGATCCTGATACACCCGTTACTGCCGTTATTAAACCTATCGGAAACTTCGCATCTATATTCTTTAAATTATGCTCAGTCGCACCTTTTATAGATATAAACTTATCGCCTGCTTCAACTCTTTTATCTGGAAGCTCTATCTTCAACTTACCGTTAATATATTTTGCTGTCAAAGACTCTTCTGATTTCAACAACTCTTTTGGAGCACCTGCGAAAACAACTTCGCCACCTTTACGTCCAGCGTACGGACCCATATCTATAACGTAATCTGATGCTAAAATCGTATCCTCATCATGCTCGACAACTATTACTGAATTTCCTATATCTCGTAAATTTTTAAGTGTCTCAATTAACATATCATTATCACGTTGATGTAAACCTATCGACGGTTCATCAAGTACATATAATACTCCCGTTAATCCTGATCCTATCTGCGTTGCAAGTCTGATCCTTTGAGACTCACCACCTGATAATGTTCCTGAACTTCTGTTTAGTGTAATATAATCTATTCCAACATTTATTAAGAAATTTAATCTACGCAAAATCTCTCTAATAATCTTTGTCGCTATCTCTAACTTGAAACCGTTAAACTCTAAACTATCAAAAAATAATCTAGCCTCAGATATATTCATACTCGTAACTTCTGATATATTCTTACCATCAAGTTTTACCGATAAACTATCTTGTTTAAGTCTTGCTCCACCACACGCTCTACACGGTTGAAAAGTCATACACTTCTTCGCTTTATCTACACTCGTTGATGAGTTTGAGTATAACATCTCCTCTAAATCTCCAACCGCTCCTTTAAACTTCTTATCGTAAAAAACCTTCTTATCGCCTCTAAAAGTATAAAGACGTAACGGCTCTTCAACTCCATATAAAATAATATCCTTAGACGCTTTAGAAAGCGAACTCCAACTCTTCTCTAAGTTTATCTTATACTTCTCTGATAAAGTATTTAGCATGTTGTAATGATGAAAATTATCTACTCCAACCCATAAGGATATAGCTCCATCTCGTATAGATAAACTACTGTCTACAACGATAGACTCCTCATCAAATACAGCTTTCTCACCAATCCCCTCACAAACAGGACAAGCTCCATACGGATTATTAAATGAGAATATTCTAGGCTCAACTTCAGCTATACTTATACCACAATCTATACACGCAAATTTCTCATTATATAATTTTGTACTACTACCATCTATAATAACCTCAACAAGCCCCTCTGATTTACGAAGTGCAATCTCAACTGAGTCTGTAATTCTACGCTTATTTTCAGGCTTATTAACAAGTCTATCAACTAATATAGATACATCATGTTTAACTTTCTTATCGACGACAATTTCTTCTTCTAATCTTATTAATTTTTTATCAAAATACGCTCTTACAAAACCTTCTTTCAACAGATCTTTAAAATACTTTTTGAACTCTCCCTTCTTACCTCGTATAACTGGAGATAAAATCTCCAGCTTACTACCCTCATCTAATTTAAGAAGATCATCAACCATATTCTGAACAGTAAAGGTTTCTATTTTCTTACCGCAACATGGACAGTAAACATCTCCTACTCTTGCAAAAAGTAGACGCATATAATCATATATCTCCGTGATCGTACCAACTGTTGATCTCGGATTACGGCTAATTGATTTCTGCTCTATACTTATAGCCGGAGATAAACCCTCTATTAAATCTACATCTGGTTTATCCATCAACTCTAAAAATTGTCTAGCATACGATGATAAAGACTCAACATACCTTCTTTGTCCTTCAGCATATAACGTATCAAAAGCAAGAGTCGATTTACCCGATCCTGAAACTCCTGTAATTACCACCAACTGATCTTTAGGTATATCTATATCTATGTTTTTTAAGTTATGTTGTCTCGCACCACGAATAACTATATTATTTATCTTCTCCATTACCCTCTATCGCCGCCATATCTTTAATATTAACCCAAGCTACTTCGTTATATTTATGATCAAAATAAAACACAACTCTATTCATCTCTTCTTTAATCGTATATGATGAATTGTGAAACATTACCTTCACTCCATCAAACGCCTTATTCATAACTTTTAATCGTGCATCTCTAACTACATTATCACTTAGTAATCCCTTCTCTTTCTTATCTAAATCATCTACTAAAGAAGAAAATGATGCCTTCATCTCTAATAACTTACCTATCTTATGATGTCCTACATTATCTGGTTGAGATAACTCTGCTCGCTTAACCGTAAGTACAATCTTCTCTATAGCATCAATTAGTCGTAGCTTCTCCTTACGAATAACTCCAACCTCTTCCTCAACAAAATATTTACTCCCTAAGATAACAGAAAAATTAGAGTTACCAGATGAACCTAAATGTTTTACAGATACCTCAGAAAATGCCCTAACAACTCCACCTGCAATAATACCCTCCGCAGAATTAGCGATTATACGCTCACCTGCATACAACTCACAATTATAAGCATACTTCTTTATAATTATATTACGCTTTGAATATATCTTTACATTCTCTGCATAACCAAATGATACATCGCCATCTGCCATAATAAGTGAGTTACCTGTACTCTTTATACCTGTGCGAAGAACAATATTTCCCTTAGATGTTAACTCCACATCTTGACAGATACCGTCTACTATTATACCATCTTCTCCGTACACCTTAAACCCAGGGATAACATCGCCACGAACATGAACTAAACCGTTAAAAGATATATTACCTGTTGTGTAATCAACATTGTTATCGACAACATATACCTCAGATACAGCTATCTTCTTTGAATCAAAATGTATATACCCACTCGTTGTCGAAACATAAACTATACCCGTTTCATTAAGCGTTACACCCTCTCCAATATGTATCTCAACATCTGTTCCTTTAGATTGTCTAACATGCTCATCTCGTACAGTTATACCGTATGTTCCATCTGTTGCAGGTTTCTTAGTAAGTAAGATATCTCCCTTCTCTGCTACTGCAAATAAATCTACCGTCTTATAATCTACTCTACCTAAATCATCTATCGCTGGACGTCTATTGAACTCATCAAAATGAATAGTGATCTCTGCATTCTTTCCGTTTATAGCTTTCTTACCACGAGCTACAACTTTATCTATTATCAACTCTTTATTGATATAACTATCGTATGCACTTCTGATTACATCGTAATCAACATTATAACATATACCACTCTCATTAAGAAGATTGATCATATAGTCAAACGGCTCTGGATATAAATTTGTTAGTTGTGGATATATTGATATGTATCCAACATATTGATCCGTATCTGTACTAAATACCACAACATTGTCGATAAGGATATCGGGTACAGAGTAAATCTCTATATTCTTATATGCTGGATCAATCGATTCAGTGATTTCGTAATCCGACACCTTCAGACCATATACATCTGAAAGTGTTACTCGTATTACTTCAATAGGTGTGCTTGATGATATTCTCAATATTGTCATCTAATTTACTTATCCTTAAAAGCTAATAGGATCTTAACCAATTAGTTCATATTGCATATTACGTTGTCTTGGAATAAATCCTGCTGCAGTTATTAAATATCTTATCTCTTCTGTGTTTAATCTAAAATCAGCACCTGCTGCTTTAACAACATTCTCTTCAATCATAACTGAACCAAAATCATTACCGCCGTATAATAATCCCAGTTGTCCGATCTTATCGCCTTGAGTTACCCATGAAACTTGAATGTTATCTATATTATCTAAATATATTCTTGATATAGCTAATACTTTTAAATACTCTATTGCTGTAACTTCTTCATCATCTATCTCTGAATTGCCCGTTTGAAATGGCCATGGAATAAATGCCGTAAAGCCACCAGTCTTATCTTGAAGCTCTCTAAGCTTATCTAAATGTCCGATGATAACCTCTGCACTATCTGTCTTTCTAAACATCATCGTCGATGTTGTTCTAAGTCCTTGTGCATGAGCCTCCTCCATAACATCTAGCCACTCCTGTGATGAAATCTTATTAGGCGATACTTCATTTCTTGAATTATCATCTAAAATCTCTGCACCACCACCCGGAATAGAGTCAAGACCAGCTTTAACTAATCTCGAAATCGTCTCCTTAATTGATAACTTCGATACTAACGCTATATGAAAAATCTCAGGAGGCGAAAACGCATGTAACCATATAGGATACTTTTTCATGAAACGTAGCAGATCTTCGTAATACTCAATCTTTAACGTTGGATGAAGTCCACCTTGTAGAAGTATCTGTGTACCGTTCAATGATAAAGTCTCCTCTATCTTTGCCGATAACTCCTCTTCATTTATCAAATAAGCTTCATCTGATTTAATATCTCTATAAAATGCACAAAACTTGCACTTACAACAACAGATATTTGTGTAATTGATATTTCTATCTATTACATAACTAACAATATTATCTGCATGTTTAAGCTTTCTTATAGAATTTGCTAGTTCGCCTAGCTCTAATATATCTTTTGTTTTATATAATTCAACCGCTTCATCGTAACTAATACGTTTTACGTCAATATTTGCTTTCAAAATCTTATACCTCTTCCAATAATACTAATCGGTATTCTAATACAAATATCACTTTTTTAAAAGGGTTTTTATTGAAATAAGATATAATAAAATAATGTGAACTTTTATATAACTGAATATTAAAAATAATCGCTGAAAAAACGTTATCTAACAACGATTAACACAACGACATATATTAGTAGTTAATAGTGCTGTTTATATGACCACCAAGAGGATTTGTAACTTGAAAACTATTAATACCCTTAACGGAACTATCTGCTTCTAATATATCATAACTATCTGTCGCCTCAAGCATCGATCTTGCAAATAAATTATTAAGATTATGTCCCGATTTGAACGCTCTAATCTTACCTTGTAAACGATAACCGATTAACGCTAAATCACCTAAAATATCTAAAATCTTATGACGGACAAACTCATCTCGTGATCTTAAACCATCTGGATTTAATATCTGATCGCCATCAACAACTATTGCATTCTCTAAAGATCCACCTCTAGCTAAACCCATAGAACGTAACGCTTCAACCTCTTTCTCAAAACCAAACGTTCTTGCAAACGCTATATCATTAATAAAATTAAGCTTGCTATGATAGTAACTATACTTCTGTGATCCGATTACACTATTCTTATAATCTAATATAAAATCTATATCTAATCCGTAATCTGATGGAACGATCTCTACATATTTATCATCAAGCTCATATCTTATCGGTTTCGTAACTTTAATAATTTTGCGAGGCTTATCGTAAGATTTTATCCCAACCTCTAACAACGACTCAACTATATCCTTAGCCGATCCATCAAGTATAGGAACTTCACTACCTGAAACATCTATAAACGCATTATCTATACCTAATCCGTAAAACGATCCCATAAAATGCTCAATCGTAGATATAGAATGTTCGCCACAATTAACCGTTGTTGCAAGCTGAGTTGATACAACATTGTATGGTGTTAACTTATAATACTCTGAATTTGCTATATCACTTCTGCGAATTTGAATACCTGAATCTACTGGAGCTTCGCTTATATCTAATCTTACAACCTTGCCACCGTGTAAACCGATGCCTGAAAGTTCAACCTTTTTCGCTACCGTTGTTTGCATAATATATTATCCTAAATTACTCTATATAAATATAGATCATATACAATGTTAATACATATTTTTAAACGCTCATTCGCTCGTAAAAACAATCTATACTCTATTTCTTTAACTTTTTTGACTTGTACTATTAATTTTATATTGCTAAAATCCAACATGTATATATATAGTATTAAAAAGAAAATATTGAGTAACTTTAACTCCGCTACCACAAGATTACTCTTTTTAGCTATAATTACAGCTGTAGTATACAGATATGATCCTATAATTGCAATGGTAATCGCAATTATCACCATATTAATATCGTTTAAACTAAAAAATGCTATTATACTTATCACGATATACTTAATCACAAATATATTTCTAGTAAACCTCTATATAGTTATTGATAAATCTGAATATTACAATGATAAAGTACTCCTACGAACTATAAAATCCAACATTATCGTAGATAAAACTCTAGCAGACAAGTTCACTCAAGGGGATCTCATCTACGCTGATCTAAAACTAATTAAAAAAAGTGAAAACTACTATAGAAAACAGTTTCAACTACCTGACAATTATACTCAAATAAAACTGCCGATCATATCAAATATAATTAAATTTAGATCAGATAAACTTAACGATCTCTACTATCTCTCTGGTGGAAAACTTACCTTACCTCAAGCGTTAATCTTCGGTGATAAAAGTTATATCAACGATGCTGTTAGGGATAAATATATTATCACAGGACTAGCACACCTACTCGCTATATCTGGAATGCACATAGGTATAATCGTTACCATTGTTATAACCTTACTAATCTTCCTACCATTTAAACTTAGATTAATTCCACTTGCTATCATATTAATACTCATGATACCTGTCGCAGGATTTTCGATAACCGTACTTAGAGCATCACTCTTCACAATCTTCTTTATCTCTACATACCTCTTCGACTACGCAACAAATAGTAAAAAGTTTTTACTTATACTTGCATCGTTATTTATAATCTTCTCACCTAACACAATTACCGATATTTCGTTCCTTCTATCATTCGCCGCAGTGTTTGGAATATTATACCTACTTAATAACGATAGATATAAAGATAGTAGTAACAACGATAATAGTAGTAATAAAAACAGTTACAACATAAAATCTTATCTATCAACTATGATTATGGTTGGAGTTGCAGCCACTATATTAACGACTCCGATATCACTATATTATTTCGGAACAACTAATTTTGCAAGCATCGTATCAACAGTTATTATGTTACCATTTATTTACATGCAGATCATCTTAGGGATACTCACAGTTATAACTCCAAGCTTATTTATAGATGCACTTATTTTTGTTGAAAAAATATCGCTCATCGTTTTAGATACAATCTATAACTTAACATATTTTACATTCACATTAAAAAATATTCCACTCTCTGCACTCATTATAACCATAATGTTTGCTGTAATCACATTGACATCTAAATATAAATATCTTGCTATATTTGCACTACTGATATTTTTCTACCCTCCACAAAATAAGCCTGCATATATCTTTCCAGATTTTATCGGATCAACTAAAGGGTTTATATCTTTTAATGATAATAGAAGTGAGGTATATTTTTCAGGTTCAGTTTCACAATTTAAATATAAACTTCTACCGATCCTTGCACAGTACGGTGTTAAAAAATTCGACTACGGAATGATTAGAGTTTTCTCATCTACTAATCAATATATTAAAATTAAAAATGAAGGTACAGATTTTGAAAGTATCTGTCTCAATAAGTTTAACGATAAAAATTGTAAACTAAATTATATAACAAAATCAAATACTATAAATAGTAATAACATCAATAAAGCTACTCAGTATATAATATATAGAAATAAGTTCGAAGCAGATAATATTTTAGAGAGTAGTAATAAAGGGATAATAGCCATCTCCCATGATGGAGAAATTGAAATTAATCAAGAGGAACAATATGATAAAAATAGAACTTAACGGAAAGATTATCGCTGTAAAAAAAACCACTCAAGTAAAAGATATCGATAACTTATCTGATAAATATAATCAAGAAAATAGTATAATATATCATAACGGTTACAGTGCAAACCTTGAGGATACTCTTCAAGAAAGTGATAAATTAGCAATTATTAAAAAGAATATACAGCCCTCCAATGATGAGTTAGAATCATTAATCTCTGCTCGTCATACTCCATTTGTATACGAAAAACTAAAACAATCTAAAGTTGCGATTATAGGTTTAGGGGGACTTGGATCTAACATAGCAATTTCACTTGCACGCATGGGAGTTGGAAAATTAAAATTAATAGATTTCGATCACGTCGAACCATCTAATATTAATCGTCAACAATACTTTCTCGATCAACTATGGATGTATAAAACTGATGCTATTGAAGAAACACTTAAAAGAATTAATCCGTTCGTAAAGTTAGAGAAAACACCTCTTAAAGTTACAGCTGAAAATATAGTTGAAATATTAAAAGATTACGAAGTTGTAATCGAAGCAGTAGATGGTGCTGAAACAAAAAGTATGATTATATCATCTGTGTTGAAATATCTTAAAGCATCATATATCATAGGAGCATCAGGTATCGCTGGTGTTTACGATACATCTAGTTTCACATATAAAAAAATCTCTGATCGTGCAATCATCGTAGGAGATTTTGAACACGAAGCAAAAAAAGGTGCTGGACTTATGGCAACACGGGTCGCAGTTGCGGCAAATATTCAAGCGAATATTGCTGTTAGATATATCTTAGGAGAAAGTTTAAATGATTAAAATTAAATGTAACGGAAAAGATAGTGAAATCAAAGAAAATCAATCTATAATGGATATAATAAATACATACAACCTCAATCCGAAATCAGTTGTTGTAGAACTTAATCGTGATATAATATTGTATGCAGATTTTGAAAATATTACGCTTCAAGAAAACGACGTAATTGAACTTATAAATTTTGTTGGTGGTGGATAAAACATATTATAAGCAATAATATTTACAATTATTTAGCAACTATAATAATATTCAACAAGCGTGCTTAATGAGATATTCCAATAACAATATTTAACAAAAAAACTCTACTCCTAATCAAGAGTAGAGTTACATATTATCTATCTATACTTCATATCACAATATCCTCGTACCTACATTAAACAACTTAATAATATTTTATACACATATATTATTTATCTAACTTATCAATCTTCTCTGTTATCTTTTCTTGAACGTACGGTGGAACAAATTTAGAAATATCACCCTTATAGCCAGCGATATCCTTAACCGTACTAGAACTTAAAAATATATATTTCTGCGAAGTCATCAGGAACAACGTCTCTACTGAACAATCTAAACTTCTATTCATAAGCGCCATCTGTAACTCATACTCAAAATCTGATACCGCTCTAAGACCTCTTACAATATAATCAGCCTGCTTTAATTTAAAGTAATCTACCATTAAACCTGAATAACTCTCAACCTTAACTTTTTTAAAATCCTTTAAAGCATTTTTTGCCATATCCACTCTCTCTTCAATAGAAAAAAAAGTGTTCTTCTCGTTATTATTCATTATAACAACATACAGTTCGTCAAATATTTTATTTGCTCTTTCAACTATATCGTAATGCCCTAAAGTTAAAGGATCAAAAGAACCTGGATATACTCCAATCATTAACCCCTCCTCACCAGTTTATAATATAATTACTAACTTCGTAATATGTATAGTTTACAACAATTTGATACGATTAACTATTATTATATTTTTTTAACGAGAAACCTTAAGGTTGTATCTCCCGCTCTTCTTTCATCATATATATTAAATAGATCGTGTGGTGGAAAATCTGTTTTATAAAACTCTTCATAAATTATAGTGGCATTCTCACTCAATAACATATTCTCATGAACAACATCTAATATACTTTTACTACTATAAACTCCGTACGGTGGATCTATAAAAACAATATCATACACAACGCTACTCTTATCGCTAAACTTTAAAAAATCTTTCTTAACTATACTGTACTCTTTATCTGAAATTAAATTTATATTAGCTTTTAACGCATCAATATTTCTATCTATAAACGCTACAGATTTTGCACCCCTACTTATAGCTTCAATTCCAAACGCTCCTGTACCACAAAAAATATCGATGACTGATGCATCGATAATATCTGTACTCAAAATTGAAAAAATCATCGAACGAAGTTTATCTGTCGTTGGCCTAATATCTGAGTTTTTTAATAATTTTAGCTGTCTCGCTTTTAAGTAGCCTGCTGTTATCCTCAAAGCCCTCACTCCTTTTATAAATAAAATCTACTATCTTATCAAACTTAATACACTCTACACTATCATCATCTATAAACTTATCTACATACTTCTCTCTTATTATAGATCTGTATCCAGAGTAATTATATATATCTTGTTTACTACCTCTAAACTCGCCACCTAACTCTAAATAATATAGAGAGATCGCCGTCTTAACAATATCACCGTACGCAGGATGATATAATCCAGCAACGATATTATTATCCATATCTATATTATCAGGTAGTGATAATCGTAGTACATCAATATGGTGATACCTGTAGATAATATACGCCGTGGCAGATATAAGTATACTATCTGCAAGCTCCATAACTTGATACTCACCTTTATTGTAGTAACTTTCAAGTACGGTATCTTTTATCACAACTGTTGGATAAATTCTAACAGTTTTTATAGGATAAGTTGAAAGTTTTTTTGCATCATCAATCACAGATAAAGTAGTTTGATTATACATCCCGATCATCACCTGTACACCAACATCAGATATTTTAGAGATCAAATCTATCGCTTTTTCAACATCATCAAATGTGTAACCTCTTCCGTTTGAAGCTATAGTATTATCATCTAATGACTGTACTCCAAGCTCAACTAAAGTGATATTATATTTTTTGATTTCTTGAATTAATTCATCAGTTATTGTTTCAGGAGATGTAGAGAAATGGATATTTTTGAATTTTAATTTATTAGCATAATCGTATAACTCAATCCTTAAACTTTTATCAAGCTCACCGAAATTGCCACCGTAATATGCGATCGTATCAAACTTATTAGAAAATTTTGAGAAACGATTATACTGATCGTTGACATTTTTAAAAAAATCATCATCCGATATCTTAACACCAGTAATTAAGTTCTGATTGCAATAGATACATCTCCTAGTGCAACCTAGAAACGGAATAAATATTGGAATGATTTTTTTGGTTTTATCGTTCTTATTGATCAGTGTTTACCATTTTTTTCATCTTTTTTATTGCAATTAATGCTGCCGATTTCTCAGCAGACTTCTTACTCTTACCAGTAGCCGTAGCCTTTATTATATCATTCACAGAAACTTCAATAATGAACTCTTTATCGTGATCTCTACCACTACTACTAATAACTGTATAAACAGGCATCACCTTGAAAAATTTCTGCGATAAGCGTTGTAGCTCTCCCTTTTCATCTATAAATAACTGATCCTTTACAGCGATATGTATAGAGTCCTTAAAGAACCCTATAACAAAATCCTTTGCAATATCAAAATCACTATCAAGATATATCGCTGCTATTAAGGATTCAAAAGCATCAGCTAATATTGACGGATATCTATGAACATTAGATAAAATTTCACCCTTACCTAACTTAATAAAATCTTGAAGATAAAACTCTCTTGCAAGAAACGCTAAAAAATCTTCACTCACAAGATAAGCCCGTAATTGACTCATCTCCCCTTCTGCAAAACCAGAAAAGTTTTTCAATATATAATCTGATATAATCAGCTGCAATACCGAATCACCTAAGAACTCTAGCCTTTCATAGTTATATGCAAGGTTATTCTCATTTGAATATGAATTATGAGTTAATGCTTCAATCAGCAACTCTTTATTTTTAAATGAATAGTTAATAATATTTTCAAGTTCATCAAGATTTTTTACTAACTTACCCAACATATTTTTTAAATACTAATGTTGCATTTGTTCCACCAAAACCAAAAGAGTTCGATAGTGCATACTCTGCATCTAACGCAACACACTTATTAGGAGTGTAATTTAAATCACATTCCTCATCAGGAGTATCAAGATTGATCGTTGCAGGGACAATTGAATGATTTAGAGCAAGTACTGAGTATATCCCCTCTACTGCTCCAGCTGCACCTAAAAGGTGTCCAGTCATAGATTTTGTTGATGAGATTTTTACTTTATAAGCATAATCACCAAAAACTTGTTTCATAGCTCTAGTCTCTATAACATCGTTGAACGGTGTTGATGTTCCATGAGCATTTATATAACCTATATCCTCAGGAGAAATATTCGCATCTTTTAATGCTAAGTTCATACATCTTGATGCACCTGAACCTGTCTCATCTGGCATAGTTATATGATAAGCATCACCTGTCATTCCGTAACCAACTACTTCACCGTATATTTTTGCACCACGAGCAATAGCATGTTCAAGAGATTCTAGAACGACTACACCTGAACCTTCTCCGATTAAAAAGCCATCTCTATTTTTCTCAAACGGTCTACTCGCCTTCGTAGGCTCATCATTTCTTCTTGATAACGCTCTCATATTGCTAAACCCAGCAACACTCAATGGAGTAACTGCAGCTTCAGCTCCACCTGCTACCATAACATCAGCATCGCCTCTTTCAATAATACGAGACGCATCACCAATAGAATGTGTACCTGATGCACAAGCTGTAACAATTGATATATTAGGACCTTTTAACTGAAACTTCATAGATACAAGTCCGTTAGCCATATTAATTATCGCAGCAGGAATAAAAAAAGGTGAAACTCTTCTCGTACCAGCTGTTCTTATCGTTTCATGTGATTGCTCGATAGTATAGAATCCACCTATACCTGAACCGATCGCTACACCAACTCTATATGGATCAAAACCACTTTCTGCTAAACCAGAATGAAGAAATGCTTCCTTCGCCGCTGCCAACGCATAAAATATAAATAGATCAAACTTCTTTACATCTTTTTTATCAACATAATTTTCAGGATCAAAATTCTTTACTTCTGCCGCTATTTTAACTGGAAAATCTGATACATCAAATCTTGTTATATTACCTGCACCACTCTTACCTACAAGAATTGAGTCCCAGTTCTCTTTAACTGAGTTACCAATAGGACTCACCATTCCTAATCCAGTGATAACTATTCGTCTTTTACTCAAAATTACCCCTCCTAATCATAAAGTATTGAGGGTATACTTATAATAAATATACCCTCATAACTCTAATAATTATAATACTATTACTTAGAATTTGCTTTAATATAATCTAAAGCGTCAACAACAGTTTTAATTTTTACAGACTCTTCATCTGGTATTTCGATACCAAACTCTTCTTCTAAAGCCATGATTAACTGTACTGTGTCAAGTGAATCTGCACCCAAATCATCAATAAATGATGCCTCTGGTTTTACATCAGCCTCATCAACGTTTAACTGAGTACTTATTATCTTCTGAACTTTCTCATCAATAGTAGACATTTAACTTCCTCCTCTAAATATAGTTACTTCTTTCTATTTTTTATTATACATTACATTTTAAAGCAATGAAATTATAAATATAATCCGCCATTAATATGTAGCGTCTGACCAGTTATATAATCTGATACTGGTGATGCTAAATACAGTGCAGCTTCTGCTATATCATTCGCTGTACCGAAACTTTTAAGTGGTATCTTTTTCTTATACTCATCTTTAAATTCATCTTTTAAGCCTGCTGTCATATCTGTCTCAATAAAACCCGGAGCTATAGCGTTAACTCTAATTCCTCTTGAAGCTAACTCTAGCGCTGCTGACTTTGTCATACCTGTTAATGCTGCTTTTGATGCAACATAATTAAACTGTCCTGGGTTTCCTGAGAACCCTACTATACTTGATATATTAATTATCTTTCCGTAACGTTTTTTCATCATCTGTATCGCTGCAAGTCTTGTTGATAAAAATACCGAACGAACATTGGTATCTATAACATCATCAAACTCTTCGTTCTTCATTCTTATAAGAAGGTTATCTCTAGTTATACCTGCGTTATTTACAAGAATATCTGCTGTTGTAGAAAACTCTTTCTCTGCTACTTCAAAAAGCATTTTTATATCATCTTCACTATTAACAGAAGCTTTCACAGCAATAGCCTTGCCACCTGCTGATGTAATGTTTGAAACAACCTGCTCTGCATGGCTCGCTGATGATGAGTAGTTAACTATAACTGATGCACCTGCTGATGCAAGTTTTTCAGCTATCGCTGCTCCTATCCCTCTTGATGAACCTGTAACTATCGCTACTTTATCTTGTAATATCATTTTCTTTTATCCTCTTTAAGAGTTTTAAACAAGTAATTTAATTTAATAAAAACTACTTTCTTTACCAACAGTAATCTAAGTTATTAACTTAGCCTAAATTAAATTGTAATTGAACTTAATCTAAGTTATTAACTTAATTTACTAAACTGAACTTTTGCTATCACACATGCTTGCAATTTATATAAGTTAGCCCACTTGCATACTTGATCCAAATATCACACATGCTTGCCAACTTAACCTAGCCCAACAAACCTAGCCCACTTGATCCAAATATCACACATGCTTACCAACTTAACCTAGCCCCACAAACCTAGCCCACTTGATCCAAATATCACACATGCTTGCCAACTTAACCTAGCCCCACAAACCTAGCCCACTTGATCTAAACATCACACATACTTGCTAACTTAGCCTAGCCCACTTGATCTAAACATCACACATACTTGCCTACTTATCCTAGCCCAACAAACCTATCCCACTTGATCCAAATATCACACATGC
>CAMRDM010000007.1 GCA_947041225.1 uncultured Deferribacteraceae bacterium | reverse complement strand
TTGCGAGCGTGTTATAAGTTGCGAGAGTGTTACAGGTTGCGAGCGTGTTATAGGTTGCGAGTGGTGTTACAGGTTGCGAGCGTGTTATAGGTTACGAGCGTGTTATAGGTTGCGAGCGTGTTATAGGTTGAGAGGGTGTTATAAGTTACGAGCGTGTTATAGGTTGCGAGCGTGTTATAGGTTGCGAGCGTGTTATAGGTTGAGAGGGTGTTATAGATTACGAGTGGTGTTACAGGTTGCGAGCGTGTTATAGATTACGATGGGGTTATAGATTGCGATGGGGTTATAGTTGGCGAGGGTGTTATAGGTTGCGAGCGTGTTATAAGTTGCAAGGGTGTTACAGGTTGCAAGGGTGTTACAGGTTGCGAGCGTGTTATAGGTTGCGAGGGTGTTATAGATTACGATGGGGTTATAGATTGCGAGCGTGTTATAGATTGCGAGCGTGTTATAAGTTGCAAGGGTGTTATAGGTTCTGAACGCGTTATCTGTAGCGAGCGTTCTATCCGTTCTGAGGGTGTTATAAGTTGCGAGCGTGTTATAGTTGGCGAGGGTGTTATAGATTACGATGAGGTTATAGATTGCGAGAGTGTTACAGATTGCGAGCATGTTATAAGTTGCAAGGGTGTTATAGGTTGAGATGGTGTTATAGATTACGATGGGGTTATAGATTGCGAGAGTGTTACAGGTTGCGAGCGTGTTATAGGTTGAGATGGTGTTATAAGTTACGAGCGTGTTATAGGTTGCGAGCGTGTTACAGGTTACGAGCGTGTTATAGTTGGCGAGGGTGTTACAGGTTGCGAGCGTGTTATAGATTGCAAGGGTGTTACAGGTTGCGAGGGTGTTATAAGTTGCGAGAGTGTTATAGGTTGCGAGCGTGTTATAAATTGCAAGCGTGTTATAGGTTGCAAGGGTGTTATAAGTTGCGAGGGTGTTATAAGTTGCGAGCGTGTTATAAGTTGCGAGGGTGTTATAAGTTGCGAGCGTGTTATAGGTTGCGATGGTATTATAGATTACGATGAGGTTATAGGTTGCGAGCGTGTTATAGGTTGCAAAGGTGTTATAGTTGGCGAGGGTGCAAACATATCAAATACCAAACATTCAAGTATATAGTATGCCAAGCTTTACAATATTAATTTATATGGTTTGAAATTCCGAGATCGCTCTTCTGATACATCAATATTGCAATATATATTTATAACAAATTTAACAACTAAGAAAATTAATCTTTTAAGATTATATAGTAACAACTCTCTACTTAAAACTATTATAAACAAATCATATTAATCTCTTTTAACGCGAACTAACTGAGAAACTGAAATCGTTTATATCCTTTCAATAACCTGTATTTCCATTGTTTCTGGGAAAAATTTAACTAAATAACCTTTACCGTTTTCAACCGAGTACTCATAAATCGTGCCGTTACCTTTATGATATTTTGCGAGCATGTGCATGATAACTCCACCGTGTGTAACAATTGCGATATTCTCTATATTGCTACTGCTCAAATCTGCAATGATAATATCTAGGCAACCTTTTATGCGATTGAATAAATCTTCCCTACTCTCTCCACCTACTATCTCTCTATCTTCTGAGTTGATAAAAGTTTTATACACTTCTGTATCTTTAAGTTCATCATAACTCTTACCTTCAAAAATACCGAAATCACGTTCTTTCAACTCATCTAATACAGTGTATGACACATCTGGAAATATAGTTGCAACCGTTTCAATACAGCGTCTCATAGGGCTTACATATAGTTTACTAAAACTGATATCTTTATCTGTCCATAAAGAGACTAACTCTTGCTTACCATCCTCTGTTAACGATAGATCAGTCGATCCTAAATATCTTCTCTCTTTATTCCAAAGAGTTAATCCATGTCTTATCAAATATATATTGTAACTTAAAATGGTAACCCTCCTTCTATAAAATCTGATAGATTATACTCTATATACTTCTGATAAATAATAACATGAAAATAGAAATTATTAAAGTACCTAAGAGTAATAAATGATAATTATAACTATAATTATCAATCTATAACTTCTTAATCCTAATCTTCAAGGTTTGCTTCAATCTCCCCTATAAAATATTTTACTTGTTCATTATCTGGATCAAGAGCCAAAACTCTTTTGAAGTGTATTAATGCTTCACCGTCGCTATCTAAATAGTAAAGTGCAAAACCTATCCTGTAGTTCCATTGACAATCTTTTGATAACTCTTTCTCTAATGAATATAGTAACTCAATCGATCTACTTAGTGATTCATGATCACCTATATTATTATATGCTACAGCTAATATTCCGATCAGCTCACTTGTCAACTCATCTTCTCTTAGGTTTTCAATTGTATCTATAATCTGTTCGTGATTATCTCTATCATGCCAATCAGCTAACTGTTTTTGTAAATCTTCCACTCTTAACTCTCCTTCTACAGAACTTAACTTTTCTGTTTTATATATGCACTGTAATCAACAACATAGTAGTAATAAATATTATAGGTTCAGTTAATAAAATACAAAATCCTAACGTATCATCTGTTACGCTACCAAATAATCTTTTAGTAAATATCTTAAAAATAAAATAAATTATTGCTATAAAGATATAGATAACGATCATTGATATAAAGCCGTAAAAGATGTAGATAAATATTGAGAGTAAGAATATATATGTTACAGAAATCAAAACCAATCTACTTACCTTATGCTTTAACAACATAACATATAGACTTCTATATTCAGTAATTTGTTCAGATACTTTTATAGTAACAACTAGCAATAGTCCTATTAGTCTTGAAATTATCGGCGTTAAAATTAGTATAGTCGGAGTGTTTTCTGATTTATAAAACTCTAAAAATATAAACAGATATAAGAACGTATAGATCACTCCACATACTGTTCCAGCTCTTGAATAATCGGTTTTAGCTTCTATAAGTTTCTGTAATCTATGATCGTTTGATGAGGATATCGGTAATGAAAATACAGCATATAACGTGTGTAGAAAGTTATCTATATAAATATTTCTTGTTAAAATAATAGGGATAGCAAATGCTATAACTGAAAATAGTAACGCTGATGAGTTTATTTTAATTGCAACAAAATACCATAAAAATAAAGATAAACCGATTATTAAACCTTGAATAGGAAGAGTTAGATATCTGTAATCGTAAGAAAGTTTTAACAGTACTCCTTTTTTAGATAACAACAATTGAACTTTTGAAAACAGTTCTACCAACGATATTATAAATCTATTTATCATCTATCATACTCATCTATCATACTCATCTATCATAACTCATCTATCATAACTCATCTATCATAACTCAAACTTCACAACTCATCTATTTAAACAGTTTATCAAAAAAAGTTTCAGCAACCTCTAGATCTTCCTCTCTATTAATATTTATAAACTGTTCGTTTGTAACTCCTGCACTTATAAAAATACTCTCATAAACTGCACAGTAATTTAGCTCACTGAAAACATCATTCAGTCTATAGATTTTATTATTGTAAAAATTTAAAAATATCTCTTTTACATTTTTATTATAGATAGATATCAACGGCATAAGTTTATCATCTATTACAGGTGTCGCTATATCAAACCTATCTAATGAGTTCATCAATATATCTACAACCTTACTATTAACAAATGGCATGTCGGCTGCGATCATAAGTATCTTATCGTGCTTCGCTCTATCAAGTGCAGTTAACACACCTGCAAGTGCTGATTGATTTTCATAATCATCTTCAAGATATCTAACATTATTTTCAAACGGTTTATACTTATCTTTATCTCGTGAGATAAACATTACATCATCTGATATTTTCTGTGCAAACGATAACGGGTAAGAGTACAACGGTTTATCTCTCAACATCGTCAATGTTTTATCTGCTCCAAAACGTCTGCCCTTACCTCCTGAGAGGATCGCAACTGATAGATCTTTATACATAAAATAGTTTATCCGAATTGTATATATAACAATCTATAATCGTTCCAACTTTTATATCACCTATTAAATCTGGTCCAAAAAGTGCAAACGCATTACCTGTCGTTAAACTAGATATTTTATACGATTCTTGATTAGTTAACGGTGTTACAATTAAACCCTCTTCATCAACTGATACTATAACTCGTTCAAACTCTGTTCTGCCTTTCTTCTTAATTATCTCTTTAGTAAGTCTTGCCTTAACTGCTTTAGGATAGAAGTTAGATACTCCACTCATCTTTCTAACACCTGACAACACATATAAATATGTACAGAACAGTGCCGATACTGGATTACCCGGTGTTGCAAAAATCGGCGTAGAGTTATAATATCCGAACGCAAAATGTTGTCCCGGTTTCTGATTAATATTATTAAATAACCACTCTATTTTTAAAGTATCTGCAACCTCATGCAATAGATCAAAATCACCAACCGATATACCTGCAGATGTTACGATCATATCGTACTTCTCTGCACTTTTAAAAACTGTTAAAAGTTTTTCAAGATTATCTTCAACAACTCCTAAGTAATCAACATTACATAAAGAGTTAGGAAGCAACTGTTTTATACCAACACCGTTTGAGTCAAATGTTTTCAGTGGAGAGCTATAATCTGATAGATCAGCTATCTCATCTCCTGTTGATATTACAGCTATATTTATTTTACGGTAAACAGATATATAAAATATCCCAGCAGATACAAATCTTGCGATATGGTATGCTGTAACCATCTCACCTATAAAATCTATCTCATCACCGATCTTGATATCCGTTCCTGCATTACGAATATTTGAACCAGCTTTGATCTCATCATTAAGAGTTACAACCTCTTTACCGTTATCAGTTAACTCATGAGGAATAACTGTATCAGCTCCATTAGGTATAAAAGCACCTGTCATAATTCTAAACGCTTTACCCGTCTCTAACTTTAATCCATCGATACTGCTTCCTGCTGCTATATTGCCTACAACATCAAGTTTCATCGGATACTTTTTTATATCAGAATGAATTATAGCGTAGCCATCCATAGCAGAGTTATCAAGTGGTGGTAGAGATCTTGTTGAGAAAACTTTATCTGCTACAACTCTCCCTAGAGATTCATATACCGATACTTTCTCATAACTTCCTTTATCTAATTTATTTAAAATAATATCTAATGCTTCAGTAAATTTTAATGCCATATTACCCTCGTATATTTAAAAACTAAATTTTAACATATAATAATTAACACTCAGAATATCATAATTGCACTCTTATTGCTAATCAAAAATAATTTTACATTTCTCTTACATCGCCATAACATTTTAATTGCGATTAACTGTGATAATATGCACGTTATGAAAAATAAAAAAAGAAATCAAAAAAATACCTCGAATGCCGTTTTTAAGTTTCTCACCTTTTTTGCGTCCTCTTTAACTATCGTGATAATTATATCTATGATAATTTCTCTATTCTATCAATCTATTCCTGCAATACAGAAATTCGGTTTTGTAGATTTTGTTTTTACTAGAGAGTGGTCGTTCAATAAAGATATCTACGGTGCATTCAGACCATTATCTGGAACAATATTAACATCTATCGGAGCGTTACTACTTGCGATCCCGATAGCGTTAGGTATTGCGATATTTATAACTGAAATCTGTCCTGCATTTTTGCGTAATATAATCTCATCTGCTATTGAACTACTTGCTGCTATCCCATCAATTATATACGGTATGTGGGGGCTTTTTACTTTAGCTCCACTTATTGAGGGGACTGTTCAGAAAGCTGTTTCATCAACGATCGGATTACTACCTGTAATAGGTCCGATGTTTCAATCTGAATATGCAGGTGGAGTATCAATATTCACTGCATCGATCGTTCTATCAATTATGGTCGTACCGTTCATAGCAGCGATCGCTAGAGACACTTTTATGCAAACTCCAGATATATTAAAAGAGTCTGCATACGGACTTGGCGCTACTAAATGGGAAGTGATAAGATATATAGTTCTACCGTACAGCAAGACTGGTGTGCAAAGTGGAATAATAATCGCAGCAGGTAGAGCATTAGGAGAAACTATGGCGATAGCTTACGTTATCGGAAATAGACACGGACCACTTAATTCTATATTTGATCCATACACAACGATTACATCTGTACTTGCAAACGAGTTCAATGAAGCAGTCGGTACTCAATTATCAACATTATTCTTATTAGCACTCATACTTTTTATAGCTAACTTTATAACATTAGCTATTGCGAAAATATACTCTCGAAGAGGACTTAGTAATGAATTATAAACTAAGAAAAATAAAAAATATAGTTATTCTATCTCTCTCACTCGTAGCAACTGGGATAGGTTTATTCTTTCTAGGATTTATACTTTACGATCTTATATCTAAAGGGTTTGCATCTATAAATATAGAGCTTTTTACAGTCGATCAAACACCTCCAATACTTGATGATGTTAAAGGTGGATTACGTCACGCTTTTATCGGACAGATAATCTTAACGGTTGTTGCAACATTAATCGCTGTACCACTTGGATTATTAGGTGGAACATATCTCGCTGAATACGGTAGACATAAAAGGATCGGAAAAGTTATATCTATGCTAGCTGATATATCTGTATCTATGCCATCAATCATCGTTGGAACATTTGTATACGCAATATTAGTTAAACCTCTTGGTGGATATAACGGATACGCTGGAGCTGTCGCACTTGCGATAATCATGCTACCTGTAATTACTAGAACAACTGAAGAGATGTTAAAACTTGTACCATGGACATTAAGAGAGGCTGCATTCGCACTCGGTGCTAGCTACAATAATCTAATAGTTAAGGTCGTATGGAGAGGTGCTGCAACTGGGATATTCACAGGTGTACTTTTAGCTATCGCTAGAGTTGCTGGTGAAACTGCACCACTACTATTTACATCATTCAATAACACACAATTATCATTTGATCTATCAAAGCCGATGCCGTCACTTACGGTATCTATATATCAATATGCATCATCGCCTTACTCATCTTGGATAAATATGGCGTGGGCTGCCGCTCTTATTATAACTGTAGCGATACTTATACTTAACCTTATAGGTAAGTTGTTAATCAACTGGAGGTACAAGAGTTGAAAACTGAACATGAGATAGTTTTAGAAACAAAAGATTTAAATTTTTATTACGGTAAAAAATTAGCTGTAAAAAATATCACAATGCAATTTCCTAAGAATATGGTGATAGCATTAATAGGTCCATCAGGTTGTGGAAAGACAACTCTACTTAGATGTTTTAACCGTATGCACGATCTTTACAAAGGTATAAAATATGAAGGCGAAGTGCTTTTTCATAATGAAAATATTTTGACTAAAGAAACTGACGCAACACAACTTAGAGAACAGATCGGGATGGTGTTTCAAAAACCTACACCGTTTCCTATGAGCATCTCTGAAAACATCGCTTACGGATTAAGTCTTAAAGGTATAAAAAATAAAACCGAACAGAAAGATAGAATTGAGAAAGCTTTAAAAGAAGCTGCTCTATGGGATGAAGTTCACGATAGATTAGATAAAAACGCTAACGGATTATCTGGAGGACAACAACAACGTTTAGTTATAGCGCGTGCCCTCGCAGTTGAGCCATCTGTTATACTTTTTGATGAACCAACATCTGCACTTGATCCTATATCTACATCTAAAATTGAAGAGCTGATCTCTGAACTTAAATCAACTGTATCGATCATAATCGTTACACACAATATGCAACAAGCTGCAAGGATATCTGATAAAACTGCATTTCTATATCTAGGTGAATTAATTGAGTATAATATTACCGATAAAATATTTACGACACCTGATAACGAACTGACTGAAAGATATGTTACTGGAAGATTTGGATAAAAAAGAATAATATTGTCAATTTAAAATTCTTTGATAGAATATAAAATATTAACATGGGTGAAATATAATGAAAAGAGCTGAGATAGATTATAATGAATTAAAATCAAATCTAGCAAAAATGTCTGAAGTAACGATTAGTATGATTAATGACTCAATAAAAGCGTTACAAAATAAAGATAATCAACTTGCACAAAATGTTATCGATCGTGATATTATCGTTGATGAACTTGATATCAAAATCGATGAATCATGTATGAAAATAATCGCACTCTTTGAACCGAAAGCTGCTGATTTAAGATACATAATAACTTGTCTACGTATTATCGTTGATCTTGAAAGAGTTGGAGATCACGCTAAACGTATCGCTAAACTATCTATTAAGCTTTCTCCTTTTGAATCGATAAAAGAGTATGTTGATCTACCTAGAATGGCTGAGAAAGCATCTAAAATGGTTCAAGGTGCATTAGAAGCTTACTTTGAAAAAAATGAGAAAAAAGCCTTAGAGATAGCTGTGCTTGATGATGAAATTGACGCATTCCAAAAACAGATTAATAGAGAGCTTATAACTTACGTTATTGAAGATGTATCTAATATTAAAAACATTATAAGATTAATTAACATAACAAGAAGAATTGAAAGAATTGCCGATCATGCAAAAAATATAGCCGAACTAGTTTCATTTATGTTGACTGGAAAAATCTTGAGACATACTGAAGTCCAACGGGATAATAATGACTAGAATTCTGCTCATTGAAGATGATAACGATATTAGAGAACTTATCAAATATAACTTAGAGAAACGTTCTCATACAGTTATTGATCACGATAACGCCAACAGCGCTCTTATAACGCTTGAAGATGTAGCAATAGATATAATATTACTCGATATAATGCTACCAGGACTCAAAGGAACACAATTTCTTAAAATAGTTAGAGATAAACAAACTACAAAAAATATTCCTATTATAATAATATCTGCAAAAAATAGGGAAGAAGATATTATCGCTGCATTAGATGATGGAGCTGATGATTATCTTCCTAAACCATTCTCAATTGAAATGTTAGTTGCTAAAATAAATTCTATACTTAGAAGAGCAGAATCTGTAAATATAACTGATAAGATTTTAGAGGTAAATAATATATCTATTGATGATAATAAACATAAAGTATACGTCGATAAAGTTGAGATAAAATTAACGTTAAAAGAGTATGAGTTATTAAAACTTTTCTTAACTAACAAAAATAAAATCTTCACTAGAAACCAACTTCTAAACTCTATATGGAGTTACGATAGTGAAGCTATGACTAGAACAGTTGACTCGCACATCGCCTCTTTAAGAAAAAAACTAGGTGACGCATCTAATATAATTGTTTCTATCCCTAAAATAGGATACGGAGTTGAAGTGTGAAACCTTTAATCAAAATCTTCGCGATAATTTTTATACCGATCGCTTTTATCATTCTTGCAAATCATTATATCTCATCTGAAATTATAAAAGATAATAGCTATAAACAACTCAAAACAGTTATGAGTAGTAACTGGGATCTTATATCTAACATCGATCTTAACAATATTAAATCTATCAAACAGTATGAGAAATTAAAATCTATAGCTGATAAATCTAATATGCGTTTTACAGTTATAAATAATCAAGGCGTTGTGCTTCTTGATACCGATATCACTTACGATAATATCTCAAAAATGGCGAACCATATTAATAGAGATGAAATACGTAACGCTATGTTTAATATCCCTAACTTCTCTACACGCACTAGCGAAACAACTGGTAATGAAACGATATATTACGCTAAAATGTTAAACGATAATGCAACATTAAGAATTGCGTATGATACTCAATATTTAAATTCTACTAATAATTATACGCAGTATCAAGCGTTGATACTACTTAATGTTATATTAATATTAGTTGCGATCGCAACAATTATAACAGCGATTAGATTATCTGATCCGATTAGAAAATTAAACAAAATGTCTGAAATTTTATTGCACAATAAAAATGAAAGTATCCCCGAATTTACAGATACAACAATGAATAAAATATCTGATGCGATCTTAGTAACACATAAAAATCTAGCTAAACATAAAACTCTTTTAGATATCGAAAAAGAGAAAATTAACACAGTATTTGAAGTGATGAATGAGGCTATTCTACTTATTGATAGTAGTGGTAAATTGATTTATTTCAATAGTAAAGCAGAAAAATATCTTGGTATTAACCTTAAAGAAGGGATCAATATTAAAAGTGATATTATAAATATCAATATCATCAACTTTATCTCTCATGCACTAAAACACAACGATAATAAACCTTTTTTAATTAAATTGAACGACAAGATGTTTAGTAGTTACGTTAAAAAAATTAATGAACAATCACTAATAGTTTTCTATGATAACACCGACCAAAATAATTATGATGATTATAAAAATAATTTAGTTGAAAATATTACACATGAGCTAAAAACTCCTCTATCGTTGATTATCGGTGCATCAGAAACAATTATCAATGAGACGAATATGGACAGTGATATACGAAATAAATTTCTTAGACAGATAAACAGTAACGCTAATAGATTAAATAATATTATCAACGATACAATAGAACTATGTAGACTTGATTCTGAAGAAGATATGCAATCTATAGATGAAAGTACGATCATTGAAAATTTAATCGAAGATATATATAACTACCTACCGAAAGATAGTAAGAAAAATATCGACTACAATATAAGTGTTGATGATGGGTATGTGAATATTAGACATTTCGATCTTCTATCAATATTAATCAATCTTAT
This sequence comes from uncultured Deferribacteraceae bacterium, assembly GCA_947041225.1. Lineage (GTDB taxonomy): Bacteria > Chrysiogenota > Deferribacteres > Deferribacterales > Mucispirillaceae > CAMQYB01. The sequence goes on along the minus strand of CAMRDM010000007.1, from coordinate 32,228 downwards.
CTCTAACGCTTCAAGATATTCTACTGGAGACAACATTCTTGTAGATATCATAAAGGAACAAAATAAAATTACCCTTAGAGTTCAAGATGATGGACCTCTTATCCCTGTTACTGAGAGAGAAAAAATATTTGAAAGATTTTACACAGTGCATAAATCAAGATCAAGAGATCTATCAGGTTCAGGACTTGGCTTATCTATAGTTAAACATATTACAAATATTTATAGTGGTGTCATCAACTTAAAAGAAAGTGAAAAAGGTGGTGGTAACTGTTTTGAAATAATATTAATTGAAAAACGAGTGATTAATGAAAAGTAATCAATATTCTCATAAAACTTATAAAGCATTATAATTATGTTTCTATCAAATGATATCTTTAACAGATATCATGCAACTCTTGTCTCAATCGTATTTATATGCTTACTTAATCATACCATGTTTTATAAAATTACTATTTTATCGCCTTACCGATACACATATCTAATCTCCACTTTGGAGCAGTTTCATCTTCACACCAATACTCATCTAACTCACAGATTTTGTTATCTTTAAATTTAATGAATGAAGTGACATGGCAAGAGATTGTTCCATCACTTGACCAGACTCTAGTTACAGATATAGATAAATCTCTAGTATGTTCTATTCGCTCGACCTCGCCTTTCCATTCTAATGGATATTCACAGTTTGCTCTTACATACTCTTGAACATTAAAACACTCATTACTATCATGCCACTTTATTGTAGCATCTGTTGTAAAATATGTTGATAATCTTTCGGCGTTCTGCGTTGCAACATCATTCCAATAATTCTTTATAAATTCATCACGATTCATAACATATCGCCATACATAAATATTTACTGTTCATAACATATCACCGTACACAAATATTTACTGTTCATAACATATAACCGTACATAATTATTTACTGTTTCTCAACAATAACAGTTACTGTGTTGCAAGATCTACGAGCGTCTCTTTTAAAACTCTATACAGTAATTTAGTATCTTCAGGATCAACCATCTCTTCAGGTGTATGGCTCATACCGTTTGTGTTTCTAACAAATATCATTCCTGATCTTGTGATCTCCGTCATATTCATAGCATCATGTCCTGCACCACTAACTACGTTAATAGACTCTATCCCTAACTTCTGTGTAGCGTTAATTATCGCTGATGAAACAACAGCGTCCATAGGTACAGGGTCTTCATCTGATATCTTACTCATCTCAATCTCAACAGAGTTTCTAATAGCAATCTTCATACACTCATCTTCAATAAGTTCTGCAGCTTCATCTCTAAAAGATCTAATACTACCTCTTAAATCTAACGATACTTCAGTTTTACCCGGAACAACATTCATCGCACCCGGATAAACTTTAACATCACCAACTGTTGCTATAACATTCTTCTCTGCATACGCTATTGCTAAATTTCTAACAGCTAATATAATCTCTGCTGCTGCAACAAGAGCATCTTTTCTATCAGAGATTTTTGTAGCTCCAGAATGAGCAGCCTCGCCAACTACATTAATCTTATAACGGATCGGTGCTGATATCGCTTCAACGATACCTATAGGTTTATCCGCATCAAGAAGATCCCTACTTTGATCGATATGTACCTCTATAAATGAATGGAACTCATCAGCCGATCTTTTTGACTCGTCTAACTTATTAAAATCTAAACCGTTCTCAGATAACACATCAATTAATGAATTTCCTTCTTTATCTTTTACTTCTCTAAATTTAGATAAAACATCTCTACCAACCATAACTTTACTACCCATAGTTGCATGTCCAAATCTGCTCGACTCTTCCAACTGAAAAACAATAAGTTCTAAAGGACGCTTAATTGCAATACCTTCCTCTTTAATAGATTTTATCGCAGCAAGTGAAACAGCTACCCCTAAAATACCATCGTAATGTCCACCGTTTGGAACTGTATCTATATGTGAGCCTGTCGCAACAGCAGCAAGCTCTTTACTTCCACCATCGTATCTTGCAATGATATTACCAAACCCATCTATTTTTAATGTTAAACCTATCTCTTTTATTAGATTTAAAATGTACTCTCTTGCTTCAATATCACTCTTTGTAAAACCTAATCTATTAGATCCTCCTTCAGCCGTTCTACCGATCTTAGATAAATCCTCTACAATTTTTAAAACAAAATCTTCATACATAATACAATCCTCGTTTACATTAATTATCTCTACAACAATACATAAATACAATCTCAATATCTAAAATATCAACATACACTCTTACACAAAAACAGATCTACTTCAAAACTTTTATTGCATCTATAAAACAAGTCGTACTTCATCTATTCTCATAGTTGTACTTATAATAAATATTTTATAATTAATGAATAGATAGTTGAAATTGTAGCTATGACGATCATGATATCTATTTAAAATATTATACCTTTAATTGATATAATATTTTAATATAAATAACCTCATCTACTACACTGATTTAAATTCTAATATGTTTTAGTATCATCAAAACATTTTATACAAACAGCTTACTTAATAAGATTTGATATCTCTTTAAACTCTTTAGCAGCACTTGTTCTTAACAGTTGAAATAGCACAACTTCTGTTACTGTTATTAACGCTCCAGCGTTTTGCATATAGTCTATACCGATCTCCCAATTGAACTCATTACGAGAGATAACTGCATCTGAAACGATATGAACTTGATAACCTTTTTGAAGAAGATCAATAGCCGTTTGAAGAACACATACATGAGTCTCCATACCTACTATCACTACTGATTTAATTTTTTCATCTTCTAATAACTGATTAAACCCTTCATCGTTTGCACAGCTAAACTCTTTCTTTTCAAAACGATAATGAGGCTTAATAATTCCACTTAACTCTTCAAGTGTCTCACCTAATCCTTGTGGATACTGAAGAGACTCACATACTGGTAGCCCCATCATATGAAACGATGTTGCTAATATATCAATATTTGTTACAATTGTATCAAGCATCTCGTCACTCATAGCTGCAGCTAATTTTGTCTGCACATCTACAACTAATAACACAGTGCTTTCTCTATCCAATTTATACATATTTTTACCTCTACAAATTATATAATAACTATTAATTAACCCTCTGTTTTTCTACTAAACTTAGATGTTATTTTAGCTGTAAACTGAATCATTCTTTCTAAAAAGTAGAACGTTATAGGTGTTAATATCAACGTAAATAAAACCGATGCTGTCATTCCACCAATTAAAACTGAACCCATTGATAACTTCATCATATTAGAAGAGTATAGCTGTGGAGTCATACTAAGAATAATTGCTATTGAAGTCATCATTATAGTTCTCATCTTATACGATAACGCTTCCCACATTGCATCATGTATGCTAGCCCCATCATTTTTAATTTTAGCTATTGCATATTCGACAACTAATATCGCATTGTTAACCGATAAACCAACAAGCATAATCATAGCTAGCATTGATCCTATATTTATACTTGAATCTGTAAAAAATAGGAAAACAAATACGCCTGCAAACGATGTGATTATAGATATCGCTATAGTAAATGGATGAATAAAACTATTTAACACCGCTGCTAATACCATATAAGTTAAGATGATCGCAAGAATAAACGCTTTACCCATCTCTGCATTTGTTTCTGCAGCATTCTCTGCATTACCTGCAAAATAGTAACCGTAACCATCATCAAATTTTATCGACTCTAACTTCTCAACAAGCAAAGCTTGTACCTTACCTAATGAACTTTTACCTAATGTTAATTCTATTTCGACAACTCTCTCTCTATCAACTCTTAATAGATCTGATGTTGAAGGTATATCTTTAATTTCTCCAAGCGTACTAATAGGAATTAATCCTTTTGGAGATGAAACAAATATATTCTCATAAACTTTTGCAGAGTTACGTGAATGAGGATTTAATAGAATATTTATATCGTAACGATTACCATCTTCTTTATATTGATTATCATCATTACCGTATATAGATGCTCTTATTACTCTTGCTATCTGAGCATTATTAATTCCATATTCATTTAATATTTCTTGATTAGGGATAAATCTACTCTCTGTTTTTGGTATACTATAACTCGACTGGATAGATCTAAATACATCAGCTCCCACTAATACATCTTCAATCTCTCTAGAGTAGCCAACTAGTTTATCGTAATCTAAACCATAAACATTTAAAGTTAAATCTACTCTTCCTCCTCCCCTAAGTGCAGAAACTTCTACATCAGGGATACCAGAAACTTCTTCCGTAATAAGTACAGCTAGATCAAGATCTGACAACTCTCTATCTTCTGCTGGTACTAAGTTGACAAATAATTGTGCATTTGTAGGTCCATTTTCACCTATTTGTCCTGTAGAGGACTCAACTTCAGGATGTGCTAAAACTATCTCATCAATCAACCTTAATTTCTCTGTCGTTGTTTCAATAGTAGATCCTTGAGGCGTTACAAGTCTCACATTCAATTCATCTTGATCTGAAGATGGTTGAAATTCAAAACCTAGATATTTTATAAGCATAATTGATGATATCATTATAGCCAACGATATACCTAATCCGATAATTTTAAATCTCCAAAGAAATTTAAACACAGTATAGTAGTTTGATATAATAAAGTTATTGAAAGCATCTGACGCTCTCTCAAATATATTTTTCTTGCTATGTTGTTTAAATAATTTCGCAATAAGCATAGGTGCTAATGAGAAAGATATTACAATAGATATTATTGTTGCAAAAACTACTGTCATACCAAACTGTACAAAAAACTTACCAGCAATTCCTCCCATAAATGCGATAGGAACAAATACGGCTAAGTTTGTTCCAGATCCTGCAAAAACAGGTAAAATAACAGATTTCGTACCTTCAATAGCTGCATCTTCAGGAGATAAACCTTCAGCAAGTTTAGATGTTGCACTCTCTAATATTATGATTGCATTTGCAATAAGTGTTCCTAAAACAGACGCTATTGCAAGCAGTGTCATTGAGTTTATTGTAAATCCTGCTTGAGATACAAGAAACATTGTTGCGATTAGCGATGTAGGAATAATTATTGTTGTAACTAAAGTTGATGATATATTTGCAGTAAAAATAAGGATAACTATAATAGTTAAAATCATCCCCATTACGATCCCTTCAATAGTTGAAACAGTCTCATTATATATATATGTAGAGGTGTCTTTAACTATCTCAAGTTCCATTCCGGGTTCTAATCTAAGTTTTCTAATAGATGGAAGTTTTGTGTTTACCTCTTTAGATATCTCAATCGCATTACCATCACTTGAGTTTTTTAGTAACAGAATAACTGAATCTTCAGCGTTATATGTACCACCACTATCACGATCAGCTATAGAGTCTTCAACATTAGCTATATCGCCTAGTTTAAAGTTTCTACCCTCTGATGTTGTGAAAACAAGGTTTCTAATATCCTCCATAGATGTAAATTCAGTATTGAACTTAACATTTGTTGCACGACCCAACTGTTTAATCTCACCACCAGATACATTAACATTAGAGTTAGATACTCCATCAATAATATCTGCAATTGTAACAAAATTCTGTTTCATAAGTTCAGCGTCTAAGGTAACTCTTATCTCCCTTATATCGCCACCGTTAACATCAACAGATGAAACGCCACGAACAGAGTTGAAAACTGGTTTTAGATCATTATCAGCAAATTCATATAAATCTTTTAAAGAATGGTTGTCAGATGATAAAGATAAAATAAGTACAGGAGACGCAAGAACATCAACCTTCGATATAAGAGGTGTTTCAATATCTTTAGGAAATTCATCTAATACAGCCTCAACTTTATCTTTAACCTCAAGCAGTTGTATATTAACATCAGCTGAGATATCAAACTCAATCATTATGAGTCCCATAGAATCAAACGCTTGCGCAGTGATTTTATCTATTTGAGATACTTCACTTACTGCATCCTCAACTATCTCGAGTATTTCAGACTCAATCTCTAAAGGAGTTGCACCAGGGTAAATGATCTCTACAGATACAATCGGTAGATCAACTTTTGGATACTCTTCAATATTTATAGTGAACACTGATACCATACCCATTAACACAAAAAATAATACTAACATTAATGTGGTTACAGGCCGCCTAACAAACGCTTTTATCATCTAATCAGTCCTTATTTAATATTTAAAGCTTTCCATCTTTTGAGATTCTTTATCATTAGCAATCAAAACTTTTTTACCGTTATACAATTTTTTAGTATCACTTGATATAATTAAATCGCCAACTTTTAAACCTGACTTAACATAACAAGAGTAACCATCACATAAGGGTACATTTAACTTTACTTCTTCTGAAACATTATCTTGAACTATCCATGCAAAATATTTATTATCTAAAATCTGTAAGTACGTTCTTGGTACAGTGATAACATTTTTATACTCTAAAAATACAACTTTCGCTGAATAAAATGTGCTTTTTTCTAATTTCTCATTAAACGATATATCTATAGCATAGAAACCTGTTCTCCAATCTTTTGTATTAGATACACGTACAACTTTACCTAATATGATTTTAGAACTTTCATCTTTAAGAACATCTCTTCCATCTACTTTAATAGTTCGTGGTAATAAAACATCACTTCCCACTCTAATATTTTTAAATAAATCCGCATCAGAATATGCTCGGTATAACTTACTATTGGGTAGTTTCACAAACGATAAATCTTTAATAAATACAGACTTATCATGCAATATAACTTCTTTGACATCTACAGGAAAACCTTTCTCATTATATATCTTCTCTAAATTTACAACTTCAATATCTCTTAAAATTATTTCATCTATCTTTTTAAAAGAGAAATAAATTAGAAATCCTATAACTCCAAATATAACTACTAGCTTTATCCATCTAAACATTATTGTGATACTCCCGGTAAATATCTTCCGATAACTGCTAACGAAGTAAATATATTATTCATCGTTAATGCTCTATCTCGTTTAAGCAGTGATAAAGTTCTTTCAACATCATTTAACTCTGTTGCAGATGTTTGTCCATTAAGAAACCTTGCAAGTGATAGTTCATATGAACGCTGTCCTAAAACAATCGCTTCGTTATTAAGCGTCAATATGCTCTGATATTGATTATATACTAGAAGTGCATCTAGAAGTTCACTTGTTATATTTCTTCTTTCTGAATTTTTTTGAAAACTTTTTATCTGGCTATCAACGATAAATTGTTTCTTCTGAGATTTTGATTTAAATCCATCAAAAAACTGATATGATAAGAATATTCCAACGTATCCTTCATCACTTGTAATATTACCTGCTGGTAATCCAAGCGATGCTGTATCTGAAAAGTTACCATAATTACTTAATCCGTAACCACCAGCAAGGCTTAATTTCGGAAGAGTACCTTTACCAACAGATTTTGCATTATACATATCTGACTCAATCTGAATATCATATATTTTCAATTGATTGATAAGTTCAAATCCATCACTATTACTTAAATTAGCAGTAATCATTCCCTCTGTTAATATCGGTTTATTCATCCCTTTAAATAAAGTAGATAATTTTATTTCTTCATTTGGGCTTATATATATTAATGTTTTGAGAAGTCTATAAGCGTTAGTTCTATCAATATTTGCTGTGGCTACTTCAATTTTTCTGCTTGCTATATCAGACGATATTTTGATTAGATCGGCTTGTGGTGCTCTTACCGCTGCTTGAGTTTCAATTAATTTTTTACTTCTCACAGCATTTGCGTAAGACTCCTTCGCTGTATCTAGAAAAAGATCTGATACGAGTGCAGAGAAGTATGCAAGCTTTATTGAATAAATTAACTCTGTTTCTATAATATCTCTCTGTACGGCTGTCGCCTCTTTGGTAAACTTGACAGCGTTGATAGAGTCACTTATCGCTCCGAAAGCGTAAAGTAGATAGTTGGCTTCAACACCTATATTGCCAAGATAGTTACTTGATGTTAAGCTTTTCTCAAAAAATAGATCAGAACCTACTCGGTACTGTCCATTTAATGCGATGGTTGGAAGTCTATTTGCAGAAACTTCATTTAATATTTCTTGAACCTTTTCTATCTGCTTTAATGCAGCGCTTAAATCATCACTGTTTTCTATACCTAGCTGTATAGCGCTCTCTAATGATATATCTCTTGAATATAGGTTCGCTGTGAAAAGAGATATTAGTAATATTGAAAGTAGAGTACGGATCATAGTATTAAATAAACCCCTTGCATAATTATAAATAAAAATTGTGAGCTGATTGTAACTTATTTATAAGACAATGTAAAACAGTTTTTGTTATATATATTTTTTCTAAATTTATTTACCACTAAATAACCGAATAACTTTTTTTTGAGTATCTCTGTTTTTCTATATATAATGATGCACCAATATATTAATACGCTCTGCCACCTTTCATGATTTAACTTGAATATGTGTAATCTGCTTGAGCCTCCAATCCTGTTTAAGTGTTGATTAATTTAAAGATTTGCAACCTTTTTTAGCCTCCAATCCTGTTTGAGTGTTGATTAATTTAAAGATTTGCAACCTTTTTAGCCTCCAATCCTGTTTGAGTGTTGATTAATTTAAAGATTTGCAACCTGTTTTAGCCTCCAATCCTGTTTACTACAATCTATCTAACGCTAAGTTTTATATCAGTAAGTCAAGTGTTCATAAATCTTACATTAATAAATTGTACATTTATAAACCTTGCATTCAAAAATTTTATACTAGTAAATTTTGTATTCATAAATTCAGCGTTCATAAACTGTACATAAACTGTACATAAAAAGAGGAGATAAATAATTATCTCCTCTTCACTTCATATCAAACAAATAACATTACGTTATTATTTAAAATACATTTGGGAAAAATACATACGAAAACAGTAACGCTAAGATACCTACAAATGATGTATATATCATGAATGGCCAAAAAGTTTTACGTAATATCAATCCTTCTTTTCCACTTAATCCAACAACCGCACACGCTGCAACAATGTTATGTATACATATCATGTTACCAGATCCGCCACCCACTGCTTGAGATGCAACAATTATCTGATGTGGTAAATTAAGTGCTGTTGCCATATTCCACTGGAACTCGCCGAACAGTAGATCTGATACCGTATTTGAACCTGTAATAAATGATCCAAGTCCTCCTACAAACCCTGCAAAGAACGGCCATGCACTACCAGTTATCGCTGCAACTGTTTCTGCTAACGCTAACGGCATAGATGGAAGTCCTTCTGTATTTGTACCCGATCCTTTAAATATTGAAACTAACGCAATAGCAAATACTAATGCTACTGTTGGTGATTTCATTTTTGAGAATGAAGTCTTCCACGCTTCTGCAACTTTATCTTTACTCATCTTATGTAAAATGATAGTGAAAATTGATACAATTACAAACGGTGTAGCTGGGAGATATAAGTAATCTATCGATGATGATACACCACTAAAACCTAAAATATCTACAAATGGAATTTTCTGTTGAGTTAACCAACCCTTTAAACCAAGACTAGGAATACGAGTAATAACAAGAAGTGCTCCTATTAATACATACGGTAACCATGCTCTAGTTTGACTCATATTAGCGTTAAATGCTTTTGTTGTGTCCGTTGATATAATCCCAGTCCACTCTGGCTCCCATTTATCTTGAGATGGAAAATCCCATGTGTCTTTAGGAACAAATAAACCTTTCTTAGTTGTAAATACTAATATACCAAGACCTACCAATCCACCGATCATAGACGGGAACTCAGGTCCTACAAACCATGCCATAAATAGGTAAGGTACAACAAATACGAAACCTGCAAATAAACAGTATTTCCATAATGCGAAACCCTCTTTCCATGATTTATTCTCACCGTAATATCTTGTTAAGAAACCTAACATGAAAATAGGTAATATAAATGCCATAGGTGCGTGCATAACAGATGACCACTCACCGATCACTTTTGCAAATGAACTGTAATCAACAAAATTAACACCAGAAGCGCCTGTTGCTACCGCATCATTTACTAAACTTGTTAACGGATTTAATCCAACTAATATAGGCGTTCCAACTGCTCCAAATGTTACTGGGAATGAGTTGAAAACTAAACATATCACCGCTGCTGCAAATGGAGGAAAACCTAACGCCAATAGTAACGGTGCTGCAAGTGCTGCAGGTGTACCAAAACCAGCCGATCCTTCTATAAATGCTGCAAACATATAACCGATAATAATAGCTTGTATACGCTTATCTTTACTGATATTCTGCATACCGTACTGAATAGTCTCCATACCACCACTCATCTGTAGTGTATAAAGAATAAGAATAGCTCCAAATACTATATATAGTACTCCAACAGCTGTTACTACCCCTTGAAGAGATAGCGCTGCTATATACTTATAATCTAAGCCCCAAATAAATACACCTGCTAATACTACTGTTAACCATGCAAGTGGCATAGCTCTCATCGCACTCCAACGTAATCCTACCATTAAAACTAATGCTACAAGAATAGGTAGCATTGCAAAAATTGCTAAAACTGTTACCGACATAATTTACTCCCCCTCAATCGTTTCTTTTTTATCTTCTCTCAATTTTAATATTAACCTTACCATCAATTTAACTTGATATTAAGGTTAAGCTCAATGTTGTCTTGGTATTACTTCTTCATGTTTTCTGCTAAAAGTTCAGCTATGTGCCCTACATTCAGCTTACTTTTTCTCTTCTTAGCTCCACCCTTAAGCTGGATAACACAACCAGGACAATCCATAACTAATCTTGTTGCACCTGTTGCCTCAAAATTATCAATTTTTCTGTTTACGATCGAACCAGATATATCTGCAAATTTCACAGAGTATGTTCCACCAAATCCACAACATGTATCCTCTTCTGCTGCTGGAACGTAATCGGCTGCAAATGAGATTAACTCTCTTGGCTCTTCTATAACTCCTAGCCCACGACACTCATGACACGCTGCATGATAAGCTACTTTCTCATCAGACTTATTAAAATCTTTAGCCGATACACCTAATGTGTTACGAGCAAAAAAACTGAAATCTTGAATCTTATTTGAGAACTCTTCTGCCTTTTTTGCATACTCAGGCTCATCATGAAATATCTCACCGTAAACATTCTTCAAGAACGAGCCACATGATGCACATAATGTAACAATTGCATCGTAGTTACCATCAACAAATGCATCCATATTTCTTCTAGCTACACTTTTGACTGTCTCTCTCTCTCCAACCATTTCAAGTGGTAATGCACAACAACCTTGATCTATTGGAAATGAAACATTTACATTTTTTGCTTCAAATATTTTTAAGGCAGCAACTAACTGCTCTGGATACATAAAGTCTTGAGCACAACCTGAGAAAATAGCTATATTAGCTTTAGGGTTCTCAACTACTTTAGGTTTAACTTTCTTCCATTGATCTCTAAATGATTTAGATGCAATCGCTGGTAATGCTCTAAAATTATGACTAGGAAATAACATTAACGGAAGATGACGTTGAAATTTTGTACCAGCTGTTATCGGAAGTTGTGCATAGCTTGCAAACTTTAATAATCTATGGAACATCTTTCTGTCACCCATAACAACTTTCATTAACTTTCTATCAACTGATGAGCCGTACTCTTGTACTAATCTAACTCTAACTTCTCTAATAAGTTTAGGTAGATCTATACCTGCTGCACAAACAGTTCTACATGCATCACAGTTAACACAGTTTTGTGCTAATATTTTTGCATTCTCATGTCCATGATATAGGTATGTTAATATCAGTCCTACAGCACCGATATATATATAACCCATCTTATGTCCACCAACTAAACGATAGACTGGACAAACATTTGCACATGCACCACAACGTACACAACGCATAACTTCGCTAAATACAGGATCAAGTGCCACTTTACTTCTGCCGTTATCAAGAAATATAATGTGTACTTGACGTGTCTTATCTTCAGTTATTTCACTGTTAGTCGCACCACAAATCCAACTTACATAAGATGTTAAAAGTTGTGCTGTTGCGTTTCTTGGTAAGATTAACATACTTGTTAACGCTTCTTCCAATGTTGGGATAAGTTTATCTAATCCTGTGAAAGCTACATGTATTTTAGGTAGTGTTGTAACAAGACGAGCATTACCTTCATTCGTTAATGTTGCTATAGAACCGTTTTCAGCTACTGCAACGTTAGCACCAGATATTCCCATATCTGCAACAATAAACTCTTTTCTTAATCTTGCTCTTGCAACTTTAACTAATCTTTGGATATCGTTATCTTGTTCTATACCAGTTTCTTTAGTGAAATCGGCTGCTATTTGATCTCGAGATAGATGTATAGCTGGCATAACCATGTGTGATGGACCTTCACCTCTTAACTGTATAATCCACTCACCTAAATCAGTCTCAATAACTTCATATCCTCTATCTATTAGATATGAGTTAAGTTGAGTTTCCTCAGTTGTCATAGATTTAGATTTAGCGATATGCTTAACATTATTCTTTTTAGCTATATCTGCAACTATTGCATTTGCATCCTCAGCTGTCGCTGCTCTATGAACAGTAACACCACGTTTTTCAGCCTCTGCTTTAAATTGTATATAAAGTTCTTCAAGATTAGCCATAGCTGCATCTTTAGATATAGCTATTTTCTCTATCACACCTTTCTCATCAAAATCTGTAAATATCTTTTTACGATTAGCTCTATAATCTGTAAAAAATTTATCTAATGATTTTCTTAAAAATTTATCATCTAAACCTTCTTTAACTTCCGTTCTATATTTAGACATACTTTTTCTTTCAATAACGTGCATTTATTTATACCTCCTAAAATAATATAACGTGCAATTCTAATGGACCATGTGCACCGATCGCTAAAACTCTTTCAATATCTGCAGTTCTACTTGGACCTGTAATAAACGCTGTGTACGTCGGACCTTTCTTCTGAACTGTACGAAGATCACTAGCAACATCTAGTAATCCTTTACGAATATTTTTCTTATCAAGAAAAAGAATACTAATTTCGCACATCATTGTTGATAAACGCATATTTTCATCATCACTTGCTACAAAGCATGTTGCACTATCAGCTATACCGAACTGTGCCTCAGCAACTGATGCATCAAAACCTGCTAAATAATTGCGTACGCCGTCATATATAACTTTTATACCTTTAGCTGCACACTCTTTCTCAATAATCTTAGCTTTTGCAGCTGGTAATCCTGGAAGAGCTATATGTCTGTCTAATCGTGTTGGAACACCGTTCTTACTAAGAGGTCCTTTCTCTGTACCCTCTTCTTCTGCTAATAGTTCACATGGGTCTTTCTCTGAAACTATTTTTGCGATATAAGCTGCCGCATCCTTCATATCTGTGGCTTCATAAATCTTAGCAGACACAACCTCTGCTTTCTGACAAAACAGTTCTACTAAATCTGTCTTTGTTTTTTCTCCAACCATTTGATCCTCCAAAAATTATTACACATCTCTGTCTATATAAAATCAACTAACTTAATAACTCTACATAAGGTTTCAAACTTCTACCTAGATTACCAACGTATATACTAAAAATTAACTAATTTCATAATTTTTATTACCTTTCAAACTCAACGCACCGATAATCAATACATATACTTGAGCAAACTAATTTAATGATTTTTTGCTACACATCAAAACTGCATAACAAGATAGCCACACAAAACTTATCTATTTATCTAAAGACTCTGCATAAAGCTCAATCGTATGCTTAACCCTTACCTTATCTCCATTTTGAGATAAAACATCCTCAATCTGTATCATACAAGCAGGACAACCCATAGCAACTATATCTGCACCACTCTCTGTAACATCAGTTCGCTTACGCATACCTATATCTAGAGAAATATCATGATAAGCAAGACTGAAACTTCCACCCGATCCACAACATTTCTCAGCGTTTGCCATCTCTACAAACTCGTACTCGCCACTTAATCCGATAACTTTACGAGGCTCTGCAATAACACCTAACGATTTTCTTAAATGACAAGAATCATGATAAGTAACTTTAACAGCATCTGCTTTCGTAGGCTTAGACTCCACCTTTAAAACATTAATAAGAAAAGCGTTTATATCCATTACCTTATGCTCTAACTCGTTTGCATAAACGCCGTACTCCTCTGATAGTCTTGGAGCATATTTAGGCCAAAACTCTTTCAATGTTGCAGTACATGATCCACATGGAGTAATTAAATAATCGAACTCTCCCTTCATCAACATATCTAGCGACGGTTTAAGCTGTTTTAAAACTCCATCAACATCGCCTGAAACGATCGCTGGAAGTCCACAACACGGAAATGATTTAGGCATATACACGCCTACTCCGTGATGATCTAAAACTTTTAAGCACGCTTTTGACATATCTACATACATCTTATCGCCAACACAACCTGAGAAAAATGCTACCTTTATCCCACTGCTACCAGCAGGAGTATCCATAGCACCCACTGCAACATGTAACGGTGTTAATGGAAGTGGACGAACATGACGTTTACCTATAATAGGTGATAGTAACGGTGCAGAGTATGTACCATGATCTTTATTCGTTTTCCAGAAAACTATTCTAGACAAAGGTGCTCCAATACGCATAGCTGTATTAAAAAACCACGTCTTAGCTAACATCTGTCTAAATATAAATTTCTTGATTATAGATAAACCAACATAACCGAAAACAACCTCTCTAGCTTCTATAAAAATATCCATTATATCAACACCCGGAGGGCACGCTGCTTGACATGAACCACACAGTAAACATCTCTCAAGTTTTTCAGCTAACGCATCTGCATCTGTTAATATATGCTTAGATAAATTATCTATTAACGCTAATTTACCACGCGCAACATCTGCCTCTTGCATAGTTGAATTAAATATCGGACACACTGGCTGACATAAACCACATTTCATACATGAAATAATCTTATCATCTAAACTTTCTAATTTTTTAGCTAACTCGTTTAACTTACTCATACATATTCACCTGTTTTGTAGGGTTTAAAAGAGATTTCGGATCTAACGCTTTTCTTAACTTTTTAGAGAATAAAATCGTTCCTTTAGATGTTTCCTTCTCTAACCATTTAGATTTAGCCGTACCTATCCCATGCTCGCCTGATAATGTACCATCTAATTTTAACGCTATATCAAATAGCTCATCTATCGCTTCTTCAACTTTATGAAACTCTGCTGTATCACGCTTATCACATAATATCGTCGGATGAAGATTTCCATCTCCTGCATGTCCGAACGTTCCTATAGTTAAATTATATTTCTTAGAGATACTATCTATCCCTCTCATCATATCTGGTATTCTTGAACGTGGTACTGTTGCATCTTCTAAAACAGTCGTTGGTTTTGCACGAGCTAAAACTGGTAATGCCATACGTCTAGCTTCCCACAATTTCATCTTCTCTGCTGCATCTTTAGCTAAAACTACACTCGTTGCACCACATTTCTTAAGAACTTCTATAGTTGTATTTGCTTCATCATCTACCTGTGCTGGATGACCATCTAACTCTATTAATAATATAGCAGCCGCATCACGAGGTAAGCCTATCTTCGTATAATCATCAACCATAACAATAGTCGTGTTATCTAAAAACTCCATAGTACAAGGAACAACGTGGGCTGCAATAATCGCTGCAACAGCTTCAGATGCTTTAATTAAATCATCAAACACTGCCATCATCGCCTTAGACGCTTTAGGTGGTGGAACTAACTTTAATACTGCCTTAGATATTATTCCTAGAGTTCCCTCTGATTGAACCATTAAGCCTGCAAGATTATAACCTGTAACACCTTTAACTGTTCTTGATCCTGATTTAATAAACTCTCCCTCTGCATCAAAAAACTCTATACCCATAACGTAATCTTTCGTTACGCCATACTTCAAGCCACGCAAACCACCAGCGTTCTCTGCTATATTTCCTCCGATCGTTGAGATCGATTGTGATCCCGGATCTGGAGGGTAAAATAAATTCTTCTTCGCAGCTGCTCCTGCTAAGGTTGATGTGATAACACCTGTCTCTACTACTGCATATAAATCTTCTTCATTTATCTCTAAAACCTTGTTCAAGGAGTTCGTTAATATAACAACACTATCTGTTGTATCTGGAATTGTTCCGCCTGATAGATTTGTTCCTGCACCTCGTACTGTCATCGGAACGCCTGCATCATAAAAGCGTTTAGCCAATAAACCTAACTGATCTACACTCGTTGGTCTTACAACCATCGCTGGAATAACTGGCTCTAAAACTGCTGAATCATATGAATATGATTGTCTGTCTGCATCTTTTGTTAAAACATTCTCTTTACCGATAATTTTAGCTATATCTTTTGCTAAAGCTTCTATTGACATATTACGCCTCCGTATATTTAAAACAGTTAGAATAAATAAAAGAAATTTTGAAGTTTAAATCGAATTGAACTATTCTTATCAAAAATGATACTATAAATTAATATCGTTATGTAATCTACCATATTTATATCTATGTATCAATAGTATAATACTAATGTAATTACAAAGATATACCTACAAATAGACATAGATATGAATAATTATTACCATAAATACATTGTAAACAAAGACTTTTTAATGAAAAAATAAAAAATCAACCAATAAATAGTATTGTTATATTTTTAATAAAAAATAATATTTTTACAAAAAAAATAAAATATTTATATCTTAACAGTCCCGATATTGTAATTGATACGATTTTTAGAAATTAAATAAGATATTTATATCTTGATAGTTCTGATATTTTAACCTAAGCCCTATAGCAAAAAGAACAGCTACAAATCCAAATATCTGCCCTTTACGTCTGTTTGAATCATCTGACGCATAGCAAATCCTTACATATATAACTAAAATTGATGCAAGTAATAAACATACAAGAAAAGGATAATTACTTATCTGATCTAAACCGATATATGGATTGATTACTCCAAATAGTAAACCAAATATAAATACATACCTATTGATCGATATCAAAAATGAATAAAATGATGCGTATGAGATAATTATAAGTAGCAACTCTATTGATATATCACCACCAAACCGTGTAAAAACTACACTTGTTGATATCAATATAGATGATAAAGCCATCACAACATAAAATATTACTGCATTACGATCCCACATAACTTTTGTGAAACTGCGATACTGTCTCATATCATTTAACATAAAATCACACCTTAATATCTATATTTATAACAAACACACAAATCTATACAGAACAAAAAACCTGCAACCTATATATACAACTTATAGATCGCAGGCTTAATATATCGTAAATACTTTAAATCATATACTAATTATGGTGTAAATGGCCATATTAGTGGAACAAGTCCAACTATAGTAACAATAGCCGCAACCTGTAATACCCAACCGTAACGAAGATAATCAATAAAACTGTATCGTCCGTAACCTAAAATAATAGTGTTAGGTGGAGTAGCAACTGGTGTTAAAAAACATGCAGACGCTGACATTGCGATACCCATTGCCATAGGTAATGGAGATATCCCTGCTCCAAGTGCTATAGGTATAGCAAGTGGTGCCATTAACGCCGCTGTAGCTGTGTTTGACATGAAATTAGTGATAAGTACTGTTATACAACATACCGCCGCTAACAATAGATAAGGTGATGAAATATTACTTACTACGATATCTGCTACTAATTTCGCAGCTCCAGACTTATCCATAGCTGTACTCATAGATAACATACCTGCAAATAAGAAGATCGTTGTCCAGTCGATACCTTCATACGCCTCTTTCATAGTTATACAACGTGTGATTATCATTAAGCACGCACCTAACATAGCTGCAACGATTAACGGTAACCATGATGTTGCCATAAATATAATGATACCTGCGAAAATAACTGTCGCTACTGGCATCTTGTTATAACGATAGTTACTAGTTTTCTCACCATGATTATCCATTTTAAGATCAACTTCTGCATCAGGATCTGCTGGTAATGATTTAGGCTGAATTCTTTCACCTAAAAGAGTGTATAAACCTATCGTTACTAAAAACAACGGAATACCAATCAATGCAAACTCGAAAAAACCGAACGGTTCAATACCTGGAATTATATCAAGCTGTGTATTGATAAAACCGTTAGGTGGCGTTCCAACTAATGTTATCGTTCCACCTATCGAACAGGCAAACGCTACTGGCATAAGAATTCTACGTGGATCTATTTTTGACGATGAGCACATTGCTAATATCATAGGTATTGCAACAACTATCGTACCTGTATTACTTAATAAACTTGATAAAAGACCTACTACAACCATAGAAAAGATAAGAAGGCGCTTCTCACTACCTTTTGATATAACCATCGTAAGGTTACCTATCTTCTCTGCAAAACCAGTTATAAATACCGCATGTCCAACTATAAACATAGCCATGAATATTACAACCCACTGATTACCAAAATTAGCAAACGCTTCTTTAGCTCCGATAACTCCTGTGAGTGAAAGCATAATAGGTACAAGCATCGCCGTTACTGGTAACGGAATAACCTCTGTAAAAAACAGTATCGCTGCGATAAGTAGTATTACTAACGTAGCAATCGCCTTATATTCATCAGGAACTGCGGTAAACGCTAAAAGACCTTTTGATTTTGCTGCAAACGCAGAAGATGTGGAAAGAAGAACAAATGACGTGATTAATGTAAAGATTCTCGCACTAGGTAAAAAATTAACTCTCATACAACCCCCCAAGCATATTTTTTAAGCTTAATCAATAACGTAAATACATAATATATCGCCATTAAAACAAGGTGTATCTGCACGACAACTATATAAAAACGATAATTATTAAATTCTAATAAAATAAAACATCTCAATTCAATACAGAACAAATGTAATTAGGAAGAAAACAATAATGATACATCCATAAATATAATTGATAATTCTTACATATATTTATCTAAAAAGTAACAATGTTTTGAATATATGTCAATACCTTTTTACTATATCAACATTAGCAAACCAGTAGCAACGTTGAGATTATTGATATATCTTAATTTTTATAGCGTAAAAAAATATATATATAAGCTGAAACAACCGTATAAATACAAAAACTTAATGATCTTATTTGACATATATATTAATTTAAATCTAAATCACAACCTTTACATAATAAATATACTAATCATAACCAATATCTAAAATAAAACATAGTAATAAAACTCACATAAATATACAATATAGCAATAAACACAGTACGTATATCGGCATAGCGTACTACATCAATCAATAAATACCTACCAGCTCCATTAAATATTTTGCATTCGTAGTTGTTGATTTACCAGCATTTATCTTATAACTAAAATGAATACCGTTATCTTTATAATACTCTGAAAAATTGTAGTTTATAATTCGTGAACTCTTATCTCCTAATTCACAAAGTTCTAAATCATGAGTTGTTATAATACCTATTACTCCGAAATCATTTAATTTTGAGATTACTGTTTTTGCACCGATTAATCTATCCTCTGAATTTGTGCCACGAAAAATTTCATCAATTAGAAAAATCGTATCTTTATGTTTCTCCGACTTTTTCACGATATCACTAATACGTTTTAACTCTGCATAAAACGTCGAGATACCCTCATTGAGATCATCTGCAATTCGCATAGATGTCATAATCTTCATAGGTGAAAACTGCATCTCATCTGCACATACAAATGAACCTGCTTCTGCTAATACTAAATTAATTCCTACCGTTCTTAAAAAAGTAGTCTTACCAGACATATTAGATCCTGAAATAATTAAAATATTATCATTAATCGCCATATCGTTATCAACCCTACTCTCATTCACTAGTAACGGATGTCCGATCTTCTTCGCCGTAATAACTCTATCTTTATCAGTAACAGTCGGCATAGAAACATTATTACATATATTTGCTATATTTGAAAAACTTAGTAAACTTTCTAACTCGCCTAATAGTAGAAACCACTTCTCTGATCGATCTGCATAACTCTCTTTCCAACTATCAAACTTAATCGCAGTTCTGTAATCCCATAGCAATAAAACATTTAATAGAAAATAGATAATCGCATTGCCTTTAACATTTAAACGATCTGAAATTCTACCTAAACTTTTTATCGCATGTTCAGCAGATAACGTCGATGTCGATAAATTAGATTTTATGTCTACTAATTTTTTAGAGGTAAAATTTATCTCGCCAACTAACTTAATCATACGACTGTACGCTTTAAGTTTTGACGGAATATCATCTATATCTTGGAGATAGTTACGTATCCTATACGCACCAATAATCCATAACGCTAAATAAGTTGATAGAGTTACTGCTACAAAAACATAGTAATCTGTAAGTTTAAAAGTTGAAACGATAAACATCAATGGTAACGTGATTAAAGGTAGATAATTTAATATCATTTTTAACAATTTGTTTTTAAGAAAAATTTGTTTATCTTTAAGTGTGATTACAAGTTTCTCTATTGAATTACTTACACCGATTTTAGATGTTTGATACTCAATATCATTTGAAAATTTAATATTATCACTAAGCTCTAATATAGCCTGCTGTCTATCATGTATTTCATTGATGCTATACTCTGGATTGGGATCAGGAAGTGATGTTGCATTGAGATTTATATTAACCCCACCGTTCGCATTCAATAAATCATTCGCAAACGCAACCCTACCGTGCCAAGTGTTCGTAAGATTTAAAAGTTGAAATAATGATTTCTTGCCGACAATATCAAGATCGCTAGCGTACGGATGATTAACTGAAATAAACTCCCCACCGATATCATCAAACTTAATCCAATCGCCAGATATACGACTTAAATGTCGCTTATTTATCTCAATTATTTTTAGTGAGTATTTTATTCTTCCTTGTAACTTATAATGATATACCCATACAACAACGAGCGTAATAAACTCTACTAAACTAGGTATAACAAAACTCAGTTCATAACTAGATCTATACGCCTTGAAACCTGTGATAAGTAGTATCACTATGAGTAGTAATTTGAAATAGCCTAGAAAATTAAATATCTTATTATCATCTACTAAACTGCTCTCATGAACAGCTATTATATCTTTAAACTTAGATTGCACATTAAACTCCATATCGTAACATTATTAAAATTATTCAAACAATTTTAATAATAAATTATACAATAAATTGATCCATTAATAAATCAATAATATATGTAGTGCAAAATGTTAAAACCAAAAATATGCAAGCTGAAATATAAAACTCACATATTTTGGATTTAATTATAAAGATGATTGCTGTATAATGTATGGTACAAGTTATTTTGATAATAACGAAAAACAAAGAATACGGTGCAATGCCATAAAGATTATATTTAATGCAGAGGTGAAATTATAGTGATTTTATTTGAGCTAAAACATTTGAATTCTATTATTAGTTATAAAAAATCAGAGAATATTTCTGATGAAAAATTTATATTAAACTTCTTATCTGTAAATAAATCAGAAATTTTATCTAAAATTAATAGATTTTCAAAAGAAGATTTATGGTTGAGCGAATATTATTGGCTATTATGGATAATAAGACAAGAAGGTATGCTCGATGATGCTGGAGCAAAACAACAGTTGTTTCAGCTAATTGTTGAAATGTCCAATAACATTGATATGAATGACGTAATTTGTAGAAAGGTTGTAGAAATAGAAACTATATTCGACTATCATGATTAATAATTTTTCTTATTATGAGCATAATCTTATCTAACACTTACATCACATGCAGATTATTAAATTTTAAAGTGAAATTATTTTCATCTATTTTAACCATCCAAAAAATAGCAGTTAAATCACTCATCTCGCCGTTCATACTCTTCTAATTTCCTAGTTGAAATAAAACCTGTTGATGAGTCAAACCATCACCTTTATCTATATGCTTAATATCCTCTCCACCACCTAAAATTAATGCTGGTGTAAAGAAGAATATCTCTTCAAATGCAAGATCACCTTTTAATTTAATCGCCTCATTAAATATATCTACTTTTAATACCTCGTTAGCTACTTCATCATCTACTATAAACTTTTCAAAGAACTCTTCAAGACTGTAAGTACATACAGATATTTGTCGGTGATGAATATTAAGTAGACTTATATCGTTATCTGTTGCAGATAGTTTCCTGTAGTAAAATATATCTCCAAACGCTGTTACAAGTATCGGGATTTTATCGAAATCATTACGACCTAACCATGTGTAGAAACTGCTCATATATTTAGATGGATCAATCACCTTTATAAGCCCATTACCGTAATTACCGAAACCGTGCTCGCTCCAAAAATCTAATAACACTTTAGGCAATTTATCGCTACACCAGTCTAGTATCGATTCAGTCGGTTCTATCGTATCTAAACTCTTAGTATACTTTTTTAAAAATTTCACAAATAGATCTCTGCTCATATCAATCCCTCATTTATAAAATAGTAACTCTACTTAGAGACACTTATATTTTATTTATTTTTATATCTGTATAACTACATCTATATTATAGAATAAATTAAGGATAAAACAATATTATTATCAATTTAACACTCTTAATCATGTTACGTTTATATTATTTCCAAGGCAGATTTTTGCCATCTCTAACAGCTTCACAACCTAGTTTCAGATCTGCTAACTCTCCTATAGAGTTATCAATTTCAAACGCTTCTTTAAGTGATATAACTCGTCCTTCAAAATCTTCGTGATTATCTCTATCACATAAGAATTGCCATGCGCCATCATCTTCATCGTGACTAACGTAACAGATATCTGCACCTTCATCTATAATATGACAACAAGCAAAAACTGCTACATCTTCAGAATCTTTAAATGGAAATCTCATATCTCAACCTCGTATGTTTTCATTATTTTTTATATTATAATCTCTACATCTGGAAAATATTCTATGATTTTTTTAAGCCCATCTAAGTACGGTTTAGAGTAAAAAGTATCCGTTCTATCTTCCCATAAAGACAGATTAAATTGATGCGTTTTTATCAAGAGTTTTCTATCAATATTTAAACATAATAAAATCCGTTTCAAGGCAAATACTTCACTCCAACTAAAAAACAAATCCTTATTGCAAAGGTATGTTAAGTAATCATTATCCGCTTTAAAACTATTGAAAAAAACCTCTAAATCATCTTTCAAATAATCGCCAAAACTATTTAAAGCCTCATCTAACTCTTGCTGATTTGTAACCTTAAACTTTCCAACAAAATCAAAAAACTTATATATGCACCGATGAGGTGATGATAGATTTTCAAATATTTTATCATATAACGGATCAATAACTCTATGACTTATCTCACTGTGAAAACTTACAAAATAACTATCGCCATATCGCCTACCAACCGACCAACCGATATAATCAATTCTTGCATCACTTTCTCTTTGTGCAATTTTAATAGATTTATTACAAGAAAAATCAGGCAAGATGTTTTTCATAAAGATCGCTACAGTTTCATGTATCAACGTTGCATTTAGTTGCATAATTATCAACCCTCAATTCATACTTTTTACGTTACAGAAATTTATATATAGATCAAGATAGTATTAAGAGTAAACCCACATAAAGCTACTCTCTTCATAATCATCATCAATAACTGTTTCCTTAATACACCTTTCTGTAAGTGGTGTAGTAAGTCCATGTTGTTTAATAAATGATGGTCTGTTATCTACCTCTGTCCATGTTTGATACTTATCATTTCTTTTAAAAAAATTATCGTAATAATCTTTAGAGTAAAAAATTATTATCTGTGATCCCCAATAATCATCTTCAATCGTAACTGCAACTATTTTGCAAAATGGTAATGATTTTGTTTTACTTATCTCTATAAATTTTTCAGTTGTTTTAAGCCATTTTTCTAAAAACATAGCTTTAAGTTTTAATCTCATTTTTGGATTATCTATAAAACTTCTACTGCACGGTACATGAAAATGTTCGTACTTTTCATCTGTTTCTAAAAACGGTACAAACCCATCTATATAATTTAAAAGTGATTTAAGCTTTCTTTTTTTGCCTCTCTGTTTTGCCAACATTTTATCCTCTCTTATTAATAACACATAATTATTATAGTCAAACATTTTAGTAATCACCTACTCTTTCTTGTTTGAGAAACTAAGCTTATCCCTGTATCCTCTCTGAATAAAGTTCTGAAAATTTTTCAGCTTCAGCTTCATTAAATAAATCTATAAATTTTGCAATATATATTTTTTTGTGTCGTAAATCTATCTCCTTAAAATAGTAAACCTACATATCTAAATTGTCTACCCAACGATCAATTTTCTAACTCTACCTGCTTCAATATCGGCAAGTCGTGTAGGGATAGGTACTCTGCTTTCATCTGTTATTAAACTTGAAACTATATTTTTTGCTGTGTCTAAATCTATATGATTTCCTGTTGAAATAAAAATAGGTTTCACATCTTTATGTGCACGAAATGCACAACCGTAAATATCATCATTTATAATAATATCACTATACGAACCACTCTCATTTATCGGCATAACAAAATCTGTATCCTCTGCTTTAAAATAACTTTTTGCAACTCCTATCGTAGGTTTATCAAGTAATATACCTGCATGAGTAGCAAGCCCCATATGTCTTTTATGTAGATATCCATTGCCATCAAATATATAAACATCTGGAGTGTTAACTACTCGCTTATCTGTTTTTAAAAATAATGGAATCTCTCTAAACGATAAACATCCTGAGATATACGGACATTTTATTTCATCAACTTCTGATATAATCTCTATAACTTCATGAGTTCTATAATCTAATATCACGATCACACAAACAGCATACTCTTTATCACTCTTATTAAAATATGCAAGATCAACACCAGCTATATAATTAATAGAACCAACCATACTCTTCTTCGATATTTTACTTATTAATTCATTCTGGATTTTAATTAGATCATCTTTATTAAAATACTCTAAATTATCAATATCCACAAAACCTCACCTCATCAAAAAACCATTATCTTATCTATCTATCAACCCTTATCTCAAAGTTTTGCCACTTCTCTAAAAGCGTTTTGTCAAGTCCGAAACTTTTAAAATAAAATGAATTATTTTCGTATTCAAAGATTACATGAAACTCAGTATTTATACGACACCCAACATAATTAAGTATCACAAGACTAGGTTTTTTTAGAAGAACATACGGTAACTCATAATGAAAATCATCATCTCCATATATAGAGTAATCATAACTATTATCCATCTCCTTATTATACTCTTGAACAAGATTATCAAGCTTACAGATGCTTCTTGCAACATCTATAATAAGTGGTTTTAGCAGGTCAAACACTTGAGGTACAATATTTAAATTGTTACTATATTTATCTAACTTCGACTGTGATAGTTTTTCATCTTCTGTAGGTTTAAAATTATAATCCTCTATATCAACATAGATATCATGATCTTCCTCACTCGATATATACACCTCATAATTATTAACTACTTTTAATCTATCAGAATGTAATATAAATTTACTTATATCACTAAATCTATTATACATAATCACACTCTTGCTATTTGACGTGCAGTTATAATTTTCTCTATCACATCGTTCTGCGTATTTGATATAAACTGTTTTAATTTAGATAAACCTATTCGTCTATCAGCAGATTTTAAAATATCTGTCAATCCCCACTCATCACTCTTAAACTCTTTCTCATACAGATCATTTATCGGCGTATCAATATACTCTCTAAACAGATCTGATATATCTGAAATTTCTGTTATATACGGATAAAGTTCTTGAACTTTCGGTGTAATATTTTCTGTAAAAGAATATTTACTAACCTCATCAGGCATCTCTTTATTTATAAATTGTTTCGGATAATCAAATATCACATCTTTATCTAAAGTGATAAAGTAACGTGGCAAACCTGCACTACCTCTCTCGCTTTTCATTCTTATAACTGAACAATGAATTTGTAGGTTGATATTTTTATCTATCAATAGATATATCTGTTTCTGTAATTTACTCCATCTAGCCACTCTGTTAGCTCCTTTATAATATCGTAACTGTAATAATATAGTAACTGTAATACGACAATTTTTAACGATCGTAATAATACGCCTTAATCTCGTCAAACTTCAAACCGTTTTTATTACAAAAATCTGTAAAATCTGTAACATCATTTTTTTCAAACTCCCACCATAATTCATACAGTTTACAGTAGTCGAAAAACTCATTTTTCAACTCATCTTTTATTTCATGTTTTGCAATCATCTCTTTTGCACTTTTAATCGTTTTCTCAATCGTTTCTTTTCCAACAATACACCCTTCAGGAAAATGATGACTACCCCATGAAAGCGTACCAACCTTACTAGAGAACATGAGGTTTATAGATTTTTTATCACTATCTTTATGGTTATACGCTTTACTAATTATCTCACTTGTATTAATAGATTTCACACCTATATCGTACGCCATTTCATAGTACCAACGAATCTGTGGCATCAGATTTTCTTCGTAACATTTTTTAAGATACACTAAGATCCTTTTTGCAAGTTCGTAAGGTACAGCACCGTTTCCACGTTCCCTTAATTTTGTTACTTGTTCAACATTGTTATCACAGTAATCTTCACAAAATTTATAGAACAATTTATATTGTTCAGCTTGATCTATCTTATCAAAAATAAGAAAAAAATCTCGTATAGATTTATTCGCCTCTTTCTTAAATCCTTTCTCCCATATATCAACGTAATCATCGTATAGATGTTTTATAAATGAAGTGTAGTTCATAGCACTTTCTCCTAAAATTTCTTATTAATTGTATCTTGATTAATCTAGTAAATTAAACTCACAATCAATTAACTAAAGCAAAAATACTCTGTTACTTTATCTAACTCTTACTTCCACTTTGTAGTTACATTATTATCTTTACCAAATGTTTCATACCAATAACTTTCTTTTAAATCATTCCAAGCATCTTCACTTATTCGTATAGAGTATACAGGTCTACCGTTTTCAAAAATAGGTTTTGATATTTTTTTAATTATAGAAGATACCTCTGAAAACACCTCTTTCGCTCTCGGTTCTTGTTGGTGTATATCTTCATAGTGAAAGTATCCATCACCATCAGATACGCTATATGCTTTAGGAGAGTCTATCTGAAAAAAAGGATAATTACCATAATGTCTTGATGTAGTTCCTAGTCCACCCTTAAACCAATCTGCTTTTAAAGAGTAGCAATCGTATCCATGATTTGCATAACTTGTTTTTGAAATTATTCTTGAGTATGCCAAGCTATAATTCTCTATAACTTCTTGAGGCGATGCAAGAGGGTAATTTAACATTGAAGCATGAAAACGAAACTCTTTACCTGCACAGAAATTTACAAACTCTGCAAACTCTTTATCCGTTACTAAAAATCTACACATCCAAAAACCACATTTTATCGTTCCCATATCAACCCTCTATTTTATCATTGTTAGCATCTAAACATCATATTATTTTAGTAAATAATATCAACTATTTGATAATCATTTAACTCACTCTGATCTATAACA
Source organism: uncultured Deferribacteraceae bacterium (assembly GCA_947041225.1). Lineage (GTDB taxonomy): Bacteria > Chrysiogenota > Deferribacteres > Deferribacterales > Mucispirillaceae > CAMQYB01. The sequence continues at coordinate 4,659 of CAMRDM010000007.1, read as the reverse complement.
GTAAGAGAAAAAACTGTGAAATGATATGCTTCATTTTTATTTATCTGTTCTAAATCGCAATCAATTTTATTTGTGTAATCTTGATTTATATTTTCAAAAGATAACACTACTTTACTTCTACTTAAACGTATCTCAACCATATCTAAAGTTTTTGAATACCTTACAACTGTTTCAATATTTTCACTCTTTAATTTCTGCAAAACATAAGGCAGAGAAATATTAGTTGAACATTTTTGATCGCTACAATTATTTATCAACCAAGGGGTAAATTCAAAATTATCCATACTTTCAAACTCTTCAAAAGTATCGCTGTAAATCATAGATAGTTTTCTGCTCTTTTTATCATCGCCTGTAAAATGCAACTCAAGTCTATTGCCGTATCGCCATATAGAAATCCGTCCCTTATTAAACTCAGATATATCTTGAGGAGGAGGCAAAATATATAAACACTCCTCTTCACTCATTAGAGGTTTAATCGGAGGGATCTCTCCTGTTATATAAAATAATTTTTCATCAAAATTCAACCTTTTCATTTTATCCTCTAAAATATATTTAAGCTCATCTTTAAACATCTCTACATGTTTTTGATCTATCATCTTACCATACCTACTCTATAATATTTCGTCTACTTATATCCATAAATTTTTATAGATATTTGATCTATTATTTCATACTCAAATAAACATCCAACGCTATCAATCGCATTTTTAAGTTTCATCATATCATCAACCGATCGTACTGTAATAATAATAAACTCTATATCTCTAAGTCTTTCTGGACACGCTCCATCTTCATCAGCTGTAAACTTATCTCCACATATTTTTAACGATATATTAAATAAATTTTCTGGCTCATCATCTTGATACATAGATACGCTTTTAGAACTTACAATCTCAACATCAACACTATTAATCGCTTTAAATAATTTCTTCCATTTTGTATCACTCATACAACTACCCATTTGAGATTGCTTATCTTTAACTCTCTTATCCAGCCTGTTTATCAACTCACTGTCTATCAACTTATTTTTTTCATCATTCATAGCTACATATCCTGCTTATTATTTTACTGTTAGCGATTTTTTATAAACCTAAACCTTTAGAAGGCATTAAGCTTAGCACCGTCGTATCGACTGCCGATATCTGTGTATATTTAAAACCCTCTTCTGTTATTCTATCGTTGAAAAAGTCTACAGAATCATCGTGATCCATAAACCCACCAACTGAAAGATACTGATCTAAATCATCTAAAATATATGCAACCTCTTTACAGTAACCATATCACATACTTTTATCTGTACTCTCATAATATGGTTTCAATGAAATTAATTGCTAACTTTTTAACTCATTATTACAAGCAACGTAATCAATGACAGATTTATTTCACACTATAAAAATACGGTCCAAACTCACTCTCATGTGTACGAATATACGTCCACTTCTCTTTAACATCGAAAACATATACATCATCATCCATATCAAAATCTGTAGATTTTAATAAGCTTGGATTTTCTATTCTATACACTTCGTCACTATGTTGATAAAACATATATACATCGGTTTTTATAGCCTTATCAAAACAGATTCTTGCATCATAATTATTTTCACACTTTAACAATTCATAACTAAATAGATGCCATCTAAACTCTTTAAAATATACTTTGTTTTTGTCAATAATTGATATCGATGACGCAAATATTTTACTCCATTTAGCTTTGATCGCACTCTTATTTTCTACCTGTACAAAATCAAGACCTTTCGACTTCATTAACTTGCAATGCTCTACATACTCATTGTAGTTATCGATCTGATCAATAATATCATATAACATCTGCTCACGGTTTTCAGCTTCTCTCTTGTTAGTTATAAGTGCAATATTATCTTCTTCAGTTTTGTAACTTTTATGATCTATTTTCAACATTTATACACTCCGTAACTTAATATCATAATCAGTGAAATCTAACAATATATTATATATCTATTACGTTCTTTATTGCTTCATTACTCTCTAATTTATCTAACCATTTTTTAGCATTTTTTCTAAATCACTTTTTCCTGTACGATCCAAAAAACGTAAAACTTATTTAAAGGTAGATAGTAATATAATACATATACTTGGCTTACCCTTATCACTGCCACAATACTCTTTTAACTCTTCTAAAAATCTTTCATCAGCTGGATATGGAATCTCTGTTCCTATATAACTCGTTATCGCCATAAGCACAAACTCGTTACTAGAAAAATCAAACGTACCACCTGTTTTTAATATCCGAAACGCTCCGTAAAAATCACGCCGCCATTAATGATTATACAACATCCTCGTTCTTAAAATATACATCGTAATATTACTCAATATTAACAATTCTTAAATATTCACAACTCTCTACCGATATATAAAGTATACTATATCTAAATATAAATTCAACCAATTAATAACTATAACATTTACCGTTAATTTAAGTTATTTATCCGATTTTAACACCTTGCCAACATAAAAATATAAAAGTTTTATAAATTATGTAATTGACATACATACTTCATATATACATAATACCTATATGTATGTAAATTTAGTTATAACTTTTTGCAAATATATGACTATTTTTTTCTATCACATTAGTTAGTAAATATGCTTTTTACAGCTAAAAAGATAATTTTATTTATGTTATATTCTTTACTACATCATAAATTTATATAGTTTATAAATATGATGATTTAATACTTGCAATACTTTAGTAAAAATCATACCATTGTTAAAATAATAGGAATGAGGATTAAAATTAAATCCATCTGCCTTTATTTTTAAGGCGCGTAAATATCTTATAAAGCTTTACTAATAAAATTAAAGGAGAAATTATGCCTGACAGTAATAAAAAAATTAGGTTTAGAACCGAACATGATTTTCTAGGTGATAAACAAGTTCCGATTAACGCTTACTATGGAGTGCAAACTTTAAGAGCCATAGAAAATTTTCCTATCACTGGGTTTCATATTCATCCAATGATGATTAAAAGTTTAGCGATTGTAAAAAAAGCTGCGGCTGCTGCAAACGCTGATGTCGATGAGCTAGATAGAACTTTAGCTGATGCAATAATGCAAGCGTGTGATGATGTTATCGTTGGTGATTACAACTCATCATTCGTTGTTGATCCTATTCAAGGTGGTGCTGGGACTTCTATTAACATGAACGCCAACGAAGTTATCGGTAATAGAGCGTTAGAAATTTTAGGACACGATAAAGGTAGATATGATATCGTTTCTCCTAACACACATGTGAATATGTCTCAATCGACTAACGATGCTTTTCCAACAGCTGCACATCTTACATTGATATTTCTTCTTAATGATCTACTCAAAACAATGCGTATGATGAGAGATCAATTTGATAAAAAAGCAAAAGAATTTGATCACATGATAAAAATGGGTAGAACACATCTACAAGATGCTGTACCTATCAGATTAGGACAAGAATTTAAAGCTTATTCAAGAGCTATTAGCAGAGATATAAAAAGGATTTCTCAATCATTAGATGACGTGCATGAAGTTAATATGGGTGCAACTGCTGTTGGTACTGGACTTAATGCTGACGTTAACTATATCGTAAAAGTTGTTGAGTATCTTTGTAAGTTTACTGGATTTCCTATTCGTGGGGCTGATGATCTTGTTGATGCAACACAGAACTGTGATATATATACTGAAGTATCTGGCGCATTAAAAGTTTGTATGGTGAACATGTCTAAGATATGTAACGATATAAGATTGATGGCATCAGGTCCTCGTTGTGGACTTGGAGAGTTAACTCTTCCACCTCGTCAACCTGGAAGTTCTATTATGCCGGGTAAAGTAAACCCTGTTATGGCTGAGGTTATTAATCAGATCGCTTTCCAAGTTATCGGTAACGATCTAACTGTTACGCTAGGTGTCGAAGCTGGACAGTTCGAACTTAACGTTATGGAACCAGTATTCGTATTTAATCTTGTTCAATCTATATCTATTATGAATAATGGATTTAGAGTGTTTACTGAGTTCTTACTGAAAGATCTTGTTGCAAATGAAGAGAGATTGACTTCATACATTGAACGCTCTGTTGGTATAGTTACAGCTATTAATCCACACGTCGGATATGAAGTGGCTTCAAAATTAGCTAGAGAGGCGATCTTGACAGGTCAACCGATCAGAGATCTTATTTTAAGAGATAAAATCTTGACTGAAGAAGAGATCGCAATTATTCTTGATCCTGTTGGAATGACTACTCCCGGTATATCTGGAGAAGAATTAAAACATAAAAAGAATAATGTTCCAAAATCTGATAAAAAGCAAGATGAGAAACCATCTGATACTAAAAAGTAATACTTAATATAATTATAGTAGAGATGCAACTAAGATGTGTCTCTACTATAATATCTCTAGCATATCTCTAGCATATCTCTACAATAATATCTCTAGCATATCTTTATAATAATATCTCTAGCATATCTTTTACAATAATATCTCTAGCATATCCCTACTATAATATCTCTATAATCCCTTTACCATATCTATATTATAAAATCTGTAACTATCCATCGTAGGCTTGTCGTAAATTTCATATTAATAAATGCTACCTACTTCTAACAACTATTACAATACAGATAGTCGTAAGTTTTAATACGTTTTAAAT